>NZ_JBSTYQ010000009.1:0-180984 GCF_054052385.1 Aeromonas sp. 25-AL00135 | reverse complement strand
TTTTTACAAACTGGTGGTCGTTACTGGGATCGAACCAGTGACCCCCTCCTTGTAAGGGAGGTGCTCTCCCAGCTGAGCTAAACGACCTGGGAATTCTGTCTCCACCGAGTGGAGAAAATGGTGGGTCGTGCTGGATTCGAACCAGCGACCAATTGATTAAAAGTCAACTGCTCTACCGACTGAGCTAACGACCCTCACCACGACCAGTTCCGACTGCATTACTGCTTCGGCTCTGACGGCGGCCTATATTACGGATTTAAATTTCCGGTGCAACAGAAAATTCGTAATTTAAATCCGTTTGCTCACTGTGCGTACAAATGCAGGCTGTTTTTACAGTAGCGTTACGAAAACAGTGACATACAGCAATGTTACAGCTTGGCCAGACTCTGTTTGGCCAACTGGGCTGGCGAGGTGTTGGGATAGCCCTTGATCACCTGCTCATAGAAGGATTTGGCTTCCGCCTTCTTGCCATCCAGCTGCGCCAGCATACCCAGCTTCAGCAGCGCATCGGCTCGCTTGGGGGATTTGCTGTATTTGTTGGCCACGGTCGAAAACTGGGCCGAGGCTCCGGCTCTGTCACCCTTGTTGAACAGCAACTGGCCGAGCCAGTAGTGTGCATTGGGAACATAGCCCGAATTGGGGTACTGCTTGATGAAGCCCTGGAAAGCCGGAATGGCTTTGTCGTAGTTCTTCTCTTTGAGCACCATGTTGACCGCTGCGTCGTAGGCCTGATTCTCATCCTGATTGGTTGAGTAATTGGCCGCAGCAGCCGGTGTAGCGGCAGCAGCAGGGGCCGCGGCGGCCGGTGCAGCCTGCTGGCTGCTGGCAACCTTGTCGAGCTCCTGATAGAGCTGACGCTGGCGCTCTTGCGACTGTTCCATCTGGTAGGTCTGCTGCTCCAGCTGACCACGCAGCTCGGAAACCTCCCCTTGCAGGGAGTCGACCTGTTGCTGCAATTCAGCTTGCAGTCGCAGACGGGCATTGAGGGTGCGCTCCAGCAGGGCAACCCGATCTTCCAGGCTACCGGTGGGCACGATGGCGCCGTTGTTGCCACTAAGGACAACGCCACCACCCGAGTCACCGCCCAGATCGCTGACCGGTGCTGCAGCTTGCGCATTCAGAGCAACCATTACGGCCAGCGCAACGACAGCTTGCTTGTACACAGATTTCATTCGGATCAAACCTTAGCGTTTAGTACAGATAAAACGGCCAGCGCCATCGTCGCTCGCATATGCAGATTTCATTCGGATCAAACCTTGGCGTTTAGTGCAAATAAAACGGCCATCGAAATGGCCGCTTGCATATAAACGAACTTCGTTCGGTTTAAACCTTAGTAAACCAGAACCGCGCGGCGGTTTTTGGCAAAGGCATCCTCGGTGTGGGACAGATCCAGCGGCTTCTCTTCGCCATAGCTGACGATGGAGAGCTGCTCGGCCTGCACACCCAGGGTTTGCAGATACTTGGCAACAGCCTTGGCACGACGCTCGCCCAGGGCGATGTTGTACTCCGGAGTACCGCGCTCATCGGCGTGACCTTCGATCAGGACTTTCACGCTCGGGCGCTCGCGCAGGTAGCTGGCGTGGGCATCCAGCAGATCAGCGTACTGACCCTGGATATCGTAACCGTCGAACGGGAAGTAGATCACGTTGTCACGCTGCAGTGCTTCGAACTTCTGACGCATCTGCTCTTCCGGGGACAACATGCCGTTGGCGCCGCCGGTTTGTACACCGCCCATGCCGTCGGTCATACCTGATTCAGCGCCAGCGGCGTCGGAATCAGAAGAAGAACTACAAGCGGCCAGGGTGAACAGTGGCAGTGCGATGGCCAAACCCTTGAGCAGTTTATTGAGTTGCATGCTATTTCCTTAAACCTTTATAACAAAACAAAAAACAATTGGATTTTTATCAATTCAAGAAGGGCGACCAAGCTGGTGCACGAATTTCACCGCTACTGGTCGGAAGCACAGCCTTGAAGCGACCATCAGTCGACACCAACGCGAGACTCTTACGACCCTGATAGATGGTGGCATAAATGATCATGCTGCCATTGGGAGCCACACTTGGCGACTCATCCAGAGCGCTCTGGGTAAGGACCAACAGGGCATTGTTTTCCATGTCCTGACGGGCAATACGATACTGTCCCTGAACACGGGTCACCATCACCATGATTTTGCCATCAGGAGTGATGGATGCACCCTGGTTGGATTCACCTTCCCAAGTCATCCGGCGAGTCATACCAGTCGCCAAATTTACGCTATAAATCTGGGGTTTGCCACCACGTTCAGAGGTGAACAACAAATTTTGCCCATCCGGCATCCAGGAGGGTTCAGTGTCGATCACACGGCTGGTTGTGACGCGGGTCAGCTGCTTGCTAGCGACATCAACCACATAGAGGTTCGGTGAACCATCTTTGGATAGAACGATAGCCAGACGACGACCATCCGGAGACCACTCCGGCGCCCCGTTGATACCACGGAAACTGGTGATCAGGCTGCGCTGCTGGGTGTAGATATCCTGCACGTAGATTTCGGACTTCTGGTTCTCGAAGCTCACGTAAGCCAGCTTGCTGCCATCCGGTGACCAGGCCGGAGACATCAAGGGCTCGCGGGAGCGCAGCAGGGTCTTCTCGTTGTAACCGTCGTAGTCAGAAATACGCAGCTGATACGGGAACTGGGTACCCTGCTGGACGGAGACATAAGCCAGACGGGTCAGGAAGGCACCGCGCTCGCCAGTCAGACGCTCATAGACGATGTCGGAGATACGGTGGGCAAACTGGCGCATCTGGGCACCCGGGATGGTCGCCATGCGGCTATCCAGGATGTAACCGTTGCTCTCGCCACCTTGTGCCTTGGCCAGCTGGCCTTTCAGCACATCGACCAGCTCGAAGTTCACCTTGTAGGTGCCGTCACCGACTGCCGAAATGGAACCCACCACCACGGCTTCAACCCCTTGGGAGGCCCAGGGAGCGAAGTTGATCTCGCTGCTGCTGCTCGGGGTCTGCGGCATCTGGCCACGGGCCAGCGGCTTGAACTTGCCACTGCGCATCAGGTCGTTGGAGACCACTTCCGCGATGTCCTGCGGCAACTGTCCGTTGCCTTCCCACTTGAAGGGGGCGACAGCGATGGGGCGTGCGCTATCAATACCGCCGGTGATGACGATGTCCAGGGCCGCCTGGGCACTCTGGCCCAGCAACAAACAGCCAACCAAAGCAAAAAATACTTTTCTGATCATGGCTTAAATACTCGGTTCCAATATAGATGAGAGGTTAAATTCCTTTCTCGGCGAGAGATTGCCAACCGGAGGCAAGCAACCTCGTTTTATCACGCTTAGATACTCGGTTCTAACTTCAGGTTAAATTCCTTCAACATCTCGAATGCCGCAGGATCCTTGGGCACTGGCAGTTGATTGGCTTTCAGAACAGCCGCCTTACCGGAACGACAGACCGCCGGGTCACCCTGGCCGTTATCTACCGATATGACAAAGCCACTGCTCGCAAGACGTACGCCGATAGTACATGTTTTGCCCCGCATGGTGGGATCCAAAATCATATACCGCTCAACAGTGGCCTTGATAAGCGCCGCATATTTGTCGACTTCGCCCTGGGCTGCTGCCGATGCCGCCTGACTGCGGGCATTGGCCTCAGCCGACAGCTGCTGCTGCATCATCTCTTCCATCTCTTTTTGCAGCTTGGCCTGCTCGGCGGCTTTACGCTTGCGCTCAGCCGCGATCTTGGCCTGCTTTTCGGCCTCTGCCTTGGCTTTCTTCTCTGCGTCAGCTTTTGCCTTTTTCTCAGCCTCTTCCTTGGCCTTCTTCTCGGCCTCGGCTTTGGCTTTTTTCTCTGCTTCTGCCTTGGCTTTCTTCTCGGCTTCGGCTTTGGCCTTCTTGTCAGCTTCCGCTTTCTTGGCCTTGGCTTCTGCCGCCTTTGCCTTCTCTTCGGCCTCTTTCTTCTCTTGTTCCTTTTTCTTCTTCAGCGCCAACGCCTTGCTCTCGGCTTCCGCCGCTTTACGCTCGGCTTCGGCCTTCTTGGCCTTCTGTTCTTCCAGCTTGCGGGCTTCCTCGGCTTTTTGGGCCTTCTCTTCCGCCTGCTTCTGCTCGGCAACCTTCTTCTGCTTTTCGGCCTCGGCCTTGCGAGTCGCCTCTTCGGCCTGCTTGCGCTTGGTCTCGGCGATGCGAAGCTGCTCCTGTTTCTGAGCCAGCTCGCGCTTGGCGAGATCCGTGTCTTCCTTATCCTTCTCTTTCTCTACCTTTTGAGGCTTGGGCTGAGATTTCTGCTGCTGGATCTGCTTGGCCTGTTCGTTGAGGAAGTTCTCATCGAGCATGACGGCATTGACGATCTGCCCCTTCGATTCGGGTCGTTTCGGTTTGCTGAAATCGAGCCCGACAAACAGGATGATGCCGATGATCAGGTGCAGCAGAAACGACGCGATGAGATAACCGGAAATACCACGCTTCACATCCATCTCCGTTAGTTCACCGGATCTGTCATCAGGCCAACCTGAGGCACACCCGCTTTCTTGAGGGCCACCATCAACAGGATCACCTCTTCGTAGCGCACGGCCTTGTCACCCGCGACCACCACGGGGGCATTCTGGTTGATCGCCAGATAGCCCATGGCTTTTTCGGTGATGTATTGCTGCATCGCCTCTGGAGTGCCGCTTGGCACCGGCTCGTCATCGGCTTCGCCAGCCTTGATGACATACTCGCCTTCGGTATTGACGCTGACGATGAAGGGCGGCTTGGCATCTTCCGGCAACTGCTCGGACTCAGCCTGTGGCAGATCCACCTTGACCCCTTGCGTGATCACCGGCGTGACCGCCATAAAGATGATAAGCAGCACCAGCATGACGTCGATATAGGGAACCACGTTGATCTCGGCCACCTTCTTGCGCCGGATCCGCTGATAGGTTTGCATTACTGATCACCCTGCTGCTGTGCAATTTGACGGTTCAGAATGGTAGTGAACTCGTCCATGAAGTTGGCGTAGGCGTTCTCCAGCCGCTCGACCTTGTTGGAGAAGCGGTTGTAGAAGATAACCGCCGGGATAGCGGCAAACAGACCCATGGCGGTAGCGATCAGCGCTTCCGCGATACCCGGTGCCACCATCTGCAAGGTAGCCTGCTGCACCTGACCCAGGGCGATAAAGGCGTTCATGATCCCCCATACGGTACCAAACAGACCGATATAGGGGCTGATGGAGCCGATGGTCGCCAGCACCGGCAAGTTGGATTCCAGATCATCCACCGCGCGGGAGAGGGAGACGCGCATGGCGCGGTAGGTACCATCCATCACCGCATCCTGACCACGGGCACCGGCCTTGAGCAAGCGGGCATACTCCTTGAAGCCGGAGTAGAAGATATCTTCCATGCCTTCGATATCATCGCGGCGGGAAGAGGACTCCTGATAGAGGCGATTGAGATCGACCCCTGACCAGAAGCGATCTTCAAACTGTTCCGATGCGAGATTGGCCGCCTTGATCGCCTTTGAACGCTGGATAATCAGCGCCCACGAGACAATAGACATGCTCATCAGGGTCATCATGACCAGTTTTACCAACAGGCTGGCTTGCCAAAACAGGCCAATAAACGAAATTTCAGCGTGCACTTAACAGCACTCCCTTGATTTTTTCAGGTATAGCTACAGGTTTCATTTGCGGATGACTGACACAGGCTATCTGTACCATGGCCTGGGTGATCAGTCGTCCATCAGCCGCCAGGATCTGCTGCGAAAAGCGCAGGGATGCGCGTTTCACTTCAATCACTTGCGTTAATACATTCAATAGTTCATTAAAACGGGCCGCCGAGCGGAAATCGATCTCAGTTCGGCTCACCACGAAGGCATATCCCTCCTGCAGCCAGACGTCCTGTTCGACCCCTTTGGCACGAAGAAACTCGGTGCGAGCACGTTCCATAAACTTGAGATAATTGGCGTTGTAGACGATGCCCCCGGCGTCGGTGTCTTCGTAGTAGACACGCACCGGAAACTCAAAGACTTCCCCCATAACAATCTGTGATCCATTCGACAGTCAGATGGGGGGCTATCATAGCGCAGGGCTGAATAGGAAAGAAGCAGGGGGAGACAGGGAAATCCTGCCTCCCCCCGTTTTTTATGAAAGGAAATATGAATGTGTCAGCCAGAGGCCATACAACAAACTGGGCCAGGCGAGCCAGGGGTTGAATAGCACACGTCCGGGCAGACTTTTCAGATGAAAGCCAAGTCCGTTAAGTACGCCACAACAGACGGCCCACATCAGCCAGGGAGCAAGCCAGAGACCATGCTCGCTGGTGTTGGCCGCGATCAGATTGGGGGCCTGTAAAATAGCGACGGCCAACAAGGCCGCCGCGAGTAACATCAACCCCTGCCACGGCTGCCGCTCCAATGGAGCGGCCAGCCTGGCGAGTCGATCACTTGTTTTCATCGATCTGACGATCCATGTTCTCGGTGTGTTCCAGCCACAGCGCATTGATGATGCCAAATGCACAGGCCAGCAACAGTCCCAGGATCCAGGTGAAATACCACATTGTCAGCGCACCTCTTAATAGAGAGATTGTTGGTTATCTTCGATGTGCTTGTTGGTTACCCGGCCAAACATCTTGATGTAAGTCCAGATGGTGTAACCCAGCACAATCGGTACGAAGATCGCTGCAGCCACAGTCATCACCTGCAAGGTGTTGAAAGAGGCGGTAGCATCCCACATGGTCAGGCTCAGTGACGGCTCAAGGCTTGAGGGCATCACGAACGGGAACATGGAGAAACCGGCAGTGAGGATGACCCCGGCAATCGCCAGCGAGGAGCTGGTAAACGCCAGCCAGCCGATGTTCATGCGGGCAAACAGCGCAGTCAGCAGGCTCATGGCCAGGCCCAGTACAGGGGCAGCCACCATCCACGGATAGAGGGTGTAGTTGTTCATCCAGGCACCAGCCTGCAGGACAACTTCCTTGTTCATCGGGTTGGATACCGCGTCAGTCGCGGCAGCCTTGACGATGACATACCCTTCCATACCGCTTACCCACCAACCCGCGGCAGCAAACAGCACCAGGGTCAGCAGTGAGCAGATCATGGCGGCAGTGCGGGAACGTGCCAGCACTTCACCGTCGGTCTTCATCATCAACCAGGTTGCGCCCTGGGTGAGCAGCATGAACAGGCTCACCAGACCAGCCAGAATGCCGAACGGGTTAAGCAGGCCGAAGAAGTTGCCGTGATAGGTCAACATCATGAACTGGTTAAACTCGAACGGAACGCCTTGCAGCAGGTTGCCAAAGGCCACACCAAAGACGATGGGCGGTACGGCGCTACCGGCGAACAAGGCCCAGTCCCAGTTGCTGCGCCATTTGGCATCAGCACGCAGGGAGCGGTACTTGAAACCGACCGGACGCAGGAACAGCGCCATCAAGGTCAGGATCATGGCGATGTAGAAGCCGGAGAAGGTCGCGGCATACACCATCGGCCAGGCGGCGAACAAGGCACCACCGGCAGTGACCAGCCAAACCTGGTTACCTTCCCAGTGCGGCCCCATGGTGTTGAGCATCACGCGGCGCTCGACATCTTTCTTGCCAACGAACGGGAGCAGTGCGCCTACCCCCATGTCGAAGCCGTCAGTGATGGCAAAACCGATCAGCAGTACGCCGACCAGAGCCCACCAGATGACACGCAGAGTTTCGTAATCAAACATGGTCGCTCTCCTTATGCCTTGATCTGTTCAAAGTGATACTTGCCAGTCTTCAGGCTGCTGGGGCCAAGACGGGCATACTTGAACATCAGGTACATCTCGATAACCAGAAGTACGGTATAGAACAGGCAGATACCGATCAGAGAGAACCAGATCTCGGCTGCAGGCAAATTGGATGCAGAGAGGGAAGTCGGCAACACCTCTGCAATGGTCCACGGTTGGCGACCATATTCAGCCACAAACCAGCCAGCTTCAATAGCGATCCACGGCAGCGGGATACCCCACAGCAGACCCTTGAGCAGCCACTTGCGCTTGCCGATCTGGTGACGGGCACTGTCATAGAAGGCCATACCAATCAGCACCAGCATCAGCATGCCGACGGCAACCATGATGCGGAAGGCGAAGAACAGCGGCAGAACCTGCGGGATGGAGTCATCCACTGCGGCCTTGATCTGCTCGTCGGTAGCATCGGTCACGTTGCTGGTGTAGCGCTTGAGCAGCAGACCGTAGCCCAGATCCTGCTTCACTTCGTCGAAGCGAGCGCGGGTCTCGTCAGACTTGTCACCGGATTGCAGCTTGGTCAGCAGGTCGTAAGCGGTCATACCGTTACGAACGCGCAGTTCGTGCTCGCTCTTCAGATCCTTCAGACCGGTTACCTGACCGTCCAGAGAACGGGTCGCGATAATGCCCAGTGCATAGGGGATCTTGATGGCGTAGTCGGTGCGCATCTCTTCCTGATTCGGAATACCGAACAGGGTAAAGGCGGCCGGAGCAGGTTCAGTTTCCCACTCGGCTTCGATAGCGGCCAATTTCACCTTCTGCACTTCACCGGTCTCGTAACCGGATTCGTCACCGAGGATCAGCACGGACACGATGGAAGCCATACCGAACGCGGCGGCAATGGCGAAGGAGCGACGGGCAAACGCCACATCACGATTCTTCAGCAGGTAGTAGGAGGAGATACCCAGCACAAACATGGCGCCACAGGTATAGCCAGCCGCCACAGTGTGGACGAACTTGACCTGAGCAACCGGGTTGAGCACCACGTCAGCGAAGCTCATCATCTCCATCCGCATGGATTCGAAGTTGAACTCGGCACCGACCGGGTTCTGCATCCAGCCGTTGGCGACCAGGATCCAGAGGGCTGAAAGGTTGGTACCCAGCGCCATCAACCAGGTGGCAGCCAGATGCTGATGCTTGCTCAGACGATCCCAACCAAAGAAGAACATACCGACGAAGGTGGACTCCAGGAAGAAGGCCATCAGCCCTTCGATAGCCAGCGGGGCCCCGAAGATATCGCCGACATAATGGGAGTAGTAAGCCCAGTTCGTCCCGAACTGGAACTCCATGGCCAGACCTGTGGTGACCCCCAAGGCAAAGTTGATACCAAACAACTTACCCCAGAATTTGGTCATGTCCCGGTAGATGGTGTTGTTGGTCATCACATAGACGGATTCCATGATCGCCAGGAGAAAGGCCATTCCCAGCGTCAGGGGTACAAACAAAAAGTGATAAAGGGCCGTCGCAGCGAACTGGAACCGCGATAGGTCTACCACATGCTCAGCAATCATGATGTTTCCTCACCGATTATTGGCACGGCTATTTTAAGTTTTAAGCACAAAGCTTCCGTTGGAGGTTATCGAATGAGCCTTATTGGGACGTGTCACAACAAAACGCGTTCAGTAACCACTGGCATTAACAACAAGGCAATACGAGAACACAAATAAAGCTAATGTTTAACAATTCCAAAACAATCAGCCTGAATTTATTCTCGCCCATGATGACCGGGTTTTTATATCACCTTTATTTGATTGAAATCAATGTAAAAGGACCCGCCATACATGGCTTTGAAAGGCATTTTTAATCTATTTCACGATTATTGACGCGAGCCAGATCACAAAACACGATAAAGCGTAAAACATTGATTTAAATCAATTTAAGAATTTAACATCCCGCCACTCGGTTTAATTTGAAAAGCGTGAATGACGCGCCTTTTTCCATGTTATCCGAGTCAGGCAATCTGATTCGAAAACTCAATTTAAAATTGCAAAGAATGCATACTCATGCGAACCAATTTCATCAACAAAGACATTAGATAAACTAATTTGAAGAGTGCAATTTTTCTTGTTTGCCGGGGTCGATTCGAACTCCTACAATGCGCCTCGCAGTGAGGGCATACCCTTGGATACAGGCCGGTTAATCCGGGTTCACGGTACGTATTCGACGATCAATTTGAACCTGTCTATTGGAATCGAAGATGAAAAAGTTTGTTGCTAAAACCATCCGTTACTACAAGCTTTCCTTTGTTCAGCTCTATCAACTGAACCGACTCTGAGAGCTCGCGACGGCTCACCTGTTTATTTTCCGGTCTGTGTCCAGACGCACTCACTGTCTGTGAACATCCATCCTGAATTGTCTTTGCCCACCGCATCCGCCGTGGGCTTTTTTTTGCCCGGATAATAAAAAACCGCCTTTGACGGCGGTTTCATGTTCAAACGACTGTTTTTACTTCTCATCTGGTCGCTGAAGACCGAAATGAGCGTAGGCTCGTGTGGTCGCAATCCGTCCTCTGGGTGTACGTTGCAGATACCCTTGCTGGATCAGATAAGGCTCCAGCACATCTTCGATAGTATCTTTCTCTTCCCCGATCGCGGCGGCCAGATTATCGAGACCCACAGGGCCCCCCATAAACTTGTCTATCACAGCCAACAATAACTTGCGGTCCATGAAGTCAAAACCTTCGTTATCGACATCCAGCATGTCCATGGCGCGGGCGGCAATGGGGCCGTCGATCCGGCCATCGGATTTCACCTGGGCAAAGTCGCGCACCCGCCTTAACAAACGGTTAGCAATCCGCGGCGTGCCGCGAGAGCGACGGGCGACCTCAATGGCTCCATCTTCCGTCATGTCTAGCCCCAGACAACGGGCACTGCGGGAGACGATATCGGTCAGGTCCTTGACGTTGTAGAACTCCAGCCGCTGGACGATACCGAAGCGATCCCGCAGCGGGCTGGTCAGTGAACCTGCCCGAGTGGTGGCGCCAATCAGGGTGAAGGGAGGCAGATCCAGCTTGATGGAACGAGCCGCTGGCCCCTCCCCGATCATAATGTCGAGCTGGTAATCCTCCATCGCCGGATATAGCACCTCTTCCACCACCGGGCTGAGACGGTGTATCTCATCGATGAACAGCACATCGTTCGGTTCGAGGTTGGTGAGCAGCGCCGCCAGATCCCCTGCTTTCTCCAGTACCGGGCCGGAGGTGGTCTTGATATTGACCCCCATCTCGTTGGCGACGATGTTGGCGAGGGTAGTCTTGCCCAGACCCGGCGGGCCGAAGATCAGCAGGTGATCGAGCGCTTCACCCCGCTGACGGGCCGCTTCGATAAAGATCTCCATCTGCTCGCAGACGGTATCCTGACCGGTGTAATCAGCTAGCTTCTTGGGGCGGATAGCCCGGTCAATAATGTCATCCTCACGGGCGGCATTGGCCGAGATGAGGCGGTCTGCTTCAATCATCAACTACCTCATACCAGGCTACGCAGGGATTCACGGATGATATCTTCCACCGACATCCCCTCTTTGGCGATCTTGCTGACAATCTGACTCGCCTGCTGCGGCTTGTAACCTAGGGCCACCAGCGCACTGGCCGCCTCCTCGGTCACATCCGGTGCCCGCAATTCGGGCTCACTGGCTGGCAAGGTGACCATGGCCGGGGAGAAGAGGTCGTGACTGACCCACCCCTTGAGGCGATCCTTCATCTCCACCACCAGCCGCTCGGCGGTCTTCTTGCCGACTCCCGGCAGTTTGACCAAAGAGCTTATCTCTTCACGTTCGACACTCAGCACAAACTGGGTAGCTGTCATGCCGGAAAGAATCGCCAGCGCCAGCTTGGGGCCGACTCCGTTGGTCTTGATCAGCTCGCGGAACAGTGCCCGCTCCTGTTTGTGGTTGAAACCATAGAGCAACTGGGCATCTTCCCGCACCACGAAGTGAGTATGGATGGTCGCTTCCTTGCCGATCTCCGGCAAATCATAGAAGCAGCTCATCGGCATCTGTACCTCATAGCCAACCCCGCCCACTTCCAGTAGGACCTCGGGGGGCTGCTTTTCAATGACAATGCCTCTCAAGCGACCAATCACGGCTCTCTCCTCACCAATACAACTATTCGTAAATTGGCTCATAGCATAAAGAATAACTGGATAAGTATCCAGCATAGGGCAGCAACACCCGCATGGTCAGAGAGGCTTTTTATCCAATTTTCCACCATGCTTGATCGGGTGCAGCCAGTGCACGGGATGTTTCAGCGCCGCACCGGCCCCCGAGCGGGGGATAAACCACTACACTAAACCCGTTCGGAACCGAAACTGGTGCCAATGTCGATACCAAGGAAGGCCATCACATGAAAATTGTTACCACCTCCAATCTGGGTCTTGCCATATTGCTCGGCTGTACGCTGGGCATGGGGGTCGTTGGCTGGTATGGCAGCCAGCGGCTAGCCAATCTGCTCTCCTATGTCCTGGGCGCCGCCTGGCAGACCGCCGACGGTGCCATGGAGGGCTCCATAGAGCTGGGCAACCAACAGCTACAGATTCAGAAGATGCAAAACGGAACCCCGCTCAATCGCGCCGAACTCGATGCTGCCAAGGCGGCGACCGATGACGCGCTGGCTCGGGTCAGCCAGGGGCAGCTCATTGATGGTGCAGCCCTTGCCACCATGGAACAGCACAAGCAGGACTATCAACAGCAACAAGAGAAGCTGCTGGCGCTCTATCACGCCTATACCGAGGTGGATCAGGCCCTGCATCACAACGCCGATCTGATGGCTCGCCTCTCGACCCAGCTGGAGGTGATCGGCGACGGCGCGGTCGAGGCGCTGACCCAATCCCCCGACCAGACCATCAGCTGGAACAGCGGCCTCTCCACTCGCTGGGAAGCGGCCGACGGGGGGATGGAATCCAACATAGGCTTTTTGCGCCAGCTCTATGCTCTGGAGAAGATGCGCAGACAAGGAGTCACAGAGGCGATCAAGGCCGAGCTGAAAGAAGCGACCGAGTTCTACCACGAAGCAATCGACAGCATGCTCGGCACCGGGCTGTTCGATATCGAGGGAACCGGCGAATTTGCCGGCAAGACACTGTCGGCAGAGTATCGCGCCCTGTTGGCCCGGCATCAGCAACTGATGGGACAGTGGGTCGATGCGCTCGGCAGCTATCAGACCCAGCAGTCCGTCTATGAGGTCAGTGCCGATGAGCTGCGACAACAGCTGGTTGCCATCGAGGAGAGCGGCGATGCTACCGTCGAGGATCAGGTGGCCCAGCTCAACGGCATCATCAGCCAGACCCGAACCCTGCTGCTGGGTGGCCTGCTGCTGAGCCTGATCATGGTCACCCTCTGCGGCTTCTGGCTGACCCGCAAGCTGGTAACCCCGCTGCTGCAAGTGGACAAGCGGATGCAGGATATTGCCGCTGGCGAGGGAGACCTCAACGCCCGCATCAACCTGCAACGTGATGATGAGATAGGCTCGCTGGCCAACAGCGTGGATCGTTTCATCGAGAAACTGCAGAAGATGATCAGCTCCACCATGGACAACAACCAGCACATCAGCGAGCACGTTCACACCTCGGTCAACCGGGTGGAGGCAATCAGCCAAAGCAGCCGCCAGACCGCCGAACATGCGCTGGCCCTGCACCACGACAGTGAACAGATGGTGCAAGTCGCCACCGGTATCTCGGACAACTGCAGCATGGCGGCCCACAATGCCAACGAGGTGCGCCAGCTGACCACCGAGAGCAGCCAGTATGTCGCCTCCGCCAGCGCGGGCATGCAACGGGTGGTACAGGAGGTGAGCGAGTGTGCCATCGCCATCAACTCCCTCAAGGAGCAGGCGGGTCAGATTGGCCAGATCATCTCCACCATCAGTGGCATCTCGGAGCAGACCAACCTGCTTGCCCTCAATGCGGCCATCGAAGCGGCCCGCGCGGGGGAGATGGGGCGTGGCTTTGCGGTGGTTGCGGACGAGGTGCGCACCCTGGCCAATCGCACCGCGACATCAAGCGCCGAGATCAGCCAGGTGATCAGCAGCATCCAGCAGCAGACCGAGACCGCCTATCTGATGATGCAACGCAACCTCAAGACGGTGGAGTCCGGCATGCAGGACTCCGAGAATACCAAGCAGATCCTGTTCAAGGTGGAAGGCGCCATCGACCAGCTGGCCGACATGGTGCAGCAGGTCGCCGTAGCCACAGGTCAACTGTCACACACCCTGAGCCACTCCTCTGACAAGGTCTCCGGCATCAGTCTGCAAGCCAGAACCGGCGAACAGGAGGCACAGGAGTGTCTGCAACTCGCCTCCTCGCTCCATCAGGCCAGCCTGCTGCAGCAGCGCCTGCTCTCCCAGTTCAGAGTCTGAGCCCCTCCAATAGCAAAGATGCCACTCATGTGAGTGGCATCTTTTTGTTACCGGCCGCTCATTCCTGCCGCCTTAACTTCCTCAACGTCCTATGGCCAGTTGAACAGCCAAGCTCAACATGATGATGCCTACCAGCAGATCGATCCCCTGCTGCACCCGGCCGCGGGCCAACCAGGGCGCCAGCGCTGCGGCCCCCAGCGCCAGCGAGTAGAACCACACCAACGAGGCCAGCATGGCCCCCGCAGCAAAGGCCGGACGCAGGGACTCGCTCACCTGACTGCCAAGGGAGCCGAGCAGCATCAAAGTATCGAGATAGACGTGAGGATTGAGCAGCGTAACTCCCAGCGTCATCGCCAGCACGCTTTTGGCCCCCATCTGCTGAGCTGAATCGGCAAGCCCCTCCCCTTTACCACGCCAGGCACTGAGCAGGGAACGGCCACCAAACCAGCCGAGAAACAGCACGCCTCCCCAGGTGAGCAGCGCCATGCCGAGGGGGCTGGCGGCCAGCAGATTGGCTCCGCCAAATACGCCGATAGCAATCAGGGTGAGATCGCAGAAACTGCAGAGCGTGGCCGTCAGCAGATGGTGATTGCGATGGATGCCCCGACTCAGCACAAAGGCATTCTGGGCGCCGATGGGGATGATCATGGCCAGACCGATGGTGAAGCCCTGTAGTGTAGTTGCGAGCATTATGGAGAGTACCGTTCGAAATGATGAATGAGCGGCACTATAGCGATGGTGGTTCCTTCTTAGAAATTCATTGATTTACTGATTGATTCATTTTGCTAATCACTTGGAGTCACCAAAAGCCCCATCCGAAACCAATAGTCAATAGCAGGATCTGACAATTGAGTCCCCCTGCTTCTGCCCCGAGAATCAACAGGTTCTATTGCATCAGTTTAGGGAAGTTGGTGACAACAACCTGTTCAAGATTCGGCAGCAAAATGCCACTGCTAATCCCCTTGGCAATGGCTTGATAGCGATTCATTGATCCGGTTTTGCGAGTGACCTGATTGAGGTGGTAATTCACCGTACGCTCGGTGATCCCCAAAATGCAGGCGATCTCCCCCGATGTTTTCCCCTCACTGGCCCAGAACAGGCATTCGGTCTCACGATCCGTCAGCGCGGCTTGTTGATCCGAATCCCTCAGGCGCACAACCCTGATCGCAGCCTCGAAGATGTAATTGGCCATCCAGGAGAGGATTGGCGAGGACTCCAGCAGCAGATCGCTAGAAGCCCGCTCGGACGTGATAAAGGAGAGGATTCCGTTCTCCCCGGCTGCGCCGTGCAGAGGGAAGGAGATGCCATTGCGCAATCCGAACTCGGCGGCCAGTCCCATCACGTCCATGCTTCCCTCTTGCAGAAAGCGAGCCCGCTCATCGAGGCGGTTCCAGTAGATGGGCAGCGTCTGCTTGCGTGCCAACTGAATCACAGGGTCGCACGCCAGCATGTTGTTATCGGTATAGGTCTGTACCCAGGAGATAGGGCACTGATTAAACAGTACCACTTTGGGTCTTTGCATCGACATCGGAATGATCAGGGTAAAGCCGTAATAGTCATAACCCATATCGACCGTAAAGCGACCGATCAATCCGGCAAGACGGTCACCATCCGTCACCGAAGTGAAATGTTCCAGATACTCAAACAGTTGCTCTTGTTTCATATGCTAGCCCCCCTGGCCAAGCTTCTGATTATAACGGCGAACAGGCAGAGAGAGAGTTCATAATGTTGGTTTTCAAAGGAAAATTGAGAGATCACCCACGAAACGCCGTAGAGAACGAACTCTATCAATTTCGAAATCGCGTCTTTTCCGACCGGCTAGGCTGGGACGTCGAGTCTTACCACGGTTTGGAACGCGACCGCTTTGACACGCCAGACACCCATTGGGTACTGGTCGAAGATGAACAAGGAGTCTGCGCCTGTATCCGTCTGCTCAGTTGCGCCAGCGCCTATATGTTGCCCAGCATTTTTCCCACCGCCCTTGCCGGTGAAAACGCGCCTCGCACTCCCGAGATCTGGGAACTCACCCGTCTGGCTATCGATGCGACCCGCGCTCCGTGCATGACCAATGGTGTCAGCGAGCTGACCTGCGTGCTCCTTCGGGAAGCCTATGCGTTTGCTACAGCCAACGGCATCAAAGAGTTTGTTGGTGTAGCCAGCCTGCCCGCAGAACGCATTTTCCGCCGTCTCGGAATCCCTATGGCTCGTCTGGGCCACCGCCAAGCGGTAGATCTCGGTGCAGTGAAAGGTGTCGGCCTGCGCTTTTATCTGGATGAGCGATTTGCCCTGGCGGTCTCGCAGCCACTTATCGGACACTATCAAACTGCCACCTATCGCTCCCATGAGTTAGCGGCCCAGATATAAAAAATCCCGGGAAAACAGGCCCGGGATAAACGTATCGCTGTATCGCTATGACCCCGCAGGGCTGCCCCCTGCGGTCTCTAGCAGTATGCCTTCCTTACAAGACAGACCACCACTGTCAGATATCACAGCGCAACGCCCCTTCCACCGCCCATTGTTGTCCCCTGCCGAGTGACGTAGAGTCAGCCCTTGGGCAACGGAAGGGGGAGAAGATGAAAGAGCTGGATTACAAACTGCTGCGGGCGCTGGATGCGGTACTGCAGGAACAAAACTTCGATCGGGCGGCCAAGTCGCTCCATATCACCCAGTCGGCCATCTCCCAGCGGATCAAGCAGTTGGAGCAACAGTTTGCCGAGCCGCTGCTCATTCGTAGCCAGCCGCTGCAGGCCACCGCGCTCGGTCAGAAGCTGCTGGCCCACTATCGGCAGGTACATCAGCTCGAGCTCGAACTGGCGGGGGAGCTGGCTCCCGATGAGCCGCAAGGGCCAATCCGGATCAGCATCGCCGTCAACGCCGACAGCCTGGCCACCTGGTTTTTGCCCGCCATTGCCCCCTTGTTGAAACAGCACCCCATCGAACTCAACCTGCTGGTCGATGACGAGAGCCGCACCCTCGACAAGGTCCGCGAGGGTCAGGCCTTTGGTGCAGTCAGCCTGCATCCCCAGCCGCTGGCGGGTTGCTGCGTTGATGAGCTCGGTGAGATGAACTATCTGCTTACCGCCAGCCCCGCCTTCGTTGCCCGCCACTTCCCTCATGGCCTGACCCGCGATGCGCTGGCCAAGGCACCGGCGGTGGCGTTCGATCAGCGCGATGACATGCATGTGAGCTTTATGAGAGAACACTTCGGGCTGGAGCCGGGCGGTTATCCCTGCCATACGGTCCACTCGTCAGAGGCCTTCGTCGCCATGGCAGAACAGGGGCTGGCCTACTGCCTGATCCCCGAATTGCAGATAAGAGGCCAGCTGGCTGGCGGGTCACTACTCAACCTCAGTCCCGACCACGTCCTGACGGAACGCCTCTACTGGCACCGCTGGGTACTGGAAAAAGGGGTTCACAAGCAGCTCTCCCAACGCCTTATCGACCATGCCAGATCGCAGTTGAAACCACGCTGAGCAGGCCATTCACCTTGGCTTTGCAGGGCTAAAAACGTATAGTGCTGGGCGATCCTTCATCAGGTCTCCACCCAGGTTTTCACTTCAGGTTCCTCACTTATGTTCCAAGACAATCCGCTGCTGGCCCAGCTCAAGCAACAAATCCGCGAAAACATCCCGAAGAAAGAGGGTGTGATCCGCGCCTCGGACCGGGGCTTCGGCTTTCTGGAAGTCGATGAGAAGACCAGCTATTTCGTGCCGCCTCCCTACATGAAGAAGGTGATGCACGGTGACCGGGTGACCGCCCTGATCCGCACCGAAAAAGAGAAGGAAGTGGCCGAGCCGGATACCCTGCTGGAGCAGTCCGTCACCCGCTTCGTGGCCCGGGTCAAGATGTTCCGTGACCGCCTCAACGTGGTTGCCGACCATCCGCTGATCAAGGATGCCATCAAGGCCCGCGTCAAGAAGGGTCTGGATGAGAAAGAGTTCAAGGAAGGTGACTGGGTGGTGGCGACCCTCAAGCGCCATGCGCTGGTCGACGGCAACTTCTCTGCCGAGATCATCCAGAAGATCGCCGCCCAGGAAGATCACAATGTGCCCTGGTGGGTGGTGCTGGCGCGCCACAATCTGGCCCAGGTCGAGCCGGCTGATTTGCCGGAGTGGAAGGTCATCGAAGAGGAAGAGCTGCCCCGTCGTGACCTGACCAAGGTGCCCTTCTTCACCATCGATGGTGCCAAGACCAAGGATATGGACGATGCGCTGGCCATCACCAAGCTGGACAACGGCTGGGAGCTGCTGGTCGCCATCGCTGACCCGACCGCCTATGTGGCCGAAGGGAGCGAGCTGGACAAAGAGGCCGCCCAGCGCGCCTTTACCGTCTACATGCCGGGCCGCAACGTGCCGATGATCCCGCGCACCCTCTCCGACGAGCTTTGCTCCCTGAAAGAGGGCGAGGAGCGCAACACCCTGTGCGCCCGTCTGCTGATCGCCGAAGATGGTCTGCTACTGGAGGAGACCGAGTTCTTCGCCGCCCGCATCTGCTCCCACGCCCGTCTCAACTACGACGACGTCTCCGACTGGGCCGAGCATGGCAAAGAGCTGGCTATCGACGCAGGCGTACTGGCCCAGCTGCCGCTGATGAAGGCGATGACCGAAGCACGCATCGCGTGGCGCACCGAGCATGCGCTGGTATTCCCGGATCGTCCCGACTACGACTTCGAGCTGGGCGAGAATGGCGAAGTGCTGACTATCCACGTCGAGCCGCGCCGCATCGCCAACCGCATGGTGGAAGAGTCGATGATCGCCGCCAACATCTGCGCCGGTCGCGTGCTGGGCAAGAGCGTCGGTTACGGCATCTTCAACGTTCACACCGGCTTTGACGAAGAGTCCCTCGACGGCGCCATTGACCTGCTGAAAAGTGCCGAAGCCCCGTTCGAGCGCGACGAGATCGCCAGCCTCTCCGGCTTCTGCGCCCTGCGCCGCTGGATCGACAACCTCGACACCCGCTGGCTGGACGGCAAGATCCGCCGCTTCCAGAGCTATGCGCTGATGTCCTCCGAGCCGGGCGCCCACTACGGCCTGGGTCTGGATGCCTACGCTACCTGGACCTCCCCGATCCGTAAATACGGCGACATGGTCAACCATCGTCTGCTCAAAGCGGTCATCGCCGGCAAGACCCCGGGCGAGCGCCCGAGCACCGAGCTCACCGAGCATCTGACCGCCTGCCGCCGTCTGCACCGCATGGTGGAGCGCGACATCGGCGACTGGCTCTATGTTCGCTACCTGAAAGCCGCCGCTGGCACCGATCAGGTGTTCAATGCCGAAATCATCGACGTGATGCGTGCCGGTCTCAAGCTGCGTCTGCAGGAGAACGGCGCCGTGGTGTTCATGCCTGCCCGTCACATCCTCGACAACAAGGATCGACTGGAGTGCAACTGGGACAACGGCCGCGTCTATCTGGACAAGACCGAAGTGGTTTATGAGCTCGGCCAGATCATCGAGGTGAAGCTGACCGAAGCGGTGGAAGAGACCCGTTCCCTTATCGCCAAGCCGGCTGTGGATCTGGTGCCGGGCCCGGCACCGGAAGCCCCGGCGACCGAGAGTGCGCCAGCCGATAGCAGTGAAACACCCGCTGAGGC
The DNA here is from genome assembly GCF_054052385.1 of Aeromonas sp. 25-AL00135. Lineage (NCBI taxonomy): Bacteria > Pseudomonadati > Pseudomonadota > Gammaproteobacteria > Aeromonadales > Aeromonadaceae > Aeromonas > Aeromonas sp. 25-AL00135. The sequence continues at coordinate 161,320 of NZ_JBSTYQ010000009.1, read as the reverse complement.
TGCCCCCAAGGCAGAATAAGCCGCGCAGAATCATCTGATCTGCCCGAGAGCCCGCCATCGTGCGGGCTCTTTTTTACCCGGCATCCCGCCCTACAAGCTGCCATATATACCGTTATGGCACACAGTTCTAGCCACTATTGGCAGAGAACGCAGTGAATGTCTCCACCAGAATGGCTTAATGCAACCATTATGTGCGCCACCTCTCCTTTCTGACATATTAATCAAGGAGAAATATGTCTATACTCGCTTGGGTACAATCCAAGGGATATTGGTATGCAGGAATGGGACCCGGAACACTTCACCAACTTCGCTCAGTTATGCGAAGTGAGCCTCGCCACCATCCGTGAAAAGACCGATGCCGAACGCCTCTACCTCTGGCTGAAAGCCCCCGAACCGCAGCTCTACAGTTTTCAGCTCGATCACGGGCTGACCACGCTTGATCTCGCCCATCTCGGTCAACTGACCCTGCCCCACCACCTGATTGACAAGGCGATGGAGAAGGGACAACTGGTGATCGAGCAACTCCAAGCACCGCCGGATCCCGGCGAAAATGTGGAGCCCGCCCAGCCGCAGTTACGCGCCTGTTTCCCTCTCAAGCGTCACATGAAGCTGGAAGGGGTCATCTATCTGGAGACCCGCCGCCGCATCGATCGCCTCTCCTCCCACCAGCGTCAGGGCATCCAGCTCCTTATCCACTATCTGACTGCCGAGCTCAGCAATCACCTGCTCTCCAGCCAGGTCAATCAGGAGCGGGACCAGCGGCTCCATACCCAGACCGATCTGGTTCAGAGTCAGGCACTGCAAGGCTCCTTCCTCACCATGTTGCAGGCGCTGCACATGGTAAGCGTTACCCTCTCCCGCAGTCGCAGCGAGAACGATCTGCTGCGGGATGCCGTGCTGCTGGCCCGCAAGGAGCTGCAGTTCGATCGGGTCGCCATCTTCCTGATCGAACCCGATGGCAAGACCATGCGCGGCACCTGGGGCACCAGCGAAGAGGGCGAGCTGATGGATGAACACAACTTCATCAGCCCCATTCCGGATCACCCCACGGTGCAAGAGGCGCTCAGGCGCAAGGATTACGTGCTGGTGATGGAAGATACCCCCCTCTACTACGAGAAGCAGCAGGTGGGCCGTGGCTGGAACGCCATGGTATCGCTGTGGGATGGCACCACCCCCATCGGCTGGATCGCCGCCGACAACCTGCTCTGGCACCGTCCGCTCAAGGCCTATCAGAGCGAGATCTTCAAACAGTACGCCGCCATTCTGTCACAACTGCTGATCCGCCAGCGTACTCAGGAGCAGTTGGAAACCCTCAACCGCCAGCTGGAGGCCCGGGTCGCCGAGCGCACCATGCAGCTGGCCGAGACCAACCGTGCGCTGGAGGAGGCCAATCACCGCCTCTCCCTGCTGTCGCTGGAAGATCCCCTCACCGGCATCGCCAACCGGCGCCAGTGGGACATCACCATGCAGCGGGAGTGGGAGTGGGCACGGCGCACCCAGAACCTGCTGGCGGTATTGATGATCGACGTCGACGAGTTCAAGGCCTACAACGACCACTTCGGCCATTCCAAGGGGGATCTCTGCCTGCAACAGGTGGCCCATGTGCTGCGGGATGCAGAGCGGCGCTGTACCAATCTGGTCGCCCGTTACGGCGGGGAGGAGTTCGTCATTCTGCTCTGCGCCCCCCAACCCGGTGAGGCCGAACAGCTGGCCGGACGGATCCATGATGGTCTTGCCCGCTTAAAAATGCCCCATCCCGCCTCGCGGGTTGCTGATTTCATTACGGTTAGCATAGGCTTTAGCTATCTGGTTCCCTCCCAGGACGGAGCATGGCAGACCCTGACCGAACAGGCTGACCAGGCGCTCTACCACGCCAAGTCACAAGGGAGGGCCCGCACTCTGGCCTATCGGTGATCCCATGCTGTTGCGTCGCTACCCTATCTTCAATCGTCGCTTGGCTCTGGTGGCCTACGGCATCGACTATCAGCTAAGCTCACCGGCCGAATGGCCTTCACTGGCGCAACATTGCCGCCTGCTAGCGCAGGGGCGTCAATATCTGGTGCCCTTCACCCACGAACAGCTCGATGAACAGCGTCCCCTCCTGCTGGATCAGGACGCGATCCCGCTGGTTGAAGCCTCCAGCGAACGCCAGCCCAACTCGTTCCCGGTGCTGGAGCAGTGGCGCGACAGCCGGCGCAGACTGGCGGTGCATGGCGCCAACCGGGATCCACGCTGGCTCGGCGCCAGCCGCCTGCTGGTGTACTGGATGGGGGAAGAGGGGATCTGCCAGCCCACCGAACACAAGCGGATGGCGCTGAACATCGAAACCTGGGCGGATTTTCTCCCGCTGCGAGAGGCCGAGGTCGACTTCTTTGCCGGCGGCTTTCTCGCCCGTCCGGAGCTGGTTAATCAGCGGGCCAACCAGCCCGATATGGCGCTAGTACAGCAGATCCTCCAGCTCATCTGCCACGAAGAGTTCTCTTTCGCCCAGGTAGCCCGCCTGCTGGAGCAGGATGCCTGGCTGCCCGGCCTGCTGCTCACCTACGTCAACGCCCCCGGCTTCGATCATGCAGCCCCCATCACCTCGGTACCCCGCGCCCTCTCCTATCTGGGGGAGCAGGAGATCCGCAAGTTCGTGTTGATCAACGGTCTGGCCCGGGTGAGCCAGCACATGCCGGAGGCCTGCACCCGCATGGCCATCGCCCGCGGCCGCTTCTGCGAGTTGATTGCCCTCACCGCCCTCGGTAAAGCGGAGGCAAGCTGGGCCTTTCTGGTGGGACTGGTGCTCGATGGCTCCCTGCTGTCGGAGCCGTTGATGGCCCACCTGCCCAAGAGCGTGCAGCGCGCCATCGAACTGCACGAAGGGCCACTATTTCATCTGTTTCAGCTGGTCAGCACCTATGAACAGGGCAACTGGGCCCTGCTGGAACAGCTTGCCCCCAAATATCAACTCGATCCGGCCCAGCTCACCCCCGTCTATTTTCAGTCACAAATGTGGGGGCAAGCGTTTCTCACCAGCTAGGTGATGGCGAGGCGGGGAGCCACTGGCTAGAATGGGTTCCCTTTTTTCAGAGACTGACCCGCACCATGACGCTTTCCGGATTCCAAGGCCTGGTCTTTGACCTTGATGGCACCCTGGTCGACTCCATGCCGCTGCACCTCGCCGCCTGGGAACATACCGCCCGTGAGTTTGGCTTTCGCTTCGATGCCGACTGGTTCTATGAACTGGGTGGCATGCCGAGCCGCAAGATAGCCCTGCTGGTGGCACAGGAGCAGCAGATCCCCCTCGATCCGCTCGAAGTCACCCGCTGCAAGACCGCCCACTATGTGGCCAACCTGCACAAGGCGACCGTCTTTCCGGCCATGCAGGCGCTGGTCGAGCGCTATCATGGCGTCATCCCGATGGGGATCGGCACCGGCTCGCCGCGCATAAATGCCGAGGCGGTGCTGCGCAACACTGGGCTGGATCGCTACTTCTCCGTGGTGGTCACCGCAGACGATGTGGAGCTGCACAAGCCCAATCCGGACACCTTCCTGCTGGTCGCCAGCAAACTGGGGGTCGAGCCATCAGGCTGTCTGGTGTTTGAAGATACCGGTATCGGGGTACAGGCCGGAGAAGCGGCGGGTATGCAGACCTGCATGGTCAAAGAGGGCAAACCGGTCGGCATAACGGCGTAGTACGGAAAAAAATATCGCCCTGCAAGGGGCGATAACCGGAACCGGCTCTCATACGGGACATGAATGAAAATGAGAGCAGGTTCCGTCAGCCGCTGACGCAGGGCGCGTCAACGGGGAGTGCGAGGCTGACGATTACTCGTTGTTGCCGCCGCCCTGATTGTCGTCATAACGGCCCGGCGCACCGTGGGGGCGCGGCGCCATGGAGACACGCGGCTTGCGAGCACGCTGGATGTTCACCTGCGGACGGCCGGTGTGCATGGCGATGGTGGAGATCTTGGCCTTGTAGACCAGCTGCTGGTTACCATGAGCATCGGTCAGCAGCACGCTGTACTGGTCGAACCCGCTGATGGTGCCTTCCAGCTTGATGCCGCTCACCAGAAAAATAGCGACCTGACTGCGGTTCTTGCGCAACCAGTTGAGGGCAGAATCTTGCCCGTTCCCGAGGGAGAAGGCTTGCTCAATCGTGGAGTAGCTGGGGGATTCAGTTGTCATAAATTATTGTCCCGCGGAAAAAAAGTGGCGTTTGATTGTGCTAAATGGGCACTGGCTTGTCAAAGTCATTCTCACTCCCGCCAGCAATAGCGCCCTCCGGGGGCTGGTCGCTGACCAGCACAACTGCGATAATCGCCAGCTCTGGCTCTACCACGGGCCTTATCTGGGGTTTTATCTTGCATCCGGTTTCACACCAACACCACACCACCTATGTCCATGATGCCACTGCCTGCGAAGAGTGTGACCTGCTGATACCGGCCACACCGCTCGAGGTGGGACAGGCCAGCTGCTGCCCCCGTTGCGGACACACACTGAGTCGCCACCTGCCACAGCAGGAGTTGCGGCCGATCTCCTACGGGTTCGCGGCACTTATCATGTTCGTGCTCGCCAATGCCTTTACCTTTATGTCCTTCTCGGCCAAAGGGGTGGGCCAGGAGATGACCTTTTTGCAGAGCATCACCACCCTGGTGGATGAGGGCTATCTGTTTCTCGGCGCGGTACTGAGCCTGACCCTGATCGGCCTGCCACTGGTTTATATGGGATCCATCATGCTGGTGCTGTGGCGGGTCGATAAAGATCTGCACAGCAATGCCCTGCGCTCCCTCGGCCGTCTGCTCTGCCGGATCAAACCCTGGCTGATGGTGGATGTCTTTCTGGTGGGGGTGCTCATCTCGCTGGTAAAGCTGATGGGGATGGCCGACATCAAGATGGGGCTGTCATTCTGGGCTTTCGTCGGTTACACCGTGCTGCTCATCAAGATGATCTCCTCACTGGATCAGATGTGGCTGTGGCAGCGGCTGTTCGGCCCTACCGAGGCGCGGGATATCGACCCGGAAGCGGGCGCGCTGGAATCAGGTCTGGTGGGCTGCCATATCTGTGGCGCTCTGAGCGAGGTGGGCAGCCACAGCTGCTCCCGCTGCGGCGGCAAGCTGCATGCGCGCAAGCCGGGCGGCCTGAACCGCACCTGGGCGCTGCTGTTTACCTCCGCCATTCTCTACATTCCGGCCAACGTCTATCCCATCATGGATACGGTGTTTCTCGGTGATGACAGCCCCTCTACCATCCTCGGCGGTGTGGTGCTGCTCTGGGCCATGGGCTCCTACCCCATAGCGGCGGTGATCTTTTTCGCCAGCGTGGTGGTGCCGCTGGTGAAAATACTGGCGCTATTCTGGCTTTGCTATATGGTGCAGCGCGGCAATGTCACTTCCCCCCTCGGCAAGCTCAAACTCTATCGCATGACCGAATTTGTCGGACGCTGGTCGATGATCGACGTCTTCGTGGTGGCCATTCTGGCGGGCCTGATCCGGCTCGACAATCTGATGACCATCTACCCCGGCCCTGCGGCCGTCGCATTTGCAGGTGTGGTGCTGATCACCATGGTCGCCGCCATGAGTTTCGACTCCCGCCTGATCTGGGATTTACAACAAGGAGAACGCGAACGTGAGTGAGCGTAAAAAAAGGTGGAAACCGGGCTCTGACTTTCTAAGCTCTGCCGCCGCAATCTGGATGGTGCCCCTGCTGGCACTGTTCATCGGTCTCTGGATGCTGTTCCAGCACTGGTACTCCCAGGGCCCGAGTTTCACCCTGACAGTCGCCACTGCCGAGGGCATAGTCGCTGGCAAGACGGTGATCCGCTCCCGCGAAGTGGACGTCGGCCGCATCGAGGCCGTCGAGCTGAGCGATGACTATAGCCATGCCGTGCTGAAAGGACGGCTGACCAATGCCGCCTCCGGCATGCTGCGCGGTGACAGCCAGTTCTGGGTGGTCAAGCCCAGAGTGGGCCGTGAAGGGGTATCGGGTCTGAGCACCCTGCTCTCCGGCGCCTATATCGAGCTCGCCCCCGGCAAGAAAGGTCGGGCGCGGGATGAATACGCCATGCTCGACAAACCGCCGCTCGCCTCCCTCGATGCCAAGGGGCTGCGTCTCACCCTCAGCAGCCGCGACACCCGCGCGCTGGGGGAAGGCTCCCCCATCAACTATCAGGGCTTCACCATAGGTCAGGTGGAAGAGGCGAAGTTCCTGCCGGAAAAGAGCGAGATGCAGTATCAAATCTTCATCCACGCCCCCTATGACATTCTGGTGAGCAGCAACTCCCGCTTCTGGATGACCCCGGGCTTCGAGGTCTCCATGAGCAGCGAGGGGATGAAGGTGAAGATGGATTCGCTGGAGAGCCTGATCGATGGCGGCATCACCATGGGTCTGCCACCCGGCTGGGCGCCTGGCGAACCGGTCAAACAGATGGAAGGGTTCACCCTGTTTCAGGATGAGGCGAGCGTGCTGGCCGGTAGTCTGGATCAGTTCATCGACTACGTCTTCCTGTTCGATGACAACGTGGGTGGCCTGCACCCGGGCGCGGCGGTGCAGTATCGCGGCATTCGGGTCGGTACCGTCATCTCCGCCCCCTACCTCATCGAGGACAAGGGCGTGCAGATCTTCAAGAGCCGCCAGATCCCGGTGCTGGCTCGCATCGAGGTGCAGCGCCTCTCCCACCGCTATGCCAAGGCGGAGAAGGATCAATGGCGAGCCCTGTTCGGCAAGCAGTTCAAGGAAGGGTTGCGTGCCAGTCTCAAGACCTCAAGCCTGCTGACTGGCGGCAAGATCATCGATCTCAACTTCTATCCGGACGCACCACGTTTCGAGCAGGCCAAGCTGGCCGGTTATCAGGTCTTCCCCACCGTGCAGGGCGGGCTGGATCAGATCGAGCGCAAGGTGAACCTCATCCTCGACAAGTTTGTCGACATGGACATGGCGACCACCCTGACCAAGGTCAACGGGTCACTCACCACCCTGGATGGCACCCTGAAGAACATCAGTGCAGTCAGCGCCAACCTGAACAAGCTCACCGCCAAGGATTCTACCCAGCAGCTGCCCGCCTCGCTCAACGAGAGCCTCAAGCAGTTGCAGGAGACCTTGCAGGCCTATGATGCCCAATCGCAGACCAATCAGGATCTGCGTCAGTCGGTGCAGACCCTCAATCAGTTGATGCGCGAACTGCAGCCGCTGGTGCACTCCCTCAACGAGCAGCCCAGCTCACTGATCTTCGATCGCGCGCATCCATCGGACCCTGAGCCCAAGCGAGGCAAACAATGAAAAAAGAGATCCTGACGCTGGCCCTGCTGGGCCTGCTGGCGGGTTGCAGCAGCCAGCCAAGTCTGCACTACTACTCGCTCGATGCCGACAACCAGCAACCCGTAACGGCCCCGGCCCAACCGCAGCACCAGCTGGTGCTGCGCCCGGTGGCGCTGGCCAGCCAGCTCGACCGGATCAGTCTGGTCTATCAGCTGGAAGGACAAGAGCTCCACTTCACCGAGTACCATCGCTGGGCCGGTGCGCTGGACGATCAGCTCAACCAGCTCACCCTCAATGGCCTCTCCACCCGCCTGCCGGGCTGGGTGGTACGGCAGGATGGCGCCCGCAAGGGGCCGGTGCTGACCATTCTGGTGGAGCGCTTTCAGGGCCGTCATGATGGCAGCGCCGTGCTGAGCGGCCGCTGGCGCCTGCTGGCGGAAGATGGCACCGTGCTGCGCGATGCCCCCTTCCGTCAGGAGCGGGTGCTGCCAGCCGATGGCTACAACGCACTGGTGAACGAGCTGGGTCAGGGCTGGCAACAGCTGCTCGACCAGATCGCCGCCGAGGTGCGCAAGCAGGGTTGAGCACATCAACCTGCGAGCATCAGATAGAAAAAACGACGCCAGCTGGCGTCGTTTTTTTATGGGCAAGAGTCGGGGGCGACTTATGCCTTGGCGGGCAGGCTCAAGCGGGCAACCGCTTCCACATGCATGGAGTGCGGGAACATATCGACCGGTTGCACTTCGTCCAGCACGAAGCCCTGCTTGACCAGCCAAGCAAGGTCGCGGGCCAAAGTCTGCGGGTTGCAGGAGACATAGACCAGACGGCGGGGCGCCATGGCGACCAGGGTCTGCAGCACCGCCTTGTCACAGCCTTTGCGCGGCGGATCCATCACCACCACGTCAGCGGTCACGCCCTGGGCGTGCAGCTCGGGCATCAGCTGCTCGGCCTTGCCGACGTGGAATTCGGTGTGCTCGATGCCGTTGAGGGCGGCGTTGCGGCGGGCATCGCTGATGGCGCTCTCCACCGACTCGATCCCGACGACCTTGGCGGCCTTGCCAGCCAGGAACAGGGAGATGGTGCCGATACCGCAATAGATGTCGAACACCGTCTCGTTACCGGTCAGCTCGGCATACTCGAGGGCGCTGGAGTAGAGCACATCGGTCTGGGTCGGGTTGTTCTGGAAGAAGGAGAGCGGCGAGATCTCGAACTCGAGTTCGTGGATCTTGTCGCGGATCACCCCTTCGCCGAGCAGCACCCGGTTGGTGGCGCCCAGAATGCGGTTGGTGCGCTCATCGTTGATGTTCTGCACCAGGGTAGTGATAGGCAGATCGCTTAAGCTCGCCAGCAGCTCGACTTCGAACGGCAGCTCCTCGCCCAGGGTCACCAACACCACCATCAGTTCGCCGCTCTTGAAGCCCTTGCGGGTCATCAGGTTACGCACGCAGCCGCTGTGGTTTACTTCGTCATAGGCGGCGATGTCGTGCGCGCGCATCCAGTTGCGCACCCGGGCGTTGAGCTCGACGTGCAGCGGATCCTGCACCGCACAGTCATCAGCGGTGATGAGATCGTGGGAGTGCTTGCGATAAAAACCGATCTCGGCACCGGCGTCACAGCCACGCACCGCATATTGCGCCTTGTTGCGATAGGCGAACGGGCTCTCCATGCCAAGGATATCCTTGACCGGGGTGTCACCCAGCCCGACCTGTTCCAGTGCGCTCTGCACCAAGGCCTGCTTGAGCTTGAGCTGGGCCGGATAGGCCAGCGGACGTACCTGACAGCCACCACACTCGGTGTTGGGGCAGAAATCGGCAACCCGATCGGCGGAGGGCTGGAGCAGCTCGGCAACCTTGCCGTGCAGATAGTTCGGCTTGACCTCGGTCAACTCCACCAGCGCCTGCTCACCGGGCAGCAGACCTTCGACAAACAGGGGGCGATCGAACAGGCGTCCTTTGCCATCTCCTTTGTCGGTCAGTTCCAGGATCTCGATCTGGTGTTGATGTCCCACTAACGGCATGAGCGGCTCCAAAAGTACTAAAAATGGGGGGTGATGAACGCGGCAGAGCCATGCCCATCGAGAAAAGGTGGCAGAGTTTAGCGGAGATCCGGCCAAATTGCAGGCATAAAAAGCCTGCTTGTTGCAATGGTCATTGCCCTGACCATCTGCCGGGCGTGGCCACCTTTCGGGTTGCGGCAAATTTAGCCCTTGGGCCGCAACGCCCAGCCTGTTAAAATTCCGCCCTTGAAATTATCCTGGGCCCCGCGCCCGTTCTAGCTAAGGTCTACCGCGATGCGTACCAGCCAATATCTGCTTTCCACTCTCAAGGAAACCCCCTCCGACGCTGAAGTTGTCAGCCACCAGCTGATGCTGCGCGCCGGGATGATCCGTAAACTGGCCTCCGGCATGTATGCCTGGTTGCCAACCGGTCTGCGGGTACTGAAGAAAATCGAGAACATTGTTCGCGAAGAGATGAACAATGCTGGTGCCGTCGAAGTCTCCATGCCGGTGGTTCAGCCTGCCGAGCTGTGGCAGGAGTCCGGCCGCTGGGATGACTACGGTCCCGAGCTGTGCCGTCTGACCGACCGCCACAACCGTCCCTTCGTGCTGGGCCCGACCCACGAAGAGGTGATCACTGCGCTGGTGCGTTACGAAGTGAACAGCTACAAGCAGCTGCCGCTCAACCTCTACCAGATCCAGACCAAGTTCCGCGACGAAGTGCGCCCCCGTTTCGGCGTGATGCGCGGCCGCGAATTCCTGATGAAGGATGCTTACTCCTTCCACATCGACAAGGAATCTCTGGTCGATACCTACGAGAAGATGCACGCCGCCTACTGCAAGGCGTTCACCCGCATGGGTCTGAACTTCCGTCCGGTGCAAGCCGATACCGGCTCCATCGGGGGTACCGGTTCCCACGAATTCCAGGTGCTGGCCGAGAGCGGTGAAGACTTGATCGCCTTCTCCGACAGCTCCGATTACGCCGCCAACATCGAGATGGCCGAAGCGCTGGCACCGGCTGGTGAGCGCGCTGCCGCCACCGCAGCCCTGACCAAGGTTGCCACCCCGAACGTCCACACCATCGACGAAGTGGCCGCCTTCCTGAACGTGGCACCGACCGCCATCGCCAAGACCCTGCTGGTACTGGCAGAGGAAGATGAGCACGGCAAGCAGACCGTTATCGCGCTGGTACTGCGTGGCGACCACGAGCTGAACGAAATCAAGGCCGAGAAACTGGCTGGCGTGGCCAACCCGCTGACCTTCGCCAACGACGAGCAGATCAAGGCGGCCGCCGGTTGCGATGCAGGCTCCATCGGCCCGGTCGGCTTTGCCGGTCGCATCATCGTCGATCGCAGCGCCGCCCATCTGGCGGACTTCGTCTGCGGCGCCAACGAAACCGGCTTCCACCTGACCGGTGCCAACTGGGATCGCGACATCGCTTCTTACGAAGTTGCCGACCTGCGCAACGTGGTGGAAGGCGACCCGAGCCCGTGCGGCCAGGGCAAGCTGCTGCTCAAGCGCGGTATCGAAGTGGGCCACATCTTCCAGCTGGGTACCAAGTACTCCGAAGCGATGAAGGCGAGCGTGCTGAACGAAGCTGGCAAATCCGTCACCATGGAGATGGGTTGCTACGGTATCGGGGTTTCCCGTCTGGTGGCCGCTGCCATCGAGCAGAACAACGACCAGTACGGCATCATCTGGCCGGACGCCATCGCCCCGTTCGAAGTGGCCATCGTGCCGATGAACATGCACAAATCCGAGCGCGTGGCCGAGCAGGCACAACAGTTCTACGCCGAGCTGAAAGCCGCTGGTGTAGACGTGCTGTTCGACGACCGTAAAGAGCGCCCGGGCGTGATGTTCGCCGACATGGAGCTGCTGGGCATCCCGCACGCCATCGTCATCGGCGATCGCGGTCTGGACAACGGCGTGGTGGAGTACAAGTGCCGCCGCACCGGCGAGAAGCAGGAAGTGGCCATCAGCGACATCATCGCCATGCTCAAGGCCAAGCTGGGCCGTTAATTCCGCCCTCTTCCCGATATAAAAAAGCGCGCCATTTGGCGCGCTTTTTGTTTCTGTGTGCTGACGACGGCAACCGGATGAAGGGTTGCCTCAGGGATTGCGACCGATAAAGAGATCGGTCACGTGGCAGCTGCTTCTGGCTTCCAGTGCGTCGAGCATATAGGCCGCCGCATCTTCCGGAGTCATGAAGCCACTCGGGTCCACGTGATCCGAGTTGTCCCAGAATTCGCTGCGGATCCCGCTCGGGTAGAGGTTGACCAGCCGCAGTGGCGAGCCTTTCAGCTCGGCGCGCAAGGATTCGAGAAAGCCGCGCATCCCCCATTTGGAGGCGCAGTAGAGGCTCTCGTTAGCCTTGCCCACCTGCGCGGCGGAGGAGAGCACATTGGCCAACACTCCGCCTTTCTCACCGATAAGCCGCACCGTCTGCTGAGCCACCAGAATGGTGGAGATGAGATTGCTCTCCACCACCCGGCGGATCTGTTCAGCGGTGTAAACACCGACCGGGCCAAACTCGCCGACCCCGGCGCAGTGGATCACCATGTCGGGCTGCCCGCCCCACTCCACCGCTGCAGCGAAGGCGACGTCAACCTCTTCATGGTGCGCCAGATCGGCCGCGATGCCGATCACCGCGCTGCCGAGCAGTTGTTCCTGCTCCTGCAGTCGCTGATAACGGCGCCCCATCATGGAGACCTGATGGCCCCGCTCAACCAGACCTATGGTCAGCGCCCGGCCGAGACCAGAACCGGCACCTGTCACTATGATGTGGCCCATTATCGCTCCTCGTCGCCAGTCGACGGTCAGATTAGAAAGTGAACTCATCGCCCATGAACCATCCATCGACAGAATGCTCTGATAGATGTTGGCGAAGAATATCACCCCCGTTGTCAGACAACGCCGGATTAGAAAGTGAATTCGCCGCCCATGAACCAGCCATCGACAGACTGGTCGATATTGGCGAAGTCGACCTTGGCTTCACGCCAGCCGGCACGCAGCTTGATCGGCATGGAGGAGAACTTGTAGGAACCGCCCAGACGGTAGTCATAGTTGTCCGCATCGTGAGTGCGCAGATCGCCGAAGAAGGCGATGCCGGTGCCCGGGATCTTCACTTCGCTGCCGGCATAGGCCATCAGGGTATCTTCGTCATAACCCTTGCGACCGAAGTAGACCTGCTCGCCATCGTAGTGACGGCCGGTCATACCCAGATCGATCTTGAACAGATCGTTGTTAAACAGACGGTAGTAGAGGCTCAGATCGTAGGCAGTCAGATCGTTCTTGAAGTTGCCGCCGGAGGTGCTGAAATCGGAGACTTCAAACTTGGCGTTCGGCAGGAAGATGATGCCGTGTTCCAGTTGCAGATAGCCGTTCCAGTTGTAGCTGTCGTCATAGCTGCCATCAGCACTGGTGCCATAAGCCTGACCACTGCCCTTGGCGGCCCATACGTCGGCACCGGCGGCAAAACGCCAGTCGTCAGCGGCCATGGCACTCTGGCTGCACAGAGCCAGCACAAAACCGGCAATCAGCGTCTTTTTCATTACGTCACTTCCTCTTGCATACATGGAAAAGAGCACTATTTTACTCGGTGCAGCCAAAATACCCAGCGTCAATCCTGAACAAACGACGACAAATGTCAGTGCTTCATATGCTTCATCTCTGCCATCGGCTCAATCGGCTTCACCGGCAGTGACAGATCCAGCTTCTGACCATCATCCATGGTGAGGGTGAGCGGGAAAGGGGTCTGCTCGGAGAGCGTGCCCACCTCGAACAGCATGATGTGCAGGCTGCCCGGTTTCAGCACCGCTTCGCCCTTGGCCGGGATCTCGATATTCTCGACCTGACGCATCTTCATCACGCCATTTTCGTGCAGATGAGTGTGCAGCTCGGCACGCCCGGCCGCAGCAGAAGCCGCCGCCACCAGCTTGACCGGCTGGTCGGCGTCATTCTTGAGCACCATAAAGGCGGCAGTGTTGGGGGAGCCCGGCGGCAACAGGCGCACATAACCGTCGACAGCCTCGACCTTGGCCAGTGCAGGCGCCGTCATACCCAGAACCAGCAGAGAATAAAACGCACGTTTAAACATGGTTGAAATCCTTTTATGATGTTGTTAAACGGCGCCAAGGTTACCCCAGCAGCAACCTTTTTTGCACCTTTCAATAACAAGGATTTAGACATGGCCCCCATTCTCATTGCCGAGCAGCAGGATGGCTTGCTCACCCTGACCCTCAACCGCCCCGACAAGCGCAACGCCCTCAATACCGAGCTCTATAAGCAACTGGTGGCAGCGCTGCGAGAGGCGGCAGCCGATGAGGAGGTGCATGTCCTGCTGTTGCAGGGGCAGCAAGATTGCTTTACCGCGGGCAATGATCTGGCCGACTTTATGGGCAAGAGCGCGCTGGAGCCCGACGACCCCATCCTGCAGTTCCTCCACACCCTGGCCGATTTCCCCAAACCCGTGATCGCCGCTGTTGCAGGTCCTGCAGTAGGGATAGGCACCACCATTCTGCTGCACTGCGATCTGGTCTATCTGGCGGATAACGCCCGCTTGCAGCTTCCTTTCGTCGAGTTGGGACTGGTGCCGGAGTTCGCCTCCAGCCTGCTGCTGCCACGTCTAGTGGGACACCTCAAGGCGGCCGAGCTGTTGCTGCTGGCCGAGGCGATGGATGCCGAGGAAGCGCTACGTCTCGGGCTGACCAACAAGGTGGTGGCGGCCGATGGAGTGCTCTCCTTTGCCCGCGAGCAGGGGCTGAAGCTGGCGGCCAAACCGCCCAGAGCGCTACAAAAGAGCAAGGCGCTGCTGAAACAGGAGCTTAAACAGGCGGTACACTTTGTCATCGATTTGGAGGCGCGCGCCTTCGCCCAGGCACTGCAAGGGGAAGAGGCGCAGCAACGTATCGCCCAGAAACTCAAACGGCGAGGCTGAGCCGCGCCCACATCCGCTCAGTTGAGACGAAACCGACCGATCAGCTCGCAGCCCTGCACCTTGTCCTGCAGCTGGATCAGCCGGGCAATTTCCGGATTGGGGTGGCGCTTGAGAAAGGCGAGCAGGGCTCCGCGACAGCAACCCAGCTCGCTGATCAGTGCCTCGCACTCCCGGTTTGGGCACTGCGGCACCAGCGCAGTGACCAGCTCGGAGGCAAGTTTCAGGTAGCGCAACTCGTAAGTCGGCTCATCCATCGCCCGCCAGAAGTCAGCCAGCCGGTGACAGGTGGCGACCCGCATGGTGGCCAGCTCGGTCAGCTCGACCTGAGTCATCTCGTAAACATCCCCCAGCGCCTGCTGATAAAAGCAGATCGCTGCCCCCAGCGAACCGGCCTGCCAGGCACGCTCCGCCTCCAGCATGTATCGTTGCCAACTTTGCGGTGTCATCTCGCTCTCCCGAGTCCGTCATGGTGGGAGTGTTATCATGGCTAATTGAGAATAAATATCAACCAGATGGTTAGTGCAGGATCTCTGCAAAACCTTGGCAAACCCGGCGCCCGCCCTTATGATCGCGCCCCCCCCCTCCTTTGGAGCACACCACAATGCGACCACGCCTCCCGCAGATGCTGGGCTGCTCCCTACTCTGCGTGCCCCGCATGCTGGTCTGGATCTATTAGCTGCGCTCAAGCGAACGCAACCCATCCGATCCATTCAGCAAAGGAGTACCAGCATGAACACCTGCCAACACTGGTCGCAGGTCGAATACCTGCACCTGACGGTGACCAACCCCAATATCTGCCTCAAGGGACAACACAGCTACTACTCGGGTGCCTGGGATGGCCCCTTCGAAGAGGTGGCAGTGCGCTACCTCCATGGCGATCCCTTCAGCCGCAGCCCGGACACCGGCTGGGAACCGCTCTGGCATATCGACCGGCTCCATATCGGCGACTATGTGCAAATTGCCGCTGGGGTGAAGATCATCATGGGGGGCAACCATACCCACAACACCGCCTTCATCAGCACCTATCCGTTCGCCGATCTGGCGGCGCTCCAGCGCAGCTACCGCCCCGCTGGCGATACCCGCATCGGTAACGATGTCTGGA
Organism: Aeromonas sp. 25-AL00135; assembly: GCF_054052385.1. Taxonomy (NCBI): domain Bacteria; kingdom Pseudomonadati; phylum Pseudomonadota; class Gammaproteobacteria; order Aeromonadales; family Aeromonadaceae; genus Aeromonas; species Aeromonas sp. 25-AL00135. The sequence continues at coordinate 146,047 of NZ_JBSTYQ010000009.1, read as the reverse complement.
TCGGCATGGAGGCGATGATCATGCCCGGCGTCACCATCGGCGACGGCGCCATCATCGCCGCCCGCTCGCTGGTCAATCAGGATGTGCCGCCCTATGCCATGGTGGCGGGCACCCCGGCCAAGATGGTGCGGATGCGCTTTGGCGAGGAGGAGATTGCCCGGCTACAGGCCCTCGCCTGGTGGGATTGGCCGGATCAACAGGTCAACGATCTGCTACCGCTGATCCAGCAAGGTGACGTCGCCCTGCTTGAACAGGCGGCTGCCCGCTGGGCGGAGCGCCATGAGTGACCACCGCTAACCAGTAGCTGACAGCAGGAGGGCGACCCTTGGGTCGCCCTCTGTTATCTCCGGCATACTCTTGATGCCGTCATCGCACATCCACTCACTGCGCGCTTTTGGACTGGTTGAGGCTGCACTGCTTGCCGGGATAACCGGGTAGATCCTTGGCATCGCTGCCGCAGGCGAGCCGTTTGGCCTGTTGCAGCCTGGCCGCCAGATTGGCGCTGTCCACCGGCATCCATTGCATCTGCTTGCCGAGCCAGCTGGCCCAGGCAAACTCGACGAAATAGATCTGTTTGTCCTTGCGAAAGTAGCCCGCATTCTGCAGCAGCCCGGCCAAGGTGCGATAGGGATAATCAGACAGCTTGTCGATACTGGTCGGCAACTGCTCCGGGGTCAGCGGCTGCCCCTTCTCATCCTTGAGCCAGGCCCAATGGTTGTTCTGCATCTGGCTCCAGAAGTTGGCTTTGTCCTGCAGACGGCCAATCACCTTGACCCGGGCATCCTTGACGCCCTGCTGCCACAGCGCCTTGGTGAGATGGTGTCTATCCACCAGCCAGTAGCTGCCATCCGGCGCAATCACCACGGGGATCTCTTTCTTTTTCATCAACTTGTCGAGCTGCTTTGCGCTCATGCCTGCCAATGTGGCCTGGGTCTCATCAACCTGGATCTGGCCGACGCCCCCCTGAGTCGGGTGCAAGGCATCGATGCCGATCTCGCACCAGTTGCCCACCGCCGTGTCGCTCTGGCACGGGGCCAACGCCCAGGCACTCTGGCTCAACACACAGGCCAGCAATAACCATGCTTTCATCGTTTGACACTCCTCACCACATTGAACTGCACAGACGCCGGGAACGCTCTTCTACCCCGATTGGGAGTGAGAGTCGAATGCTGGCGGCCAGACCAGCAAACGGGATATCATGATTTCCCATCTGTCGGCGATATTTTCTCGCCGAGTTTTCTCCCCGCTTCACACTATTTGAAGGATCCGACCCATGAAAGGATGGAGCCCCTTGCTGGCCCTGCTGGGCTGTGCTGCTGTCCAGGCTGCCGATATTCCCGCCGGAACACAACTCGCCGCCGAGCAGATTGTCGTTCGCCACCTCAAGGATGAACCTGCGAGCCTGAGCCCGCTCAAGCTGGTCGGCCTGCCGGAGTTGCAGGTACTGCGGGATCTGTTCGAGGGGCTGCTGACCCAGGGGCCGGATGGCAAACCGATTGCCGGGGTGGCGGCCAGCTGGGAGAACAAGGGCAACCAGTTCTTTACCTTCCATCTGCGCCCGGATGCGCGCTGGTCCAACGGCGATCCGGTCAAGGCCGGCGACTTCGTCTACGGCTGGCGCAAGCTGGTCGACCCGAAAGAGGCGGCCACCTTCGCCTGGTTTGCCCAACTGGCCCGTTTCGACAAGGTGGACGAGATAGTCGCTGGCAAATTGCCTGCCAGCGAGCTGGGGGTCAAGGCCCTCGATGACCACACCCTGCAGGTGACCCTCTCCCAGCCGGTGCCCTACTTCCTGAACCTGCTGAGCCACCCCAGCCTGTCGCCGCTCCATCAGGCCAGCATCGAACAGTACGGCAACCTGTGGACCCAACCCGGCAAACTGGTGGGCAATGGTGCCTTTGTGCTGAACAACCGGGTGGTCAACGAGAAGCTGGAGCTGACCCCCAACCCTTATTACTGGGATCGGGCCCATACCGTATTGACCAAGGTGATCTTCATGCCGATCAATCAGGAGAGCGCGGCGACCAACCGCTATCTGGCTGGCGATCTGCATATCACCGAATCCTTCCCCAAGGAGCAGTACGACAAGCTGAAGCAGCAGATCTCGAATGAGGTCTACACCCCGGATCAGCTCGGCACCTACTACTACGCCTTCAATACCAAGCAGGCACCACTGAACGATGTGCGGGTGCGCAAGGCGCTCTCCTACACCATCGATCGCACCCTGATCGCCGACAAGGTGCTCGGTACCGGCGAGAAACCTGCTTATCACTTCACTCCGGATGTGACCGCCAGCTTTACCCCGGCCGCCAACTTGCTCTCCACCAGCAGCCAACCGGCGCTGGACAGCAAGGCCAAGGCCCTGCTCAAGGAGGCCGGTTACGGCCCGGACAAGCCGCTCAAGCTGACCCTGCTCTACAACACTGCGGAAATTCACAAGAAGATGGCGCTGGCCATCGCCAGCATGTGGAAACAGAAGCTGGGCGCAGAGGTCGAGCTGACCAATCAGGAGTGGAAAACCTATCTCGACAGCCGCCAAAGCGGGCAGTTCGAGGTGATCCGCTCCTCCTGGGTCGCCGATTACAACGACCCGTCAGCGTTCCTCGGCCTGTGGGGCTCTCGTCACAGTGGCAATATGGCTGGCTTTGCCAATGCCCGTTATGACCAGCTGCTGGCAGAGGCGGCCAGCACCCAGGATGCCGCCAGCCGCAGCAAGCTGTTTGGCGAGGCGGAGGCGATCCTGCTGGATCAAGCCCCCATCGCCCCCATCTACCAGTACACCAATGCCCGCCTCATCAAGCCATGGCTCAAGGGCTACCCCATCAACAACCCGGAAGATGTGGCCTACAGCCGCCAACTCTACCTCGTCAAACACTGACACCGGCCACAACGATGCGAGGCCCCGCAGGGCCTCGCTATTGATACTGTTCACACCCCGATTTCCAGCCTAAAATGCCGCCCCTTCTGTTCAATTAATCTTCAATGCCCAGTCAGACATGCGTTATTTGATACTGCTCTCGTTATTGTGGACCCTGCCTGCTCAGGCCAACAGCGAATCTCAATGCCAGCAAGAGTTTGTCGGCTGGATGCTGCATCAGCAGCAACAGTTCAGCGATCGCAAGTCTGACAAGATGGAACGGCGCCGGGCCGAGCGGGCCATCGAATTGGCTCGTCAGGAGTACGACAAGCAGACCAGCTTTTGCAAGACGATGGAGCTGGTGCGCAGCTACAAAGATAGCGATCCGCGCTTTAAACCGAGAAGCGGCGAAGTTCACGATTTCACCCCGGCCAGCTGACCCTCACTTCATCAATTCATTGTGTTGATTAATTGACCCAAGCCAAGTTCGGGTCACTGAAGAGCCTTAGAATGATTAACTGAGAACGACAATAAAAAACATAGTTATCAGTTATTTGGCTTTTTCAGGAACGACACATGACCAAACTCCATCAGGAGGGGGAGATACACTTCCCCGACAACATCGCACTCATCTCGACCACGGATCCCGCCAGTCATATTACCTATGCCAACCAGCACTTCTGTGATGTGGCCGGGTATGGTGCGGCCGAAATGGAAGGGGTGCCCCACAATCTGGTGCGACACCCCGACATGCCCAAGGCGGCCTTCGCCGACATGTGGCAGCGGCTGCGACAGGGCAAAAGCTGGATGGGGCTGGTCAAGAACCGCGCCAAAAGCGGTCAGTTCTATTGGGTAAACGCTTACGTCACCCCGATCCTCAATGCGCAGAAGGAGATCGTCGAGTTCCAGTCGGTGCGCACCAAACCCGCCGCCAGCGATGTGGCCTGGGCCGAGCAGCTCTATGGCCTGTTGCGCAGCGGCAAGGCGCTTCCCTGGCTGAGCCGCTTTCACTTTGAACCGGGTCAGCTGACCCTCTGGCTCTCCGTTTCTGCCTTGTTCACCACCCTTGCTACCTTTGCTACCGGCAACCTGTTATGGCTGCTGCCCACCGCCTTGTTGCTGTTGGCACAGGCAACCCACGGCTGGCGATTGCAGCAACGGCTGGCTCATCTGCTCACCCTTGCCGATCAAGACAAGGGAACCCGCCTCTGTCAGGTGCTCTACACCCGACGGCACGACACTCTGGCGGCCGTCGAACTGGCCCTACGGATGAAGCAGGCCGAGCTCAAGGCCGTGGTCGGGCGCAGCGCCGACACCAACCAGCAGATCCTGCAGGCAGCCGAAGATGACCGGGGCAATATCCAGACCATCGATACCCACCTACAGCAGCAGCGCGCCCACAGCGAGCAGCTGGCGACCGCCATCACCGAGTTGAGCCACTCCATTCGGGATGTGGCCCACAGTGCCCATGAGGCAAGCAATCTGGTCATAGAGGTACAGCAGGTATCCGACGAGGGGCTGCAAGCATTGGCGACCACCCGTTCTGCCGTCAACCAACTCCATCAGGAGCTGGATGCCAACCACGCCGTGCTGGCCCAGCTCACCAGCGACAGCCAGAAGATCAGCGGCATTCTGGAGGTGATCAGTCAAATCGCCGACCAGACCAACCTGCTCGCCCTCAATGCGGCCATCGAGGCTGCCCGGGCGGGCGAACAGGGGCGCGGTTTTGCCGTGGTGGCGGATGAAGTGAGGGCGCTGGCTCAGAAGACCCGTGCCTCGACCAGCGAGATCCACGAGATGATCCAGGCGCTGCAACAGACTACACGACAGCTGTCGGACGGGATGACGCAAGGGGCGCAGACTTCGGTGCGTTGCCAGCAGCACGCGGGCACCACCGCCGACGTGCTCACCCAGATCAATAGGATGCTGGGGCAGGTAACCCGCACCAGCGACGAGATCGCCCAGGCGGTGAGTCAGCAGGCCGACGTCACGGCGACCCTCGATGAAGGGGTACACCAGATCCACCAGCTGGCCAGCCACACCGCCGACAACAGCAGGCAGGCCCTCGATGGCATCACCCTGCTGGTAGAGCGGCTGCAGGACCTCTCGCGGCTGATCAACCAGTTCAGACATTGAAGCGACAGCGATCAAAAAAGCGCGTCAACTGACGCGCTTTTTGGCTGCTCTTGCCTTGGCACAACTAGCTTATTCGGCCGTCTCGCTGGCGGCAAACTCCGGCACCTTGGCCATGGCATCCAGCACCACCTGAATATCCGCTCCCGGTTTGCAGGCGTTCTCGCTCAGGTGACGACGCCAGGCGCGGGCCCCCTGCATATTCTGGAACAGCCCCAGCATGTGGCGGGTCATGTGGGAGAGGTAGTTGCCCTTGGCCAGCTCCTGCTCGATATAGGGCAGCATCATCCGCACCACTTCGTGGCGGCTCGGCACGGCGTTGTTCTGGCCGAACACCAGATTGTCCACCTGCGCCAGAATGTAGGGGTTCTGATAGGCTTCGCGCCCCATCATGACGCCATCGACGTGTTGCAGGTGCTCCAGAGTCTGCTCCATGGAGGTGACACCGCCGTTGAGGGCGATGGTGAGATCCGGGTAATCCTGCTTGACCCGATAGACCCGAGGGTAATCGAGGGGCGGGATCTCGCGGTTCTCCTTGGGGCTCAGGCCGCTCAGCCACGCCTTGCGGGCATGGACGATAAAGGTATCGCAACCGGCATCGCGCACCTGTTCGATAAAGGTCTGCAGAAATTCGTAGGAGTCCTGATCGTCGATACCGATACGGGTCTTCACCGTCACCGGAATATCGACCACATCGCGCATCGCCTTGACGCAGTCTGCCACCAGCGCCGGTTCACCCATCAAGCAGGCGCCAAAGCGGCCATTCTGCACCCGATCAGAGGGGCAACCGACGTTGATGTTCACCTCGTCATAGCCGCGCTCCTCGGCCAGCTTGGCACAGCGCGCCAGATCGGCCGGATTGCTACCACCCAGTTGCAGGGAGATGGGGTGCTCCTGCTCGCTGTAACCCAGATAATCCCCCTTGCCATGGATGATGGCGCCGGTGGTCACCATTTCGGTATAGAGCAAGGTCTGGCGGCTCATCAGTCGATGAAAGTAACGGCAATGCCGATCAGTCCAGTCCAGCATGGGGGCGATGGAAAAACGCTGCGCCTGCATAAAAATCATCCGGGTTGGCTAAAGAAAGGGGCGGATTTTATCACAACGTGAAGCAGCCCCAGAAAATGAATTTTGTCGCCGCGCCATGCGAGGCCCTGTGATAGTATCCGGCTAATAGAAAGGGTATCTGCGCGATCATGAATCAAGACCAACTTTTACAACGAGCCGAGCGACTCTGTATACAGCGAGGGATCCGCTTCACCCCGACCCGACGTCAGGTATTTCGCCTGCTGGCGGCACACGGCAACGCCATCAGCGCCTATGATTTGTTGGCCCAGCTGCAACAAACCGAAGCCAATGCCAAGCCGCCAACCGTCTATCGGGCACTCGATTTTTTGCTCGAACAGGGCTTTGCTCACAAGGTGGAATCTCTCAACGCGTTTATCTTCTGCTGCCACTTCGATCACGCTCACCCGATGCAGTTGTTGATCTGCGACGAGTGCGGGGATGTGGTCGAGCTTCACGATGCGGCGATCGATAGCGCGTTTTCCGAGCAGGCCCACTTGCATGGTTTTACTATTACCAATAAGACGATAGAGGCACATGGCCAATGTGCCCGTTGTACGCCCACTGTAGGAAGTCATCATGAAGGCTGATTTTGTAAATCCGTTCCTGCTATCCCTGCTCAATGTGCTCTCGACCATGGCACAGCTGGAACTCAAACCGGGCAAACCGAAACGCAAGATGGATGAGTTGGCGCGCGGTGACGTCTCCGGCCTGATTGGCATGGTCGGCCCGCAGACCCGTGGCTCCCTCTCCATCAGCTTCGAGAAGGGGCTGGCGCTGGAGATCATGCGCCGCATGCTGGGGGAAGCGCCCGCCAACATCAACGAAGAGGTGACCGACATGGTCGGTGAAATCACCAACATGGTAACCGGCGGTGCCAAGCGGATGCTGGGCGAGAAGGGCTACGAGTTTGACATGGCGACCCCCATCATCGTCTCCGGCCCCAACCACACCATTACCCACCGTGCCGATGGCACCAAGATCATGATGCCGTTCGAATCGGATTTCGGTCGCGCCACTATCGAAATCTGCTTCGAGTAACCCTATGTGGAAAGCATTGAAATGGATTTTCATCTGCTGGGCCCTGCTGTTGATCCTGTCGGACATTCAGATCAGCACCTCCCTCTACAAGTACGAAGATAACCGGGTGCTCATCAACTTCCCGCGCTGGGAAGCCAAGCAGCCCTGGGGCACCTTCGAGTGGCATGCCGGACGGGTAGAAACCCACTGGTATGGTCTGGATGGCAAACCCAAGCCGTCAGGCCCGCAAATTTGATCCGGTAACGGATCCGGCAGAAACAGAAGAGGCCAGCAGTTGCTGGCCTCTTTGCTATCTCGTTGACCCTGAATCAAGCCGCTTCGGCAGCCAACTTCCCGCTTGGTCGCACCAGGATGCCGACGATGCAGGCCAGCAGAGTCGGCAGCAGCCAGGCAAGCCCCTTGTCGAACAGCGGCAGGAAGGCAAAGCCGTCCATCGACATACCGGCAGCGCCCAGCCCATCGAGGCAACCAAACAGAAAGGCGACCGTCAGCACGCCGCGAAACGCCAGCCGTGCCTGGGCAAACCATCCCTTGAGGAAGGTCACCAGCACCAGCGCGATGGCAACCGGATAGATGGCCACCAGCACCGGGATGGAGAGGCCAATCAGCTCGCTCAACCCCACATTGGCTACCAGCGCACAGAGCGCCCCCAGCAGGATCACCCAGTTGCGATAGGTCCAGCCAGTCAGGCCATGGAAGTAGTCGGCACCGGCACAGAGCAGGCCAACTGCGCTGGTAAAACAGGCCAGGGTGATGATGGCAGCAAGAATAAACTGACCCGGTTGGCCAAACAGGCTCAGGACGTAGGCATTGACGATGGCCCCACCATTGCTGATATCGCTTGCCACCCCACCGGCGCTGTTGCCCAGCTGAAAGAGCGAGACATACACCGCCGACAACCCGACCGCCGAGATCAAGCCTGCAATGGTCAGATATTTGAACTGACTGCGATAATCCTCGATCCCCTTCTGGCGCAACAACCCGATGATCAGGGCACCAAACATCAGGGAGGCCAGGGTATCCATGGTGTTGTACCCTTCCAGCATTCCTTTGGTCAGGGCTGCATCTATGTACTCACCGCTGGCATCAGGCATGGTGCCCTGCGGCATCATAAAGACCCCGACCGCCAGAATAAGCAGCATCGCCATCAGGGCTGGGGTCAGATACTTGCCGACCGCATCGAGCAGCTTGCCCCGATCGAGCGCCACCAGGATCACCAGCGCAAAGAAACTCAGGGTGTAGATCAGCAGTCCCGCATGACCGGCATCGCCAAGCCAGGGCTTGAGCCCCATCTCGTAGGCGACCAGACCGGTGCGGGGAATGGCAAAGGCTGGCCCCATGATGATATAGATGGCGATGGCCAGCGCCGTCGCCGCCCCGGCGGGCAGATAGCGGGTCATTCCGGTCCAGCCACTCGCGCCGCCTCCCGAACTCCCCTTGGCCACCGCAATCAGGGTGATCAGCGGCAAGCCCACCGCCGTCAGCAAAAAGCCGCACATGGCGGCCAGCAGATGCTCACCAGCCATAAAACCGGCCAGCGGCGGAAAAATGATATTGCCAGCCCCCAGATAGAAGGCAAACGTCATAAACCCCAATCCGAATACGTCGGACAACTTCAATGATTTCGTCAAACTCAACCTCATCTGCCTTATCAGCTTGTTATTGATTGCACCCACTGCCTGGCAGATAACCGGTAACAATACCTCTCGCCCCCACACGGCCTGCGGACCGGATGAGGTGCACCACCTTTAGCATAAAGAAGAGGAGTTCGATCTCAATCACCAATTAATATCTTGAAACAATTTACCGCAGCGGAATTAATCGCCGAACAACTCAGCAATCCATAAACAGGTGTCACACGTGGCGTATTGGAGGCAAGAAGGGGGGAACAGGTTATAGCGGCAAGATACGGCTGCTCAGATGCTATCTGAGCACGGGGACAACTACGGCAGTGTAAAGCGAGGCGAGAAGCTAGGCTCACAGAAAACAAAAGAGCCTGCACGGGGCAGGCTCTTGGCAATATCAGATCGGGTGTGATCAGGCAGCTTCGGCAGCCATCTCGGTCGGACGCACCATCACGCCAACTACGCAGGCCAGCAGGGTCGGCATCAGCCAGGCGAGGCCCTTGTCGAACAGCGGCAGGAAGGCAAACGCATCCATCTTCATACCGGCAGCACCCAGACCATCCAGGCAACCAAACAGGAAGGCAACCATCAACACGCCACGGAACACCAGACGGGGACGGCCGAAGTAACCCTTCAGGAAGGTGACCAGTACCAGCGCCACGGCAACCGGATAGATGGCAACCAGCACCGGAATGGAGAGGCTGATCAACTGGCTCAGACCCACGTTGGCCACCACGGCACAGATAACGCCCAGCAACACCACCAGCTTCTTGTAAGCCATGCCGGTCAGATTGTGGAAGAAATCAGAGCAGGCAGAGATCAGGCCCACGGCAGTGGTGAAGCAAGCCAGAGTGATGATGGCCGCCAGAATGAACTGACCCGGCTGACCAAACAGGCTCAGTACGTAGGCGTTGACGATGGCGCCACCATTGCTGACATCCGTCGCCACACCGGCTGCCGTGTTACCCAGCTGGAACAGGGAGACGTACACCACGCTCAGACCAACGGCAGAGATAAGGCCGGCAATGGCCAGATACTTGAACTGGCTCTTGTAATCGTTGATGCCTTTCTGGCGCAGCAGATCGACGATCAGGGCGCCAAACATCAGTGACGCCAGGGTGTCCATGGTGTTGTAGCCTTCCAGGATCCCTTTCACGAAGGGGCTGTTCTGATAGTCACCGGATGCATCAGGCATGGAGCCTTGCGGCGCAACAAATACCCCGATCGCCAGAGTCAGCAGCAGCAGCATCAGTACCGGAGTCAGGTATTTGCCGATGGCGTCCATCAGCTTGCCCTGGTTCATGGAAACCAGAATGGCCACACCAAAGAAGATCACGGTATAGGCAGCCAGACCAGCCTGCCCCATATCGCCGATAAACGGCTTGAGGCCCATTTCATAGGCAACCAGACCGGTACGGGGCGCGGCAAAGGCCGGACCGATGATGATATAGATGGCAACGGCCAGCGCAGTCGCGACACCGGCAGGCAGCAGTTTGGTCATGCCAGCCCAACCGTTACCGGCTTTCGCCACGGCCAGAATGGTTACCAGAGGCAGGCCCACGGCAGTGACCAGGAAGCCAAACATCGCCAAGGAGAGGTGCTCACCAGCCATGTAACCGGCCAACGGCGGGAAAATGATGTTACCGGCGCCCAGGTAGAAGGCGAAGGTCATAAACCCTAATCCGAGTACATCGGACAATGTGAGTGATTTCGTCAAGTTCAACCTCGTCTGTCTTGTAAATTATTGCTTGTTATAGTTTTTATCGGTCGCTGACCGGGTGTGTTCAGGGGGTATAAAAAAAGAGCCCCGCATGTTTTTTCATCGCAACCAGTGGTTTTAGCTGGTCTGGAGCGGGCGCTCGATCTGGAACCAGCATAATGGCGTGAAAAAATAGTTCAAGACGAAATTTACATCTTCAAATAGAAGGGCTTGGTCAGTTGGATATATCTGTCGGAATAGGCCCCATCAGCAGAATGGATCACAATTTCACCCCTCTCGCACCTGTTTAATCCTCTGCCAAGTAGCAATAAAACACGATTTGCCTCTTTACCCTCTCTGGTGATAACAGCTGTATAACAAATGCCATGCAGATCATAATTCGCCGAAATGCATAAAATTTCATCGGCCATCGCCGTCGGCAGCACCAGCGCTACCTGCCCGTTCGGGCTCAGCAAACGATCGCAGGCAGCCAGTAATGCGTGGCTGTCGAGGGCGCCGGTATGGCGGGCCAACGCCCTCGCCGGATCGCTAAATGACTGGCCTGCCACGAAATAGGGAGGGTTGGAGACGACAAGATCGTAAGGGGCAGCCTGATAATCCTGAATGGCACTCTCTATGACGGTTACCCGATCGGCCCAGGGAGAGGACGCCGCATTCTCCCGCGCCTGACTGGCCGCATTAATATCCAGTTCGACCGCATCAAGACGACAGTCAGATCTGCTGCGTTGGGCCAGCATCAGGGCGATCAGGCCGCTGCCGGTGCCGATATCGAGCACTCGACGCGCCTGTTCGACCGGCGCCCAGGCACCGAGCAAAATGCCATCGGTACCCACCTTCATGGCACAGCTATCGTGATTGATATGGAACTGTTTGAAGGTAAATCCGCGACTACGTCCCATCTAGCCCCCGTCATCTGCAAAAATGGTGGGCGATTATAGCGGCTAAGACACACTCACCAATAGGAGCCGACGAGATAATCGCCTATAATCTGCCGTTTCCTTAATGACCGAGTATTGCCATGAGCCAGTCCTTTGATGATTTCGACCTGCACCCAGCCCTCAACCGGGCCTTGGCCGAGATGGGATTCACCCGCCCCACCACCATCCAGCAGATGGTGCTGGAGCCAGCCCTGGACGGCCGCGATATTCTGGCATCCGCTCCGACCGGTACCGGCAAGACCGCCTCTTTCCTGCTGCCGGCACTCCAGCACCTGCTGGACTTCCCGCGCCGCAAGCCGGGCCCCTGCCGCATGCTGATCCTGACCCCGACCCGCGAGCTGGCGCTGCAGGTGACCGCCCACGCCAAGGCGCTGGCGGCTCACACCAACCTCAGCATCGAGACCATCATCGGCGGCGTCAGCCATGAAGAGCAGCTGCCTGCCCTGACCAAAACCACCGACATCGTGGTGGCCACCCCGGGCCGTCTGCTCGAATACATCGAGAAAGAGGAGTTCGAGAGCCACGACATCGAAGTGCTGGTGCTGGATGAAGCGGACCGCATGCTGGACATGGGCTTTATCAAGGATGTGAACCGCATCGTGGAAGAGGCGCGCTACCGCAAGCACACCATGCTCTTCTCCGCCACCCTGGAAGGGGCTGGCCTTGAGAAGTTCGCCAACGAGATCCTCAAGGATCCTGTGGAGCTGCACGCCGAGCCGCCGCGCAGCGAACGTCGCCCCATTACCCAGTGGATCCATCTGGCCGATGACGCCGCCCACAAGCTGGCGCTGCTGACCCATATCCTGAAAGATCCGGAAACCCATAAGGCGATCATCTTCGTCAAGACTCGCGAGCGTCTGGCGGAGCTCTCCGGCCAGCTGCAGGCTGCAGGTATCTCCTGCGCCTGGATCCGTGGCGAGATGGAGCAGAGCAAGCGTATCGAGTCGATCCGCAAGTTCCACGAAGGGGAAGTGCCCTTCCTGATCGCCACCGACGTCGCCGCCCGCGGCATCGACCTGCCGAACGTCAGCCATGTCATCAACTACGACATGCCCTACGGCGCCGATGTCTACGTCCACCGGATCGGCCGTACTGGCCGCGCTGGCAACCGTGGCTGTGCCATCAGCCTGGTGGAAGCCCACGACATGGCGATGGTCGCCAAGATCGAGCGCTACACCGAGGAGCGCCTCAAGCGCCGGGTGATCGACGAGCTGCGCCCGAAACACAAGGAAGCGCGGGTACCGGTGAAGAAGAAAAAGCCGGTCGACAAGAAGAAGTCCGCCAAGAAGAAAAAGAAGAAGTGATCGCCTGGCGATAAAGAGAAGGGCCATCCCGCGGGATGGCCCTTCTGCATTCTGAATCACTCTGACGAGTAGTTATGCCGCCACTCTGCGCATTCCCATATGGGGGATATCATCTTCGAGATAGCCTTCCCCTTCCGCCACAAAACCGTGTTGGCCGTAGAAGCCTTGCAGATGAGCCTGTGCCCCCAGCCAGATGCTGTGAGTCGGCCAGCGCGCCTCGCACGCCTTGACCGCCTCGCCGATCAGCTTATGACCGAGACCACCGCCGCGCGCCTTGGGTGAGGTCACCACCCGACCGATGGCTGCACCGCTCTCATCACCGATGCCGGGCGCCATGATCCGCGCATAGGCGGCCAGCAGCTCGCCCTGATATCCGAGCAGGTGCCAGACCCCATCGCGGCGATCGAGCCCGTCCAGATCCTGAAAGGGGCAGGTCTGCTCCACCACGAACACCTCGGCCCGCAGCGCCAGCAACTCATACAACTCGTCAGTGGTCAGTTCAGACCAGGGTTTCAGGATCCAGTTCATCGGCAACTCCTTATCAGTTCGGCCTGCCAGCATAATCGTGGCGCCAGCGCCCCGCATTAACCTTTGTTAAGTTCTTTCAGCCGTTTGCGAATGCGACTAAGACTGATGGGAGTGATACCGAGATAGGCGGCGATCTGGTGGTCAGGCACTCTGGCATCGAGAGCAGGAAAACTGTCGAGAAAGTGCTGATAGCGCGCCTGCGGGCTGCCGGTCAGCAGCAACTGCTCCTTCTCCTCCTTGATGCGCAGCTGCACCTCCAACAGGTGCTGGTACCAGCGCGGCCAGCCGGGCAGCTGGCGCAAGTCGACCAGACTGAACAGTTGCAGATGGCAGGGCTCCAGCGCCTCCACGCTGTAGCGGGCCGGCTCGCCACTGAGCAGGTGGTGAAAGTCGAGAAACTCGTCCCCCTCCCAATAGAACTCCTTGATGTACTCGCGGCCATCCTCCAGCACCAGATTGGCCCGCAGCAGCCCCTGCTCCACCCTGACCAGCAGATCCGGGCTGTCGCCGGCGTGCCAGAGGCAGCTTTTCGGGCTGAGGGTCAGCGGGCGGGCAAAAGAGAGGAGGCGCGCGGCCTCCTCTCTATCTGCGACCTGCGCCCAATCGAAGGGGGGTCTGTCAGTCAGCATGATTAACCGCGACGCTGACGCACGGCTTCAAACAGGCAAACGCCGGTTGCCACCGAAACATTGAGGCTGGATACCGCCCCTGCCATCGGGATGCTCACCAGCTCGTCGCAATGTTCGCGGGTCAGGCGACGCATACCTTTACCTTCGGCACCCATCACCAGCGCCATCGGGCCGGTCAGTTTGGCCTGATAGAGGTCGTGATCGGCCTCGCCAGCGGTGCCGACAATCCAGACGCCGCGCTCCTGCAATTCGCGCAGGGTGCGGGCCAGGTTGGTGACCTGAATGAGCGGCACCACTTCGGCGGCGCCACAGGCGACCTTGCGCACGATCGGGGTCAGGCCGGTGGCCTTGTCCCGCGGCACGATGACAGCATGAGCCCCGGCAGCATCGGCGCTGCGCAGGCAGGCGCCGAGGTTGTGCGGGTCAGTAACGCCATCCAGCACCAGCAGGAAGGGCTGGCTCTGTTGTGCCGCCAACTCGTCCAGCAGGCTGGCCAGATCGTGCTCGGCGAGCTTCGGCGCCTCTTTCACCCGGGCCATGATGCCCTGGTGATTGTTGCCTTCCGCTTTGTCATCAAGGGTCTTGCGGTTCACGCTCTGCACCTTGAGGCCGAGGGACTCCAGCTCGGCCAGCAGAGGTTGCAGCCGGTCGTCATCCCGCCCCTTGAGCGCCCATACCTCGATGAAACGCTCCGGGGTGCGCTCCAGCAGCGCGGATACAGCGTGAATGCCGTAGATCAGTTCAGTGCTCATGTTCAAGATCCGTAGGTCGGGTCGCATAAATGCGCCCCGAAGAAAAATGGCCGAACCGGCAGCCTGACCACCATGATGCAGGTCTCGTCACCGGTCGCTAAATGATGGCGCATCATACCAGAGAGACCGGCATCTAGGGAGAAGGAAGCTGCTCGGCTAAGCTGCGAAACTATGACAGGCCTCTTGATCCGGCTGCGCCATCATCCTTGATGGCACACCTGACTCAACTCTCGGCTGATTGCAGGAGGACAATACCCTGCCCGGCAGTGACTAAGTGGACTCGCTACGCGGTGCTCAAAAACGATGAATGTCCCAATTTCAGTTCATTGAAGATCAGCCCTTTCCTTGTTGATGTTCAACTTCAACACGGCTCAGGATGACTAATTTATTGATCTTGACCAGAAAACTATCATCCCCCACTTCCCTCTCCTGCATCGCTCGCTAACATAGCCGTTTGGCAACAGCCTCGTCGGAATCATCCATGGGTCATGCAAGTGCAACATCGTCGGTAAGCTGGTCAAAAGCTGCTGACTGGAGGCTGACATTCAAGCGCGGTAGCCTTGCCTGATGGAATGGATAAGCGAGTGGAGCGACACTGGACATGGTGACGGCCTCATTTTCATTTCTGACCGGTTCACGCAGGCGTGATGGGGCGACGTTTTCCAAGACTGATCTGTACACTGTTTTTTCATACAGCACTAATGGTGGCGCCACTCAAAAGTGGTGACTGTCCCAACTTCTCTTGTGTAAAAATTTTCAAGATTATCGAAAAATTGTCACGGAACTCACGATGGAATCAAACGATTCAGGCGGTGTAGCCGCCAAGCACGGTTTCCTATTTCAGGATTGCGTAGCCGCTTACCATGTCACCCGAATGCTCCGAGACAAGACTATCCATAGTGTCCGCTGTGAGGTCACTGACGATATCGACATCTTATCCAATGGGCGCGTCGACTTCGTGCAGGTGAAAAGCACAGAAAAAACACGCTGGAACATCTCTGACATCGTCAAAAATTCCAAGGGCGCCGATAAGAAAATAATTCCCTGTAGCTCGATATTGCACAAGTCGATGCAATGCGAGCCAGATGCCGGTTTGTCCTGTAGGTATTTGATTGTCACTGAAGACAAGGTTAACAAAACCCTAGAATACCTGACGATCCACCCAACAGCCCGGGCAGATAAGCCAGGCCGGCAGGAGTTGATCGACGACCTCAACAAACGCACGACGAATTATCAGACTACGTCGGGTGTGAGCATTGCCGACTGGGTCGATGCGGCCACTTGGAAGGTTTATCACACCTTGCGCGAGTTGGAGCTCATGGGGATCAGAAATATACGAATGGCTTCTCAAGATTTGCATGGGGTCATTCTCAGCTCTGAGACCGTTGCCGAAGAGATATGGTCTCAGATCCTCGACACTGTGACGCGTAAGGGCGAGCATTCTCGGCGTATCCACAGTGCTGATGAGAAATCCTATTCCCGGCAAGACCTCCTTGAATGGTTCAAGTTGTGTGTCGAGGATGACCAGTCTCGATCAGGCCGCAAAATTTACGTCAAACGGGACTTACCCCACGTCCTGACGCCATTCAGAGCGCCCATGGCCTCGGTCTGCGCCAAGCGACAAGGGTTGGTTCTTCATCAGCAATACTCGCTTAGAAAATACCGCTACAGTCACATCGCGGACAATGTTTGCCAATGGTTGGATGAAGTTTTTCTCCGGCCAAAAGAAATGTCTGATATTCACAAACTGTCATTGGTAGAAAAGCGAGAACGATTAAAGACATCCGTCTTCAAATCACTCCATGATGTGAATGAATTTTTAGGTCGAGTACTATTGCACGCCACGATCCGGCAGCACCACGAAAGCCAGCCGATACCCTGCATGTTGTATGTGGAAAAACCTGGGTCAGAAAAAATTCTTGAAAACGTGCACATCGTTCGCCGCGATCCTGATGGTGATCAGCTCTGGATTGGCTTCAGCGAGTTGGTGACAAGTATCGACATTGCCGTCAGATTGCCAGAGATACGAAATCAGCTGTATGAGGATATTTCGGAGTGCTTCGATACAGCGCGCAGAAAGATCCTCGATATCAAAGATGACGACTACTTACTTAGCCACGACATCGACGAAATCCTCGATGGTGGCCAACCTTTCGATGCTCACCTCGACCGCTTCACTTTCGTCCTGTTCGTGGGTTATGACTCGAGCCTGCTTACCGACCCTGAAACGCTAGGATATGAGGATGACTTGGAGAAGGAAACTACTGCGCTGTTCGACAAATTTGCGGCTGATCTCATTGAGGATTCGCCGTTCGCGGATCTTTGTGTCCACGTGTTCATCTATCCCGCTCCGAGTATTGAGCGGTTAATCCAATTAGTTGAGGACAAAGTGAGGGAAGTCGTATGACAGGGGGATATGAACAGACGAAAAACAGTCTGCATACGGAGAGCTTCTCACCTTTCAAATACCTTTCTGTGATTAACAGGCTGTTGTCTAACCCTGTCTCGTATGACCTAGGCCGAGACTTGATCGTGCGCGCTCTCGATGCGCGCGAGCTGTTTGCCGATCACACTACGATTCTGAAAAACATGGTGAGGAAATCAGGCCTGTTTCCGTATTTAAAAAAGGAATTCACCGACCTGACGCCGGAAGAAGTCAGGGTACTTGATCTATACAGGACACCATTCTCAGACAGCTTTGTTTTCCATTCCATGCAGTTCCACATATTTGATTTGCTTAAAGCTGGTAAGAATGTGGTACTCAGCGCGCCAACAAGTATGGGAAAAAGCGCTATCGTCGATTCTTTGCTCGGTCTTGGTACCTTGCAGAGGCTCGTCTTGGTTGTTCCGACCGTTGCCCTTGCTGACGAAACTCGTCGTCGGTTGCAAGGGCGGTTCGGTGATCGATACCAGATAATCCACCATAGTTCCCAGATATGTCATTCAGACCAAGCTGTCTACGTGTTAACGCAAGAGCGGGTGAACGAGCGAGACGATATCGTTGACATCGACCTCTTCGTCATTGACGAGTTTTACAAGCTAGCTTTCCGACAACTCAAAAGCGGCGAGGTGAATTATCAGGATGAGCGAGTAATCGAGCTCAACATTGCGTTGAGCAAGCTGCTGAAGGTATCCAAACAGTTCTACCTGACCGGGCCTTTCATCAACAGTATTCGTGGTCTTGAAAAACTCGGGTACCCGCATACCTTCGTGTCCACCGACTTCAACACGGTCGCTCTCGATGTTCAAACCTTCGGCATCAAAGCGAATGACGACAAAGCTAAACTCAACGCGCTGGCTAAGATCGCCCGCTCATGTGACGGCGCAACAATCATCTACTGTAAGTCGCCAACTGTTGCCGGTTTGGTGGCACGCGAGCTGATCAGGCTCGGATATGGCACTCCGACTGAAAGTCCTCATATCGAGTGGGTCAGCAAAGAGTTCGATGCCGATTGGGATTACACTGTTGCTCTCAAGAACGGAATAGGATTGCATTTTGGTGCATTGCCGAGGGCACTACAGCAATACACCATCGATCAGTTTAATGTTGGAAAACTGCACTTCCTGCTCTGTACCTCAACGATCATTGAAGGCGTCAACACTGTTGCCAAGAACGTCGTGATATATGACAACCGCGATGGTACTCGCAGTATCGATAAATTCACCCATGGGAACATCAAGGGGCGCGCAGGGCGAATGGGCGTTCATTTCGTAGGAAAAATATTTTGCCTAGAGGAAATCCCTGAAGATAACCTCAATCAAGAGGTAGAGATTCCTCTCGGTATTCAGGACATTGATACTCCGCTCAATCTCTTGGCTAGTGTTCAACCTGACCACTTGTCCAAGTTTTCACAAGATCGCTTTGATGAAGTTTTCACAAACGACAGCATTTCAATTGACCTTGTGAAGAAGCACTCGTACTTCCGTGTCGATCAGTTCGAGGAACTGCAAAGTATGGTGGAGATGATGGATACCTCTGAATTCGCATCGCTGGTGTTTCATTGGACCCCCGCGACGAACTTCCTTAAAACCTTCGCTAAAGTCATTGCCAGACTGGTTCCCCATACTTTTAGTCGCAATGGGGTCCCTGTTAAGCCTACAGATGTCATGGTAGCCAAACTTGCTGGATATTATAATGCTGCAAGCTATTCGGACTATCTGAAAAGTCAGATCGATCATGCACAGCAATGGATATCTGAAGGGGAAAAGCGCACGCTTTCCTACTCCATCAACAATGATTTAAAGATCATCACAAATGCCTTCGGTTACACCCTGCCTAAAGTTCTCAGTTTGATGGAGGATGTCGTCAAACACCATGCGTTGAAGCGGGGTATCCGCAGCAAGATCGATTACACCTACGTCAAATTGGTATTCGAGAGCCACCACCTACCACCAGGTGTCAATGCCCTAGAGGAGATTGGTATTCCCATTCAGACGTTACACCGACTGTCAGACTTATTGGCATTTCCAGACCAAGCTGATGTAGATGAGCTGTGTCAGTATCTTCGCAATACTCAGGACGTTTGGAATAGAATACTTGGTTTTGTGGATCAGTCGTTCATCAGGCGAGCACTCAATATTGGATGATATCAGTCATGGGAAATGGGAAGAAAAATTGGTGCGGAAAACCAAATTTGTAGCGGAAAAAGGTGAAATTGGGACACCCACCTTTCCGAGCGCTGCGTCGCGGCCAATAGAGTGACCATCGCGCAGGGAGTGTACTCCTCGCCACAGGCACGAAACTTGGCCGAGCTCCGCCCAGAATCTAAGTCCCTCCCCTTTTCGCTGACCATAAAAAATCCGAACCCCGGTAACAGGGTTCGGATTTTTTTCATCTCAAGCGTCGCAGGCTTTTGTAGTGATAACCCGGGCGCTGGCGCAGATACCCAGGGGCCATCAGCCCTTTAAGACCTCAGCCCGGGTCGCCGGATCCAGGCCATGGTCGAGGGCTTACCCCTTGGCCTTATCGCGAGCCTTTTTGCTCGGTCGTCTGTTGCTCGGTTTGGCGCGGCCACCCTTGTCGGATTTGCCGTGATCCTTGCCCTCTTTACGTTTTTCGTGGCGCTGAGCGCTTTTGGCCTTCTCTTTCTTGATCTCGGCCTGCTTGCGCGCCATCTCTTTGGCGTTCTTGCCGGTGGCCTTGAGCGGCTCTTCGACCATCACGAAGTCGATCTTGCGATCATCCAGGTTCACGCCCATCACCTTGACCCGCACCTTGTCGCCCAGACGGTAGCGACGGCGGAAGTTCTCGCCAATCAGCTGCATGTGCAGGGGATCAAACTGGTAGTAGTCGTTGGTGAGGGTGCTGACGTGCACCAGACCATCGATGTGGATCTCCGCCAGACGGACGAAGAAGCCAAAGCCGGTGACGCTGGCGATAACGCCGTCAAACTCGTCACCCACGTGATCCAGCATGTACTCGCACTTGAGCCAGTCGGCCACGTCGCGGGTCGCATCGTCGGCACGGCGCTCGGTCATGGAGCAGTGCTCGCCCATCGGGTCCACTTCTTCCAGCTGGTAGTGATAACCACCGCTCGGGGTCCACTTGTGGCGCAAGTTGCCCTGTTGCTCCTTGGCGGTCTGATACTTGATCGCCCGGTGCAGGATCAGGTCGGGATAGCGACGGATTGGCGAGGTGAAGTGCGCGTAGGACTTCAACGCCAGACCGAAGTGACCGATGTTGTCAGCCTGATAGATGGCCTGACGCATGGAGCGCAGCAGCATGGTGGAGAGCAGCTCCGCATCCGGGCGCCCTTCAAACTTGGCGGCCAGCTCGGCAAAGTCTTTCGGCTCGGGCTCGAGGCCGCCTTTGAGCTCCAGACCCAGTTCGGCCAGGAAATCGCGGAAACCGGTCAGACGCTCTTCGCCCGGACGATCGTGTACTCGGAACAGGGCGGCGGCTTCGTTCTTCTCGATGTAGCGGGCGGCAGCCACGTTCGCCTGGATCATGCACTCTTCGATGATCTTGTGGGCGTCGTTGCGCACCAGCGGCACGATGCGGTCGATCTTGCGCTGGGCGTTGAAGATGAAGCGGGTCTCCTCGCTCTCGAACTCCACCGCGCCACGCTGGTGACGGGCATGCTTGAGCGCCTTGTAGAGGTTGTTTAGCTCTTCGATGTGGCCAACCAGCGGATCATACTGCTGACGCAGCTTGGGATCGCCATCGAGGATCGCGGCAACCTTGGTGTAGGTCAGACGGGCGTGAGAGTTCATTACCGCTTCGTAGAACTTGTAGCCGGACATGCGACCAGCGGCGGAGATGGTCATCTCGCACACCATGCAGAGGCGGTCTACTTGCGGGTTCAGGGAACACAAGCCGTTGGAGAGCACCTCCGGCAGCATGGGCACCACGAATTCGGGGAAGTAGACGGAGTTGCCGCGCTGATACGCTTCGGCATCCAGCGCCGTGCCCGGCTTCACGTAAGCGGAGACATCCGCAATGGCAACCCACAGACGCCAGCCGCCACCACGCTTGGCTTCACAGAAGACGGCGTCATCGAAGTCACGGGCGTCTTCCCCGTCGATGGTCACCAGCGGCAGGGCGCGCAGGTCGATGCGGCCCTCTTTGGCTTTCTCCGGCACCTGTTCGCCAAGACCGGCAACCTCTTTGGTCACCTCTTCCGGCCAGGTGTGCGGGATACCGTGGGTACGCAGGGCAATTTCGATCTCCATGCCCGGCGCCATGTTCTCGCCCAGCACTTCCAGTACGGTGCCGACGGCATTGATGCGGGAGGTGGCGCGCTGATTGATCCGCACAACCACGACCTGGCTCTGACGAGCCCCTTTGTTTTCCCCTTCCGGGATGATGATGTCCTGGCCGATACGGCTGTCATCCGGCACCACGAAACCAACGCCATTCTCGACGAAGTAACGGCCGACAATGTCTGCCTCACGGGACTTGAGCAGGCGCACCAGACGCGCTTCCTGACGACCCTTGCGGTCGATCTCGGTCGGCTGAACCAGCACGTAATCGCCATGCATCAGGCGTTGCATCTCTCGGTTGTTCAGATACAGATCCGGACCACCACCTTCCGGACGCAGAAAACCGAAGCCATCCTTGTGGCCGATTACATAACCTTTGACCAGATTCAGGCGATCCGGCAGGGCATAACATTGGTTGCGAGTGAATACCAGTTGTCCATCACGCTCCATGGCGCGCAGACGACGACGCAAGGCTTCCAACGGCTCTTCATCTTTCAGCTTGAGGACCTTGGCCAACTCTTCACGGGACATGGGCTTTTCATGGCCCTTGATGAGTTCCAGGATCAACTCGCGACTGGCGATGGGGTTATCGTATTTTTCGGCCTCGCGTTCGAGGAAAGGATCTTTTTGAGACATAAGCAGGCCTTAGGGTAGGTGGTAACGGTGCCATTATATCGGAGGGGGGGGCGAATGGCATCCATCGGCTGCCTTTTGGCCAATCTCTCTGTCATACTATCTTCAGTTCGCTGGCATGATGAGACACAGAACTCATGAGTAAGGACACATTTGCCCAATCCGCTGCCTATCTCAAACAGGCGGTCCCTTTGATGATCAAGTACCAGATCCCCACGACGCCGGACAATTACCACCTGTGGTACAACTATGTCTCGGCCAGCATGCCCGAGCTCAACCAGGCGATTGATCAGGCAGTCAAAATGCAGGGAACCTGCTCGCTCACCACCTGCGAGCGACTCTATCACCAGTATCTGGCCGCTCAGGACGAGAAGCAGATGGAGGCGATGAAACTGAGCCTTGCCGCCATGGCCAACGAGCTCGGCCACTCCATGCAGGACGCCATCTCCGATACCGGCATGTTTCAGGAGATGCTCGACAAGAGTTTTGACAAGCTCAGCCGCATTGATGACGAGGGCTTCAGCCTGGAAGACACCATGGGGATCCTGCGGGAGCTGGTGCGCGAATCACGGGACGTGCGCATGTCCACCATGCACTTTCGCAACCAGCTCAGCAATGCGGAGAAAGAGATCAAGGAGCTGCGGGCGGCGCTCAACGAGACACGCAAACTGGCCAACGAGGATGCCCTCACCAACCTGCTCAACCGCCGCGCCTTCGATCTGGAGCTGGAGGGGTTGATCCGCAGCCAGCACCCCTTCTCGCTGATCCTTGCTGATATCGATCGCTTCAAGAACTTCAACGACGAATATGGGCACCTGCTCGGCGATCAGGTGCTGCGCGCCTTCAGCAAACGACTGCGCGACGCCTGCAAGGAGGGGGTCACCGCCTATCGGCTGGGTGGGGAGGAGTTCGCCATGCTGGTCCCCCATCGCTCGCTGGCGCTGGCCAGACAGATGGCGGAGAGCATGCGCCGCGCCATCGAGCGGATGTCGATTCTGGATCGCAAATCGGGCCGCCGTATCGACCACATCACAGCCTCGTTTGGCGTGGGTGAGTTCAACGGTCAGGAGAGCGCAGACTGTCTGGTCGAACGTACCGACAAGCTGCTCTACAAGGCCAAGGAGCTGGGGCGCAACCGGGTGATGCCGCTCCCATCCTGATTTAGTCCCCTGCCCGACCGCAATGCCAATGTAAAAAGCCAGTCAGATCAACTGACTGGCTTTTTGGTCTCTCTTGCTCCGACAGGGGCTGTTCATTCCAGCCCCAGTGAAGATCAGCTCAGTGTGAAGGATTACTCCTGCACCTCGCTGACACCTTCGACTTTCACATCAACACGACGATCCGGAGCCAGACAGACGATCAGCTCACGCTTGGACTTGCTGACGCAGCTGTCGCCGGTAACGGGTGAGGATTTACCACGCCCTTCCACATTGATCTTGGCGGCCGGGATCCCTTTACCAACCAGATAGTTGGCAACGGTCTGGGCACGCTGTTCGGAGAGCTTCTGGTTGTAGGCATCGGAACCGATACGGTCGGTGTGACCAATTACGGTTGCCACGCCATCTTTGGGTCGTGCTTCTTCAATCTGGCTATAGAGGCTATCCAGTGCCTGACTGGCCTCTGGCTTGAGGGTCGCCTTGTTGAAGTCAAACAGCACATCGGAGCTCAGGGTGAACTGCTTCTCAACCATCACAGGTGCAGGAGCAGGTTCCGGAGCCGGAGCGGGCGCCACAGGGGCAACCTGACCAAAGCGATAGACTGCGCCCACAGAGAGCAGGCCATTGTCCATACGCAACCCGGTATTGTCTCGACTGCCGTAGGGGGTAGTGTATTGATATTCAAGACGGGCAGCCCAGTCACGATTGAACGCATACTCGGCACCCAGCGCGCTGACAAAGTTGAACCGGCCATCACCCCCTTTCAGGTCACTGTTAGCGGCCGCATAACCACCGCCGATACGTCCGTACAGGTCGAGGCTATCAGTTACAGGGAAGCCCAGCTTCAATGATAAATGAATAAGTTGGGCCTGAACTTCATCTTGCAACGCTGCGCCCGTCGCTGAGCGGGCATCATATTTGTACTTACCCAGATAATCGTAGCCATATTCGATGCCCAGGTTCTTGTTAAGCTGATAGCCGGCAAATACACCAGCCCCAAGAGCATCATTGGTCTCATTGCCGAGGGTAAAGCTGTTGCTTTCATCAATGCCGTAGAAGTTTGACCAACCCAGTTTGGCACCGCCATACCAAGTGTTGTCCTGACCGGCAGCCTGGGCATTGGCCGCCAGCAAGCCGGTAACCAGCAAGGTAATCAATGATTTTTTCATGTTTGAGCCTCTGCAACTTTATGTAGGAGGAGGTTGATTGATATCACCTCGTCTTATAGGTGCAACCACCCAAAAGCGATCGCAGCATATCAACGTTAGCCTATTTTCAAGTCACTGATATCAATTAACAAAAAACACTCTAACGCAACCACGTTACAAAAACAGCAACAAACGTTTGTTATTTGAACTGAGTGTGACGCAAAAAGACGCACAAATGAGGGCTGAAAGGGAAAAAAGGCCAGCAACATGCTGGCCCGAAGCGATATCAGTGACGAACAAACTCGTAGTGCTGATCGATAAAGTCAGCAACACGCTGGCTCAGTACCTTGTGCACCGTCTTGGTCGGATGCACCTGATCCCAGAACATATGCTCATCGCAGTTGAGAGTTGCGGCTCGCCCTTTTGCTTGCCCGCTTACCACCGCCTGCGCCAGGATCGGGTTACCGGCAATAGCCACTCTTTCGGAGACACTCAAAGCCGGGGTCGCAGCCACCTCGGCGGCGCTGCCGGAGAATGGCTTCCACGTATAGCCGCCACCGTAACAGGCGTGTTCTGTGTCACTCAGCCCGAACAGCTGGGGATCGCGCATCATCTCGTCAAACTGCTTGTCCACTTCGAACAGCTTCACAATGCCAAGGGGAGCCAGCTCGCGAGTGAGGTTCTGCAACTTCTGGTTGTGGTAACTGGCCACATGGCGCACCTTCTCCACCACCTTCATGCTGCGGGCTGACGGGGTCTGCCCCAGATCAGGAATGTTGAACAGCAGGATCTGCTGCACGCCGTTGAGCACCAACCGGTTGGATGCCAGCCGGATGGTATCGATCACCCGATCCGCATCCCGCTCGGTGTTCCAGCCATAAGCCAGATAGTCGTTGGCACCGACCCAGATCACCACCAGATCATCGGGGCGGAACTTGTCCTTTTTCAGGAACTGATCGATCTCGTAATCGAGGTTGTTGATCACCTGATATTTGGGATCCCAGGACCAGAAACCGAGCCAGCCGTTCAGGGCGCCCAGATGGTTATAGGCCACCGCGGTCGCACCGCCTTCCGCCTCGTTGGCCACGACCAGACCGGGGAAACGCTCGTCACCCAACTGCTCCAGCCACACCGGTCCGTTACTGAAGCGACCGTTGTAATAGGGTGGGCTGGAAGGGAGATATCCTTTCATTTTTTTATACATCTTGCCGGTGTCTGAGAGGCTGTCACCAAACATCACGACCCGGGAAAAAGGTTGGCGTCCCTCTGCCGCTTGCGCGGTCAATGCCATTAACCCCAATAAACAAACAAGCCATTTTTTCATATTGTTATGCTCTTCGATTAAGCAGGTGAGACCTGCGGACTTCTCCTCGAGTGGCGACAGGCATGGGAAGAGTCTGCTGCCACTGACTTCTGGTGAAGGCGACAGATTACAGTTCCAGATGAAATCACACATGTTCCGCCACCGATGAAATCGCTTGCGCTCACAAAACAGACAATCACACCAGCCTATTTCTTTCACGCTTGTTTCACATCCCCCCCGGCACAATGCCCCCATACCAACGACAGGAGTATGAAATGAACAAGGCAAGCGCAAGCGTAATCGGACTGTTGACCCTGATGTCTGTCTCCTCTTTTGCCATGGCGGCCTACACAGGCCCGCAAGAGCAGAACAAAGTTTCCGTTGCTCAGCTGAAAGATCTGGCCGATGACAGCTGGGCCACCCTGGAAGGGAAACTGGTCAAGCATCTGGGCGGCGAGAACTATCTGTTCCGCGATGCCAGCGGTGAGGTGGAGGTCGAAGTGGATCAGGATGTGTGGCGTGGCACCGAAGTGGGCCCGGATGATCAGATCCGTATCCGTGGTGAAGTGGACCACAGCTGGAACAAGACCGAAGTGGAAGTCAAAACCCTGGAGAAAGTGGGCGCGGCCCCGCAGACCAAGGGCGGCTTTATTGCCAAATAAGGCCACTTCAACGACGAACTGGCCAGACGTTAAAAGGGCGCTTGATATCAAGCGCCCTTTTGCATGGTTAACCCAGCGTCACCGCTTAACCGGCCCGACTGGCAAAGGCTCTCTTGAACCCCTTCTCGGCCTGATTGACCTTGTAGAGGTAACGGCGCGCCTCCTCTTTGGGATGTTGCTCGGTCAACACCTGATAGACCGCCTCGGGGGAGAGCCTGTTGATCCGGCCCGGCGCCGCCTTGCGATCGCTGGAGAAGGTATTGAGCACCCCGCCAGCACCACCGTTATAGGCGGAGATCACCGCATAGCGACGGGAGCGCGGATCCTCGATATCCGCCAGATAGACGGTCTGCAACAGGTGCAGATAGGCGGTACCAACATCGATGTTGTAGGCCGGGTTGAACAGCTCCTCCCGGGTCGGCTGGCCGTTCTTGCCCTTGACCCGAACATAGACGTCACGACCGGCGGTAGCCGGGATCACCTGCATCAGGCCATAAGCGTTGGCATGGCTCACCGCATAGGGGTTGAAGCTGCTCTCGGTCTTGATCACCGCATAGATCAGGCTCTCCGGCACGCCGTATTTGCGCGACGCTTCCCGGATGATCCCCGCATACTTGTAGCCCCGTCGATCTTCATGGTTGGCCACCATGGGAATATCGACGAAGAAGATGGTGCGAATCCCCAAAGTGCGCTTCTTCATCGCCGTGTTGAGCAGGTAATCGGCATAACGCTCGGCGCGCCAGGAGGCGCGGATTGGCTGGCGCTGGTTGTCCAGCACCTGACCGTAGAGGAAAGGCTCGCCACCAGTCAGAATTTCCCGATCGGAGTAAAGATCCACTTCGGCCGGATCGTCCGGCGTCAGCAGGGTCTCGATGATGGCGCGACGCAGGTGAGCGCGGGGATCGATGCCCGAGACCGTCTCCACCATGATGTGGCCGCTGGAGAAGTCGATGTGGGCCCGGCTCTTGTACTGATCCGTGTATTTTACGTAGTCAAACTTGCCCGCAAACAGCGCCTCCCGCCCCCATATCTCGTTCACGTTATGGGAGAGCGCGCTGATCATGTGTTCAAAACCGCGGATGTCCTTGCCGTTGACCAGATCGTCATCCTCACTCCCGCTGGGCTTGGGGGAGGATGAGCAGGCAGAGAGAAACAGCAGGGTGCACAGCAGCCAAAAAATTCGGCCCATAGGATCCTCAAACCGGGCAGCAGAGCTGCCCATCATTCATTTGCTGCGACTTAAGGAGCGGTCACGCCAGTGTGGCGCCATTCCCGCACCTGTTCACACGTACAACAGCCGGAGAGCTTACTGGGCAGGCGGGGTGTAACCTTCGATCTGCACTTCACCTGCATCAAACAGGTAGCTGACCATCTCTTTTTCCAGCAGTTGGCGATGCTCAAGATTCATCATGTTGAGCTTTTTCTCGTTGATCAGCATCACCTGCTTCTTCTGCCACTCGGCCCAGGCTTCCTTGCTGATGTTGTCAAAAATCCGCTTGCCGAGCTCACCGGGATAGAGTTGAAAATCCAGACCCGGGCCCTCTTTTTTCAGGCGTTGGCAAAATACAGTACGGCTCATGTTGACCTCTATGGTTGTAACTCTGGATAGGCGAGCAGACGGGCCGTGGCGGCCGCCAGCCCCACCTCGGCAGGATGGCGTAAGTTATACCAGAGTCGGTTATCTGCTTCCATGAGCCGCAGCGGCTGCGCCTCATCAATGTCAATCAGCAGCGGCTGAATATCGAGATGGAAGTGGCTGAAGGTATGGCGAAAACCGGCCAGTTCCCGATAACCGTGATGGCTCAGGCCGAGGGACGCCAGCAGACCATCCACCTCCGCCAGCGAGGCCACCTGCGGGAAGCAGTAGAGCCCGCCCCAGATCCCCTGTGGCGGCCGCTTCTCCAGCAGCAGCTCATCACCGTGACGGATCAGCAGCATGATGCCATCGCGGGCCGGAATGCTCTTCTTGGGCTTGCTGTTGGGATAAGCGGTAGGCTTGCCTTGCGACAGCCCCTGGCAATCGGCCCGCACCGGACAGCGATCACAGGCAGGCTTGCTGCGGGTGCAGATAGTGGCCCCGATATCCATCATTGCCTGATTGTATTGCGCCACCCCCAGCTTGGGGGTGAGCCGGATGGCGATCTCCCACAGTTCGTTCTCCACCTGTTTCTGGCCGGGCCAGCCCGGCAGCGCCAGCCAGCGGGTGAGTACCCGCTTCACGTTGCCATCAAGGATGGCATGAGGCTGACCAAGAGAGAGCGACAGCACGGCCCCGGCGGTAGAACGGCCAATGCCCGGCAGCGCCATCACCTCGTCAAAGCGCTCGGGAAAGAGACCGTGGTGATGATCGCGGATCTGCTGGGCCGCCTTGTGCAGGTTGCGGGCCCGGGCGTAGTAGCCAAGCCCGGTCCAGTGGTGCAGCACCTCATCGACAGGGGCATCGGCCAGCGCCACAACATCGGGGAAGCGCGCCATAAAACGCTGGTAGTAGGGGATCACGGTAGCGACCTGAGTCTGCTGCAGCATGATCTCCGAGACCCAGACCCGGTAAGGGGTCTTCTCCTGCTGCCAGGGCAGGGTTTTGCGGCCATGAAGCTCGTACCACTCCAGAACCCGGCTTGCGAAGGTTGATTGATTCACGTTGTTCTCATGTCGTTGATATAAGGGGAACTCTGCGGTTCCTTCGGCTCATCTGGCCTGCGCGGGCATAAAGTCATCCCGCAGCACAGCGCCAGCTGTCTGGTGCGGCAGCGTAAGGCCTCGTCACGCCCAAGTCAAAGCCGCGCTGACTGGCACTGCGGGCAGGTGGTGGTCAGGCAGCAAAGCGGTAACAAAGACGATATACTCGGCCCCACGATTGATGACGGGAGAGACGGTTTGCAGACTTATCTGGTTGGGGGCGCAGTGCGGGATCGCCTGCTGGGATTGCCGCAGGGCGACAGGGATCATCTGGTGGTCGGTGCCACCGTGGAACAGATGCTGGCGCTGGGGTTTACCCAGGTCGGTCGCGACTTTCCCGTGTTTCTTCACCCCAAAACCCAGCAGGAGTATGCCCTCGCCCGTACCGAACGCAAACAGGGTCAGGGCTACACCGGCTTTGTCTGCCACGCCGCCCCCGATGTGACGCTGGAGCAGGATCTGCTGCGCCGGGACCTCACCATCAACGCCATCGCCGAAGATGATCAGGGAGAGCTTCACGATCCCTACGGTGGTATCGAGGATTTGGAAAAACGGCTGCTGCGCCACGTCTCCCCCGCCTTTGCCGAAGATCCGCTGCGCATCCTGCGGGTCGCCCGCTTCGCCGCCCGCTTCCACGCTCAGGGCTTTACCATAGCGCCGGAAACCCTCGCCCTGATGAGCGAGATGACGGCCGCTGGCGAGCTGGCCCACCTCACGCCGGAGCGGGTCTGGAAGGAGCTGGAAAAAGTGCTGCTGGGGCCGACCCCGCAGATCTTTATCGAGGTGCTGCGCCAGTGCGGCGCCCTGAAGGCGCTGTTCCCAGAGATTGATGAGCTGTTTGGCGTCCCCGCCCCGGCCAAGTGGCACCCGGAGATCGACACCGGCATCCACACCCTGATGGTGCTGGAGCAGGCGTGCCGGATCTCCCCCGAGCTGACGGTGCGCTTTGCTGCCCTCTGCCACGACCTTGGCAAGGGAGTAACCCCCAAGGAGTTCTGGCCAAGCCATCACGGTCACGGCCAGAAGGGGCTGCCGCTGATACGAGCCCTGTGCGAGCGATTCCGGGTACCCAATGAGTGCCGGGATCTGGCTCTGCTGGTGAGCGATCTGCACACCCACATCCATATCGCCTTTGAGCTCAAGCCCGCCACCCTGCTCAAGGTGTTCGACAAGGCAGATGCCTGGCGTCGCCCCGAGCGCTTTGCCCAGTTGCTGGATGCCTGCCGCGCCGACTTCCATGGCCGTACCGGTTTCGAGGAGCGGGTCTACGCCGAGCCGGACTATGTGGCCGAAGCGCTGGCTGCCGCCCAGGCGGTGCCGGTGAAAGAGATAGTGGCGGCCGGTTTCAAAGGGGAAGAGATCAAGGAGCAGCTGGCCAAAAAGCGCACCGATGCCATCAGCCGCATCAAGGATGAGTGGACCTTTATCGAGGAGTAACCTCGGCCCCATAACAGACGGCCGCCCTGATGATGAGCTCCGCAAGGAGAGCATCGCCAGGGCGGCCGTTTTGCATCCAGATTGATATGTGAGGGGACGCTAACCCCTGCTGGCGCCGTTATGCCGGACCAATTCGCTCCATCAGGCTCATATGGGATGAGCCATCGTGGCGCTTGAGGTTCTGGCGATATTCGAACTGGCGCTGGCTCTCCTGCTTGAGCCCCAGCATCAGCGAATAGCACATCGCCAGCATAATCACCGAGAAGGGCAGCGCCGCTATGATGCTGGCCGCCTGCAAGGCTGCCAGGCCGCCGGAAACCAGCAGGATAGCGGCAACCAGCCCCTGCCCCAGACCCCATACGGCGCGGTGCAGTACCGGCGGCTCCTGATCACCGATGGAGAGCAGGGTGGTGATGACCAGCGTGCCCGAGTCACTGGAGGTGATGAAGTAGGTGCAGATGAGCAGGGTCAACACGGCCTTGGCGATCCAGCCGAAGGTATCCCAGTGCAGCAGCTCGACCGTCTTGTAGAGCGCCAGCGTCACATCCTGATTGGCCGCAGCGACCACCCCGCCACCGCCAAACAGCTCCAGATTCATCGCCGTACCGCCAAACACGGTGAGCCAGAACATGCCGAGCAACGAGGGTACCAGCAGCACACCTAGCACAAACTCGCGAATGGTACGCCCCTTGGAGATACGGGCGATAAACATGCCGACAAACGGCGCCCAGGCAATCCACCAACCCCAGTAAAACGCCGTCCAGCTCGACTGCCAGGCCGAAGTGCCGTTGGCCTCGGTGTTGGTCCAGAAGCTCAGTTTGACGATGTTCTGCAGGTAATCACCGATATTCTGCACATAGGCGTTGAGGATATAGGTGGTCGGCCCCAGCACCAGAAAGAGTGCGAGCACGAACACGCTCAGCCAGATATTGAGCTCGGAGAGGATCTTCACCCCGCGCCCGACCCCGGAGACCGCCGATAGAGTGGCGATCAGACTGATGCCACCAATCAGCCAGAGCTGGTTGGACTGCGACACCGCCATACCAAACATCTGGTTGAGGCCGGTGTTCATCTGGGAGACCCCCAGACCGAGGGAGGTCGCCACCCCGAAGACAGTGCCGAACACCGCCAGCACATCGGCCGCATGGCCCCAGAAACCGTAAATGCGCTCACCGAGGATGGGGTAAAGCACGGAGCGAATAGCCAGCGGCAACTTGCGACGATAACTGAAAAAGGCAAGTGACAGGCCAACGATCACATAGATGGCCCAGGGGTGCAGGCCCCAATGGAAAAAGGTGAGGCGCATGGCGATCTGGGCCGCTTCCGGGGTCATCCCTTCGGTAATGAACGGATTGCCCTGCAGATGGTTCATCGGCTCGGCGATGCTCCAGAACACCAGACCGATCCCCATGCCAGCGCTAAAGAGCATGGAGAACCAGGCGAAGTAGCCGAACTCCGGTACCTGGTCGTCGTCACCCAGCCGGATGCTGCCAAAACGGCTGAACATCAGGTAGACAGCGAAGAACAGGAACAGGGCGACCACCAGAATGTAGTACCACTTGAACCCGGCAATAATCTGATCCTTGGCACCGACAAACCAGGCGGCCGCGGTATCGGGAACAAATACGCCAAACAGCAAAAACAGGGTGATCACGGTGAGGGCCGTCATGGCCATGGTGGGGTTGAGGCCTTTCAATAGCCCTTTGCTTGCTCGCATCCAGCCTCCTTAGTCGTTGTTGAAAAAGTCTTCGCCCACATGATCACCGGCACCGCCGATGGCGCGATAGACCAGTTTGCCAGCAGCCTGTTCGCGGTGATCCACCAGCGAAACCGAGGGCTGGCCATTCACGGCGTGACGCTTGCCAAGGAAGATGGCCATGGGGACGCCCAGATTGGAGATACCGCTGGTGATCCAGAGGCGGTTGAAGTCGTAAGAGCCACCGATGAACTCCAGCTGTGCCAGGCCGGTATCGAGGCCGGTCAGATAGAAGTTCATGGCACTTTCGTCAGGAAAGAGGTGCACCAGCACATAGGCGTAGCGTAATTCATTCACCAACTCCTTTAGGTTGAAAGTACCTGTCTCACTGCAAGAGAGGGGTAACTCACCATCATAGTGGTGTACCTTGAGGTTGTTGGGGTCTTCATCATAGGCAGGCTGATAGCGCACAAAAGCCGAGGTATCCGGCAGTTCATAGCGTACTCTGACCACACGTAACTCGGCCACCAGAGACTTGATATCCAGCTCGTCATTCATCATTTCGCTCCTCAAATGTCAGGGTGAATTCCGTGAAATGCCCGTCAACCTAACACAAAATTGATTAGAGCAGAAATTGTTACAACAAAAACCATATTGACCTTGTGACGAATTAGGCGGAAAATTTTGCCCCTCTCCATAGCCCTCCAATGACGCACACCCCATGGAAAAACATGATGAAGTACTGGTCGCCCTGCGCCAGATTATTCGTGCCATCGACATGCACTCCAGGCGCTTGATCAAAGAAGCCGGGCTCACCTCTCCGCAACTCTTGCTGCTCAAGGGGATCGACGAGTTGGGACAGATCTCCATGCGCCAGCTGGCCGATCACACCAACATGAGCCAGGCCACCGCCACCACCATCATGGACCGATTGGAGAGCCGCCAACTGGTGCAGCGCGTTCGCAGCAATACCGACAAGCGTAAGGTTCACGCGACACTGACTGACGCAGGCCGCGCCCTGCTGGCCCAGGCCCCGACCCCGCTGCAAGAGCGCTTTATCCAACGTTTTCAGGCACTTGAAGCGTGGGAGCAGACCCTGCTGCTCTCTTCCCTGCAACGCATCTCCGCCATGATGAATGCAGACGAAATCGATGCCGCCCCAGTGCTGAGCGTCAGACCCCTCACCGAAGAGCAGGCATAAGCTGCTGAACAATTTCAGGCATAAAAAAAGCTCCCGAACGGGAGCTTTTTTCGATCAGGGGCCGCAGAGAATTACTCTTCCAGGCTGATCCCGATATTGGAGACGCCATCCTGAGAGGCGAATGCTCTGATGGCCAGGATTCGATCGCTGTCGCGCTCATGGGCAACCCGCTTGAGCAGTTCAACCTGGAACTCCAGTTCGGCTTCCATGTACTCGTGCTCGTAGAGCTCCTCTTCGGTCAGATCCCGCTCTTCCAGCAGCTCGATAAAACCGGCCACTGTACCGACTGACGCATGGCTGGCATCGTTGGCCTCTTCGCCGACCCGGCAGATCACCGAGTTGTAGGCGCAGCCCAGCGCAACACAGGCATCAAGCGCCGGATAGGCACCGTAGGATTCAAACTTGCGGGGATCCGGAATGTGAGACTCGAATTCTTCGAGAATGGCACCCAGATTGACCCGGGATCCCTTGACGGTGAGGTAGACCCACATCTGATCCAGCGCATGCCGGAAAGCGCCTGCATTGCCAAAGCCGGAAGCCTGACAGAACAGGGCATAGTTGGGGTACATGCGCTCTGCCAGCGCCAGGGTGTAGACGGTCTGTTGCCAAGGCTGTAGCTCGGCCAGTCGCTTATAAAACTTGTCACCAAACACTGGAGTCGGATCCTTTGCAAAATGTGGGGCAGATTGTAGCCCACGAGGGGCGCGGCGAAAACGAAAAAGCGCCCTGGTCGGCTATGTTGCGATATGAAGTCAGGTAAGATGGGTCGAGAGCGGCATCTTGTTGCGCCGCAAATTCTGATAAGGAACAAGAGTATGAGCCAACGTACCCTTCTTTTGCTCAGCCAGGATAATGCTCACTACGAACGGCTGCTCAAGGCCGCCAACCTCCCCCATCTGCGCATTCTGCGGGCCGATAACCAGAGCGATGCCGAAAAACTGATCGGCGAAGCCCATATTCTGATGGCCGAACCGGCCCGCGCCAAACCGCTGCTGCCCAAAGCCAACAAGCTGAGCTGGTTCCAGTCCACCTATGCGGGAGTCGATGTGCTGCTCGACCCTGACAGTCGCCGCGACTACCAGCTCACCAATGTGCGCGGCATCTTCGGCCCGCTGATGAGCGAGTATGTCTTTGGTCATCTGCTCAGCCTGATGCGCCAAATTCCCCTTTATCGGGAACAGCAGAAACAGCGACTGTGGCAGAGTCACCCCTATCAGGGCCTCAAGGGGCGCACCATGCTGATCCTGGGGACCGGCAGCATTGGCCAGCATATCGCCCACACCGGCAAACATTTTGGCATGAAGGTGCTGGGCATCAGCCGCAGCGGTCGGGAGCGGGCCGGGTTTGATCAGGTTTATCAGCTACCTGCGCTCAACAAGATGCTGGCGCAGGCCGATGTCATCGTCAGCGTGCTGCCTGCCACCCGCGATACCCGTCATCTGTTCAATGCCGCCCGCTTCGAACACTGCAAACCGGGCGCCATCCTGTTCAACGTCGGTCGTGGCAGCGCCGTGCACTCGGGCGATTTGCTCACCGCACTGCGTACCGGCAAGCTGGCGATGGCGGTGCTGGATGTGTTCGAGCAGGAGCCGCTGCCCGCCGACAGTCCATTGTGGGGCCAACCCAACCTCATCGTCACCCCCCACAACAGCGCCTACAGCTTCCCGGATGATGTGGCCCAGATCTTTGTGCGCAACTACATCCGCTTTATCGATGGCCAGCCACTGGATGGCAAAATCGACTTCGACAAGGGTTATTGACCCTCACTGCGCATATAAAAAGGCCCCGCCAATCTGGCGGGGCCTTTCATTTCAGGCTGTGACGACAGGTATCAACCCGCGGCCAGCTCCTTGCGGTAGCTCTTCACCTTGGCAAGGAACTGACGACGCTCCTTGCCGCTGAGCGGTTCAGCCATCGGCAGCTTGGCGGTCATGGCATTGACCGGGCGGTTATTGATCCGCAGCTCGTAGTGCAGGTGAGCACCGGTCGAGCGACCTGTGTTGCCGGAGAGGCCGATCTTGTCGCCCATCTTCACTCGCTGACCGGTTTTGACCAGCAGCTTGCTCAGGTGCAGATAACGGGTAGAGAGAGTACGGCCATGCTTGATGACGATATAGGTACCCGCCAGCGGGTGGCTGGTTGCCTTCTGGACGATACCATCGCCAGTCGCCAGCACTGGCGTGCCTACCGGCACCGCAAAGTCAGTGCCCTCGTGAGGACGCACCATACCGGTTACCGGATGTTTGCGCGCCGGGTTGAAATTGGAGCTGATCCGATAGCGGCTATGGGTCGGGTAGCGGCGGAATCCGCGCTCCAGACTGTTGCCCTGACCGTCGTAATAGTTGCCGTCATCGGAGAGCCAGGCCGACACCGTCTTGCCCTGGCTGGTCACTTCCACACCCAGCAGCTGGCTGTTGCCAGTGCTCTTGCCTTCCACCGTCTCCTGGCGTACCAGCACTTTGAACTTGTCGCCCTTCTGCAGATCCTTGGCGAAATTCATCCGCCACTGGAACAGGTTGGCAATTTTCTGGATATGGTTGGCTGGAATCCCCGCATTGCGGGCACTGACATAGAAGCTGCCGTTGATCACGCCGTTGTAACGCTGCGGTTGCCACTCAACCTTCTCATTGATCATGGAGGCGGTATAGGCATCGTCGCTGCGCGCCATCACCAGCGTCTGCTTGATGTTCAGGCGGATTTTGAGTTGCTGCAGGATGTTGTCCTGATCGATCAGCAGCTCGATATTCTGGCCCGGTTTGAGGCGCGCCAGATAGTTCTTGTTGTCCGCGTCCAGCACCTTGTAGAGGGTGGTGGTGGAGAGACCGAGATTGTTAAAAATGGCGGTCAGGTTTTCGCCGTTGCGGACCCGGTAATCCTGCCACTGGGGGGTGGTGTCAACCGGGATGTCGTCATCCGGCGCACTCTGATCAACCAGTTCGTGATCGGGGATTTCGTTAAAGTCGGTGTTGTTTTCGTTGGTTGCCGTACCTGCGGTATCAATGGGCAACTCAAGACGCAGCGGCCGCTCGAGGATGTCACCCGGAGCTGGCAATAATGCCACTGCTGACAGGGTCATGGCCGTCAGCATCAGCATGGCGTAAAAGTGTTTGCGGGGAACCGGTGGTTCCCAATTGGCAGCCTGTACTACCAAGGGACGGAGACGTTTCATCCGCTATCCTGTATTTAGATCTAAAGAGTGTGAGTTGCGATGTCAGTTGTGACAAAACCGTATAAAACTGTTTGTTGGACACAAATAGTTACAAATAGTTCATCACAATCTGCATGAACCTCACATTTTATGCATAACCCGCCCGGATGGGCAGAAATGATCGTCTTTTTTAACCATTTTTTCCTATTTTTAAGAACCGGGTCGGATTCGATACTGAATAGAAACCTGAAATGTTGCGATAACTTTTCCATGGAGTGGATATGCCGTTAGCAAAACTGTTAATCAGAATAATTGTCGTCCTGTTCCTGATCGGTGCAGCGCTGCTGTTTGCACTGGAAGTCACGACGGTCCGCCAATCCATCCTCGACCAGATGTCAGCCAACCTGGAAACCGCCATCACCGCTCTCGGGCTGGTACTGCAAGGAACCCTGCTTAATGACGACAATGTGCTGGCCGAGACCATCGTCAATGCCATGTTCGATGGTGGTTTCGTCAGCTCGGTCATTCTGGTGGATCCGGATGGTCAGGTGCTGTTTCAGAAGGTCTTCCACTCTACCCAGCAAAATGTCCCCGGCTGGCTTCCCTCGGTTATCGGCATGCCCCCCGTCAAGATTGAGCAAGAGTTGACCGATGGCTGGCGCATGCTGGGCACTCTGACCCTTGAGGGGCATAGCGGCTACGCCTATCAGCATCTGTGGAATGCCATCAGTCGCACCGGTCTGGCGCTGCTGGCGGGCCTCGTCGTATTTACCCTGATCATCTCCCTGGTGTGCCAACGCCTGCTGCAGCCCCTGGAGCAGATCAACCTGCAGCTGATCCGTATCCGCAAACACCAGTTCAACAGCACCCTGCCCACTCCCTGGTTGCAAGACCTCAAAGAAGTGGCACTTTCCATCAACCAACTGGTCTCCGAACGCAAACGGGATCTGCTGCAACAACGACTCAAAATCACCCAGCTGGGAAAACAGCTGCCACTGACGACCCCACAGCCGCTGCAAGGAGTGAGCCCGCTGCCGGAAGGCGGGCAACTGCAAAAATTTGTCTCCACACAAGGGGAGATCGCGCTCTATCAGCGTTTCTTGCCCAGCCAACCCCTCGGTGCCGACAGCGATCTCGCAACCATCCAGAGTGCCCTGCAACAGTGGCAGCACTCTCATATAGAAGGGGTCTTGCTGCCCCTCTCCCTGCTCAATCATCCGCAATGGTCAGAAATCGCTCCTCTGCTAAGCCAGGGTCGCGGCAAGACACTGGATTGGCGCTGGGATGTAGCCACATTCCCCGCCCACGGCCAGTCTACCTTGGCTGCGTTGCAGGAACAGGGGTGTGAGCTCGCCTTCAGCGCCATTCCCCTCAATGCGGATACCTTCAATCAACTTGACCCGCTCAATCCCATTTTTATCAGCTGTCAGCTGACCGATGAACCGCTCTACTGGAATCTGCTCTCCCAAACCATGCATGCTGCTGGCTATACCCTACTGGCAGAATCGGGAGAGTGTCGCGACATCGACAAACTGCGGACCTGGGGTATCGATGGTTATGCCAAGGAGGCGCAATCATGAAGAAGCTCGCCATGCTGTTGCCCCTGCTGTGGCAACCCGGCCTGATGGCTGAAACCGTGACTATCACCACCGGGGGTGAGCAGGGGATTTATCACCAGATAACCAAAGAGTTTTGCCGTCTGGCTCATGAGGTCGACGAGCAACTTGCGTGCACACTGCAGAGTTCATCGGGTTCAATAGAAAACCTGACGCGGCTGAAGAGTGGCGAGACCTCCTACGCCATGGTGCAGTCAGACTGGCTGTATCAGGCAAGCCAGGGCTTGGGCCCTTTTGCCACGCAGCCGCAACCTGAGCTGCGCGCCCTGTTTGCCACCCATGCCGAGCCCTTCACCATAGTGATCCGTGCCGATGGCGATATCACTTCACTGGAACAGCTCAAGATCGCCCCCATCGACATGGGGTTGAAGAACTCGGGAACACGCCAGACGGCGCTGACCCTGTTCAACATCTTGGGAGCGAAAGAGCAGGATCTCGATCTGAAGAGCATGGCCAACCTGCCGGATGCGCTCT
The DNA here is from genome assembly GCF_054052385.1 of Aeromonas sp. 25-AL00135. Classification (NCBI taxonomy): domain Bacteria; kingdom Pseudomonadati; phylum Pseudomonadota; class Gammaproteobacteria; order Aeromonadales; family Aeromonadaceae; genus Aeromonas; species Aeromonas sp. 25-AL00135. The sequence goes on along the minus strand of NZ_JBSTYQ010000009.1, from coordinate 107,599 downwards.
GCAGCAAGCAGATCGACGCATTTGCACTGGTGATGGGACACCCTAACCGGATTGTGCTCGACACCGCCAAACGTTGCGCGGTCAGTTTCCTCCCCATCGATGGGGCCACCCGGGATCAGCTACTCAAGGGGGTCAAATATTACCAACGTAGTCAGGTGCCCGCTCGTATCTACCCCGGCAATCTGAAGGCAACTCCCACCTTTGCCATTGCCGCCACCCTGGTTACCAATGCCACCATGCCGGAAGAGTCTGTCTATCGTCTGACCAAGGCCATGCTGACCCAGCAGACCAAGTTCAATGAGCAGACTTATGGCTACGCCAATATGTTTCACCGGGCACGCAATAAAACCGGCCCGGTGCTGAGTATTGAACAGCATCCGGGCGCGGCGAAATATTTCGATGAGTTGAAGGCGGCAGGCAAGCTATAGCTGACGACGGGGAGAGCGCAGTTGCTCGCTGGAGAAACGGGTCTTCATCGATGTCCACTGCGCCAGCCGATCGGCACTCCCCGCCAGCGTCCCTTCCCGCCGTGACTTCATGATCCAGATGCTTTTGGCATCGAAACTGTAAACGGGAATGAGATCGGTACGCTTGCTACCCGGCAGGATCCGGCTGTTGATGTTGTCGAGCACCAGTGGGTCAGCTTTGGGTGTCGGGAAGTAGAGCGTCACCATGTGGAATTGGTTGTAACGCACCGCCTTGACGTAGGCCAGTCGCAGCTTCTTCTCATCCACCCCCAGCTCCATCAGGGTGTAGTACTTGGAGATGCTGTAATCCTCGCAATCCCCACCCCGGGCACCGATGAACTCCAGCGGATTGGCCCAGTAATCCTCATCACCCCACAGCTTGGGATCCTCGCTATAGGTGAGATTGTTGAAGTAGTTGTTCACCAGCTCGATCTTCTGCTGGTCGGTTGTACCCGCTCTGGGGGTGAGCAAGCGAGAAAATGCCTCGGCCCGCTGGATGGCCCGGCCACCATACACTTCCTGCAGCTTGGCCCGCAGGTCCGGACTGGCAATATATTCGGAAAGACGCGAAGCCTGCACGCTGGCGCAACATAGCGCCAGAGTACAGGCCGGGATCAGCAACCATTTCATACCGGACACTCCATGTCAGATGCTGGAGGTCAGTATAGTCCCTCCGGATGAGAGGCTCAGCTGCTAATCAGCGACACTGGGCGAATGCGTCTGCCAGTTGCTGCATGAATTGGGGATAACCATCCGGGCCGAGTGGCACCTGTTCACCCACCTCATCAAGCAACAGCACCTTGGCGCCGGTATTGCGTGCCACCGATTCGATCACAGCCGGTGAGAATTGCGGCTCGGCATAAATGCAGCTCGCCTGCTTCTCTTCCAGTGCCTTGCGGATATCCACCAGGGTCTTGGCGCCCGGGCGACGCTCAGGGCTCACGGTAAAGTGACCCTTTGAACTCATGCCATAGTGGCGCTCCCAGTAGCCATACGCCTCGTGGAAGACAAAGTACCCCTTCTCATTCACCGCCTTCATCTGGCCAGCAATCACCTTGTCTTTGGCATCCACCTTGGTATCAAATGCCGCGAGGTTGGCGTCATAGCGAGCCTGCTTGGCCGGATCCAGCTTGCCCAATTCACTTGCGATCGCCTTGGCAATCACTTTGGCCTGCGTCGGGCCAAGCCAGATATGGGGATCGACCCCTTCGTGATGATGTCCCTCATGCCCTTCATCATGGTCACCGTGCTCGTGGGCGGCATGATCGTGATCATCATGGTCATGGGAATCGTGACTATCCTGAGTCGCGTAGTTGAACAGCGGCATCCCCTCAACCTGAGTCAGGGCCAGAGCATGGGGATGGTTGGCCAGCGGCTTGGCCATAAAACCTTCCAGCTCGGGACCAACCCACACCACCAGATCGGCACTGTTGATGCTGCGAATATCGGAGGGACGCAGGGAGAAATCGTGGGGAGAGGCACCGGTCGGCAGCAATACCTTGGGCTCGCTCACCCCGTCAGTGATCGCTGCTGCGATGAAGCCAAGGGGCTTGATGGTGGTCAGTACCTCAATGGCACGAACAGGCAAACTCACCGCCAGCAGGGCAGTGAAAAGCGCAATAATTCTCATTGGTGAATCTCGTCAGGGGGTGAGTATGTGATAATATAACAGCCGCTTTTTGTTATATTATAACTCTCACTGGCTGTAAACCCCGGAGTTGTCATGAGCCAACTGGTAGAGCTGAAAGAGGTCTCTCTCTCGTTTGATGGACGCTCTGTGCTCGACAAGGTCTCCTTTACCCTCAATAAAGGCAAAATCACCACGCTCGTCGGCCCCAACGGGGCGGGCAAGAGCACCCTGAGCAAGCTGGTACTGGGTCTGCTCACCCCGGACTCGGGCAAGATCACCCGCAGCCGCGACCTGAGAGTCGGCTATGTGCCACAGCGCCTCTACCTGGATCCCACCCTGCCGCTGACAGTACGCCGCTTCCTGCAACTGGGCAAAAATAGCCGCCTCTCCATCGAGGAAGCTCTGGCCCGGGTTGGCGCAGAAGGGTTGCTGGAGAACCGGATGCAGAAGCTCTCGGGTGGCGAGATGCAGCGTGTACTGCTGGCTCGCGCCCTGCTGGTCAAGCCCGAGCTGCTGGTGCTGGACGAGCCGGTACAAGGGGTCGATATCACCGGCCAGATCGAGCTCTACGCCCTCATCGGCCAGCTCGCCGCCGAGTTCAATTGCGCCGTGCTGATGGTCTCCCACGACCTGCATCTGGTGATGGCCAGCACCCACGAGGTGATCTGCCTCAATCGCCACGTCTGCTGTCATGGCGAGCCGGAAAGCGTGGCCCGCCACCCCGAATTTGCCCGTCTGTTCGGGCGACCGGAGCAGGAGGTGCTGGCGGTCTATACCCACCATCACCACTGCGACGGCGAACACCATCATCATGAACCGCAGGCCCCCGTCATCCGCCTGCCTTCTCGCAACAACGCTCACAGCAAATAGCGCAAGCAACAGGACATTCAAGTGGACAGCTTTCTGTTATACGCCCTCGCGGCCGGTCTCGGCATCGCCCTGCTGGCCGGTCCCCTCGGCAGCTTCGTGGTATGGCGCAAGATGGCCTATTTTGGCGACACCCTCTCCCACGCCTGCCTGTTCGGCATCGCGCTGGGCATCCTGCTGCAGGTCGATCTCACCCTGGCGGTGGTGGTCTGCTGCCTCGCCATGGCGATGCTGCTGGTGATCATGAGTCGCAACCAGCAGGTGGCAACGGATACCCTGCTCGGCATTCTGGCCCACAGCGCCCTGTCCCTCGGTCTGGTTACCTTGAGTTTTATGGATAACGTGCGGGTGGATCTGATGGCCTACCTGTTTGGCGACCTGCTCTCGGTACAACCGATGGATCTGCTCTGGATCTACGGCGGTGGTGCACTGGTGCTGCTCACCCTGTGGCGGCTGTGGGATCCCCTGCTCTCCATGACCATCTCGGAAGAGCTGGCACGGGTAGAAGGGATCCGGGTCGATGTGCTGCGCTGCATATTGATGCTGCTGATCGGGCTGGTGATTGCCGTGGCGATGAAGTTTGTCGGGGCGCTGATCATCACCTCCCTGCTGATCATTCCCGCCGCCACCGCCCGCCGTTTCAGCCAGACGCCGGAGCAGATGGCCGGTTTTGCCGCGCTGATCGGCTGCCTCGCCGTGCTGGGTGGATTGACCCTCTCCTGGTATCAGGACACCCCGGCAGGCCCTTCGGTCGTCGTCTGTGCCACCAGCCTGTTTGTACTGAGTCAGTTCAAGAGAGCCTGATAACCCGAGCAATTACAACGGCATGCTCTGGCGTGTCTCCATCATCAGCCACTGGCGTAACCGGCTGATGGCGGGCTCATGGGCCCGTGAGCGCTTGCAGGTAAAGTAGAAGGCATCCCCCGTCTCCAGCTGGTGTACCGGCAAGGCCACCAGCTGGGGATCATCGGGCCGCAGCATGTAGTCATTCACGAACGCCACCCCCTGATCCCAGGCCGCCGCCTCCATCGCCAGCAGCACATGGCTGAAATGGTGCATCCGCGCCTCGTCAGGGATCACCAAGCCACCCGCCTTGGCCCAGCGCTGCCAATCCTCCCCCCGCGCCTTGTAAATGGACTGCACCGATAGCAGCGGCAACTGCCAGATGGCCTCAGGCCACTCCCCGCTGATCTGCTGCAACAGGCGGCGACTACAGACCGGAAAGAGCCGCTCCTGATAGATAAGGTCGTGGCAGTAGCCCCGCCCGTGGGGTGAGACTGTGATAAAGCAATCCGCTACCCGATCGGAAAGTTCGGGGTCTTCCGCCACCATCTCCAGACTCAAATCCAGCTCGGGGTAGAGTTGGCGCAATCCGGCCAACCGCGGGATCAGCCACTTCACCGCAAACGAGCTGTAGACCGCGAGCCGGACTCGCATCTCGCCGCCACCGCGCAACTGTTCGCTGCTCTGGGCAATCTGGCTGAGCCCGGCGGCAATCCCCTCGAAGTAGCTCTCCCCCTGGGGTGTCAACGAGAGCAGCCGCCCCTGACGCAACAGCAAGCGCTCACCCAGAAAATCCTCCAGCAGGCGGATCTGGTGGCTGACCGCACTCTGGCTGACGTTCAATTCAAGGGCGGCACGGGAGAAGCTGAGCAGCCGGGCCACTACCTCGAAATATTGCACCGCACGCAGGGGAGGAAGCTTCATTATCTAAATATCTCATGAGTGGTCATTTTTTATCATTTTACTGGATATCAACCGGCACGCTACCCTCCCCTCATCTGAAGTGGGAGGTGGTATGAATGCAGTAGGGATCGGCATCCTTTATCTGGTGCTGGGCAATATGGTGGCGGTCTTTTCCGATGCGCTGGTCAAGGTGCTGGAGCCGGATCAGCCCATCTTCCAGTTTGTCTTTTTCCGCCAGCTCTCGGCCGCTATTCTGCTGATGCCCTGGCTGCTCTGGTCATGGCGCCGCAATCCACCGGTGGCCATCAAGTGGCACCTGCTGCGGGCCCATATTTGGGCGGTCGGCGTCTGCCTGATGGTGGTGGCCCTCACCCGCTTGCCGCTCGCCACTGCCAATGCCCTCTTCTATGCCGCCCCCCTGATGATGGTGCCGCTGGCAGTGTGGATGGCGGGGGAAGCGATCTCGCGCCAGAAGGTGCTGACTGCGGTTATCGGGTTTATCGGGGTATTGATCGTGCTGCGCCCGACCGAGGTGAACTGGGCCGCACTGGCGGCGCTCGGGGTAGCGCTGTCGATGGCGCTCAACAACCTGCTGATCAAGCGGATCCCGCTCAAGCAGCCCATCGCCCAGACCCTGTTTTTCACCAACGTGCTGAGCATGCCCTTTATTCTGGCGCTGGCATTGTGGGAAGGGGGCGACTGGCAGTGGCAGATGTGGTGGCCCGCCTTCGGTTCTTCGGCGCTGATCATGGTCTATGCAGGATTGTGCGTGGTGGCCTATCGCAAGGCGGAGGCGAGCAAGATCGCCTCGGCGGAGTACACCGGTCTGCTGATGGCGGTGGCCATCGGGGTGTGGCTGTTTGACGAGCAGCCGGGCCTGCCGCTGCTGCTGGGCTGTATCTGCATCGTCCTGCCGCTCATCGCCATGGCGCGCAGCAAGCCAAAACCGCTGGCCGAGCCGGCGGTTTAAGCACTCAGGGTCGTGCCAGCAAAGGGGCGACCCTTTGCTGCAGATGGGGGACGATCTCCTGTTCGAACCAGGGATTCTTCCTCAGCCAGAGAGTATTGCGCGGGGAGGGATGCGGCAACGGCAGCCAGCCGGGACCATAGTCGGCCCAGCTGCGCACCGTGTCGGTGAGCGATCCCTTGGCCGCCCCCCGCAGGTAATGGGCTTGTGCATACTGGCCGATCAGCAGGGTCAGTTCGATATTGGGCAACAGCATCAATACCTTGTCGTGCCAGGTAGGCGCACATTCGGGGCGCGGTGGCAGATCGCCGGATTTTCCCCTGCCGGGATAGCAGAGCCCCATCGGCATGATGGCGATGCGGGATTCGTCGTAGAAGGTGGTTTTATCGACCCCGAGCCACTGGCGCAGCCTGTCACCGGAGGGGTCATCCCACGGGATACCGCTGGCATGCACCCGGGTGCCGGGCGCCTGACCGATGATCAGCAGGCGGGCACTCTCGGCCCCGCGGATCACCGGACGAGGCCCCAGCGGCAGATGAGCCTCGCACAGACGGCAGGCCCTGATTTGCTCAAACAACTTATCGATTCGCTGCATGACGTTGATAGTACCAGCATTTCCCTGTTTTCCCTCTTGTGGAAACAGGGCGCGCCCCCTACTATCGCCATGGATGTTTAATTTAATAAACGGACAATAATGAAAAACTGGCTAGGTACCGGCACCGCGACCCTCTCCTTCATCCTGTGGGGGATGCTACCGCTCTATTATCAATTCATGCCCGAGGTCAACATGTGGGAGCTGATCTCCCACCGGGTGCTCTGGTCTGTGGTGCTGCTGGGCGCCCTGTTTTTGCTGCTTGGCCACAAGGTGCCTTGGGCACAACTGCGCAGCGAGCCGCGCCAGCTCGGCCTCATTCTGCTGGCGGGCCCCGTGATGTCCATCAGCTGGTGCATGTTCACCTGGTGCCTCACTACCGGGCAGGTGCTGACCACCAGCCTCGCCTTCTTTATGACCCCGCTGTTCAATATCGTATTCGCCGTCATCTTCCTAAAAGAGCGGCTCACCCCGCAAAAGCATCTGGCGGTCGCCCTGGCGCTGGCGGGTCTCGCCTACATGCTCTTCTGCTACGGCCAACTCCCCTGGTTCTCCCTCATCATGGGGGCCAACTTCGCCTGCTACGGCCTTATCAAGAAGAAGATCCACTACGACACCGGCACCAGCCTCTATCTGGAAGCCATGGTGCAACTGCCCGTCGCGCTGATCATCATCGGCACGCTGGCGTGGCACGGGGAAGGGGCATTCGTGAACGGGGATCTGGCCGACAAGCTGCTGCTGATGGGCAGTGCGCCCGCCACCCTGCTGCCGGTGGGGCTGTTCTGCTACGCAGTGGCGAGAACCCGGATGAGCACGGTGGGGCTGCTGCAATATATCGAGCCCAGCCTCGCCTTCCTGCTCGCCATCTACTGGTTTGGAGAGGCGCCGGACCCCATCAAGGCAGTCGGTTTCGCCTTTGTCTGGGCAGGTCTGCTGGTGAGCCTGTTGCCACTGCATCGGCTCAAGCGCCGCCCTCAGGGCGTACCGCGATAGGACTCCAGCACCTTGTGCCAGCGGGGATCCCTGTCCATCTGCTCGGCGATGTCGTTGAGGGTGGCATGCAGCTCGGGACGGGATTTGGGCAGCAGGATATGGCGGGTATAGCTGGATTGGGGGAAGGGTGAGATAAACAGCTTGCCCTGATAGTGCTGTGCGTCGATGAAAAAGCCCAGCGATGAACCACTCACCAGCGTCACATCAATGCGGCCGCGCACCAGCAGATCAAGATTGGTCTTCACCTTCTTGGCATCCTGACGCATCAGCTCTCCCCGTGCAGCGGCATCATCGATCCCCTGATAGCGGTAGCCCTCCACCCCGCCAAACACCAACCCCTTGAGGGAGTCAGGCCCGCGATAGGTGACCGGGTTGTCGATGTTCGAGACCAGCTCGTTGGTGTCGCGCATCACCGGAAAGGTCCAGAGATAGCGTTCGCGATGGGGATCCCCCACCCAGGCGGGATTGACCCAGACCACCAGACCGTCAAAGTCGGGATCCGCCATCTCCAGCGCCAGCCGGGCCCGATTGACCAGCCAGAGCTCGATTCTGGGTTCACCCCCCAGCTTTTCATTGAGATACTTGACCAGCTCGCGGCTCAGCCCTGCATCCACTCCGGTGTTGAAGGGGGGATGCTGATGGTAATCGTAGAGACGGATCGTCTCCCCCAGAGCCGGGACCGACAACAGTAACCACAACCAAAACCAGACTCTCATCGCACCTCCTTGAGCTGCCTCTGAGTTTGGCACAGAGAATTTGAATGAGAGAACCCGCGACCACCACACAGGTACAGCAACCTTCCGCCCCTTCCCGCTGGTCTGTCTATATGGTGCGTACTGCCACCGGCCTGCTCTATACCGGGATCAGCACAGACCCGCTGCGCCGCCTGCGCCAGCATCAGAGTGGCAAGGGCGCTCGCGCCCTGCGCGGCAAGGGGCCACTGACGCTGGCGTGGCAACAGGAAGTCGGCGAGAGGGGGGCAGCCCTGCGCATCGAATATCGCCTCAAGCAGCAGCCGAAATCCTTCAAGGAGCAGCTGATCCACAGCCCGGCACTCTGGCAGCGCTGGAGCCCCCAGTGGTTACCCGAAACGACCCGACCTTAAGGGATGCAGGCAAAAAAAGGCCACTCGATGAGTGGCCGGAAAGGGGAAATCAGGGAGCATCACACAACGTCTTGCACAACCTCAGGCGGGTCAGAGGTAGGTATTGGAACGCTTGCTGCGGTTACTGATCAGCCAGCAAACCGCCAGCACCAGCAGCAACCAGGGAGCCAGCTTGATGATCAGAGCAAGCATGCCGCCCAGCGCCCCAAGCAGCACGAACAGACCGCTCACCAGCAACATGGCTACCAGGGTAAAACCAGTCAGTGCCATGACCAGCAGCACCACCAGCAAGATGAAAAATTCCAGCATAACTTGCTCCTTATCAGTACCTTGTCTGCCGGCTTGGCAACCCTTCGGTCAATCCAGCCAGCTCTTCAATTCATAACGGGGCGGCATCACCAGCACCGCCAGCAGATAGGCGGCCAGTGCCAGCGGTGGCATCAGGATCAGGGCGAGCAGTGCCACCACCCGCACCGTGACTCTGGAGACCCCCAACCGCCTGGCAATACCGGCGCAGACCCCGGTCAGCTTGCGATGCACCAGATCCTTGGGCCAGGGGCTCATGATTACACCTCCGCTTTCTGGCCTTTGAGGCGAGCCAGCTCGCGCTCGATCTCGTCATTGAGCTCCAGCTCGCGGAACTGGGCCTCCAGCGAGGGATTCTGCCCCAGGGTGGCCGCCTCCAGCTGGGCTTCCAGCTGATCGACCCGGCCCTGAAAACCGTCAAAGCGTGCCATCAGCTCATGCATCCGCTGGTTGTCCACCTGAGCGCGGGCACGAATGCGGCTGTGGGCGGTCTGCTCGCGCAGGGTCAGCAGTTTCTGCTTCTCGCGCGCCTCGGTCAGCTTGGCAGCCAGCCGTTCGCTATCGGCGGTAAGCTGGGCCAGCACCTCGGCCACCCGGGCCTTGTCCTGCTCCAGCTGTTCACATTTTTTGACATCCGCCAGCTTCTCGGTGAGGGCGGCGCGGGCCAGATCCTCACGTCCCTTCTGGATGGCGAGCTCGGCCTTGGCAGACCACTCCAGGATCTGCGCCTGCAACGCCTGCTGGTGACGCTCCAGCTGCTTCTGTTCGGCAATCACGCGGGCGGCCTGGGTACGCATCTCGACCTGCACCAGCTCCATCTCTTCGATCATCAGGCGCAGCATCTTCTCCGGCTCTTCACTCTTGTCGAGCAGGCTGTGCAGGTTGGCATTTATCACGTCGGTCAGGCGGCTGAATACGCTCATGGTCTGGCTCCTTGTTGATGGGATGGCTATCTCTTCCCAAAGCATTACAAGAGCCATGCCAAGAAAAATTATTGTTGTTTTACATACAGATAGGAATTTAATGAGGAAATTCAAGAAGGATTTATTGGTGAAAATAGCCAACCAGGTGGTGATTTTCACCAACAAAAAAGGGAGCCTCAAGCTCCCTTGTCGATTCGTCTGCGCTATCCGTCAGGCGGCGTGGCTGTGGCCCAGCTTGCTGTCCAGTTCGGCCAGCTTGGCCTCCATCCGGGCGCGGCAGGTGTCGGAGAGATCGCGAATGCCGCTGGCACCGTGTTCCTTGCTGCAGACCGGCGCCATCACTTCCACCAGCACTTCGCCGTTATCCCAGCGATTGAGGTCGACCTGACCGAAGTAGCTGGAGCAGACGATGGGCACCACGGGCACCTCAGCCTGTACCGCAGTGTGGAAAGCACCTGCCTTGAACGGCAGCAGGCCACGCCCCTGGGAGCGGGTCCCTTCCGGGAACATCCAGATGGAGGTGCCGCGGTTCTTGATGCGATCCACCACCTGACCTATGGTGCCGATGGCACGGGAGCGGTTGGAGCGGTCGATCAGCACGTTGCCGGAGAGCCAGAAGATAAGGCCGAACAGCGGCAGCCAGAGCAGGCTCTTTTTGCCCACCGCCACCACACCGGGCTGCACCGCACCGGTCACGGTGAAGATGTCGAAGTTGCTCTGGTGGTTGCAGACGTAGACCGCCGGGCCGACCGATTTGACCTCGTCGGCCACTGTCACCTTGACTCGCAGCCCGATCAGCGGGCAGACCGCGTGATACATGCGGGCGAAGACATAGACGTTGTTGGGATGGCGCGGACGAACCAGACAGAGCAGCAGGCCGAACAGGAACCAGAAAATGAGCAGCAGACCAAGCAGCAGCACACGGGCAATTTTGAGCATCGAACACCTCGAGTTTTAACTCGGCGCAGTATACTGATCCCCCTTTTAGCGAACAAGCGTTCGCCAAACAGAACCGACCACCCTCCCCGTCGCGCCACTCACAGTCCTGCACATCAATACGCCGCCGACTTGCCCCACCCGCCATTGGTCGTTAGGATGGCCCCATCTTGATGGACGGGGCGAACATGATGTTGCAACAACGGCTAGCGAAACATCTCCTGCTGCTGGTCTGCCTGCTGGTGCTCAATTGTGCGGCCCAGCCGCTGGCCCGGCTTGCCCTGCTCGATCACGCCCTCAGCTGTCAGGCACTACCCGTTCCAGGCTCGGCAACGGATCAAGAGGATGCCAAACCGGCCAGCCCACAGCCCACCAGCTGCCAGCTCAACGGCAAGTGGCTAAGCGCCGCCACCCTGCTCTGCGTCGAACAGCTCTTCTTTGCCGTGGCGGTGCTGATCGCACTGCTGACCCCCCTTTGGCGCTACACACCGCCACTGCCCCCTCCCAGAGTCATCTCGCCGCCCGAGCGGCGTCTGCATCTCACCCTGTGCGTCTGGCGGGAATGAGTTCGACAGCGTTCTTTCGTTAGCTGTCACTCAATTTTTGCGAGACCAAAAAGATGTCGAATCTCTTCAAGGCGGCCCTGCTACTGGGCGGTCTGCTGTGGCAATCCATGGGATTGGCCAGCGACACGGGCTGGCTCACCAGCCCACAGAATGATCACGCCCGGGTACGGCTGCAGGCCGACCGCAGCACGGCAGATCAGACCCGCATCCTGCTCGATGTGGAGCTGGAGTCGGGCTGGAAAACCTACTGGCACAGTCCGGGAGAAGGGGGCATTGCTCCCCAGATCCTGTGGGACGAACCGGTCGGTGACTTTCAGTGGCGCTGGCCGGTGCCACGCCACTTCGAGGTAGCCGGGCTCAGCACCCAGGGTTATCAGGGGGACGTGACCTTCCCCCTCAGCCTCAACTACCCAACCGGGCAACCGCTCAAGGGGACTCTGCGCCTATCAACCTGCAGCAACGTCTGCATCCTGACCGACTTTCCCTTCACCCTCGCGCTGGATGGGCAGGCCCCAGCCGAATTCGATTTCGCCTGGGCGAAGGCGATGAGTACCCTGCCCCAACCGCTGCCTGCCGAGACCCGGATCGAACTCGGCTATCAGCACAACCAGCTGCAACTGCGCGCCGAGCGGGCAGAGGGCTGGCAATCACCAGCGCTCTTCATCGACGCTCTGGAGGGGGCCGAGTTTGGCAAACCGGCGCTTGAGGTCGAGGGCAACACCCTGATCGCCCGGGTGCCGGTGAGCGATGGCTGGCAAGGGGATGCGCCGGATCTGCGTGGCCAATCCCTCGGCCTGCTGCTCACCAGTGGCGAGCAGGCATGGCAGGGCAAGGGGACGATCGGCGCGCCACTCGCACTGCCCAACCAGAGTCATTCGCTGTTCTGGCTGCTGGGGGCAGCGCTGCTCGGCGGCCTGATCCTCAACCTGATGCCCTGCGTGCTGCCGGTGCTGGCGCTCAAGCTGGGAACTGTGTTGCAACATCAGGATCGTGAACAGGGAACGGTGCGCAAGCAGTTCCTCGCCGCCAGCGCCGGGATCATCGCCTCCTTCTGGGTACTGGCAGCCATGAGCAGCCTGCTGCGCGCCACGCAAGGGGCCGTCGGTTGGGGCATTCAGTTCCAGAGCGCCGGTTTTATCGGCTTGATGGTGCTGGTCACCATGCTGTTTTGCGCCAACCTGTTGGGGCTGTTCGAGATCCGCCTGCCCAGCGCCCTCAGCACCCGCCTCGCCACCAGCGGCGGCAACGGCCTCGGCGGTCACTTCCTGCAGGGGAGCTTCGCCACTCTGCTGGCGACCCCCTGCTCGGCACCGTTCCTCGGCACCGCGGTGGCCTTTGCGCTGGCGGCGCCACTTGGCCAGCTCTGGCTGATCTTCACGGCATTGGGAATTGGCATGAGCCTGCCCTGGCTGCTGGTGGCGGCCCTGCCACGGCTCGCCCTCTGGCTGCCGAAACCGGGGCGCTGGATGAACCATCTGCGCATCCTGCTCGGCTTGATGATGCTGGGCTCCAGTCTCTGGCTCACCAGCCTGCTCGACAACCATCTCGGCAGCTATGCCACCGGCTGGCTGATGGTTGCCATGCTGCTGGCACTGCTGGCTGGCATCATCTGGCGTTACGGCATGCGCGGCTTCACGCTGGCGATCGCCCTTACCGCCCTGATTGGCAGCCCCCTGCTGCTGAGCGGCGCCTTTAGCGCGCAGGGCTCGGCCAACGTTGACAAGGTGGTCTGGCAGCCGCTCTCTGAACGCGCCATCACAGATGCGCTGGCCCAGAACAAACGGGTCTTTATCGATGTCACCGCCGACTGGTGCGTTACCTGCAAGGCCAACAAATACAACGTGTTGCTGCGCGATGAGGTGCAACAGGCACTCTCGGCCCCCGATGTGGTGGCCCTGCGCGGCGATTGGAGCAAACCGAGCGACGCCATCGCCGCCTTCCTGCGTAAGCGGGGTGCGGCAGCGGTTCCCTTCAACCAGATTTACGGCCCGGAGTTGCCGCAGGGGGTCACGCTGTCACCCCTGCTCGACAAGGACGATCTGCTGACCACATTGCACAAGGCTGGCCTGCTTCAGGCTGGCACCACCCGATTTTAAGGAGCAACCATGAAACCAACTCTGAGCGCCCTGCCCCTGCTGGCCTCCCTTTCCGCAGCCCTTCTGGCTCCGGCCCTGCACGCCGCCCCCTTCACCCCGGAGCAGGAGGCGCGCATCAAGGAGCTGATCCGCGAGACCCTGATCGCCAACCCCAAGATCCTCGACGAGGCCGCCGAATCCTGGGAGAAACAGAACGCGGCAGCCCAGGAGGCGCAGCTTGGCAACTTCATCAAGGGCAACAAGGATGTGCTGTTCAACAGCGCCACCAGCCCGCGCCTCGGCGCCAAGAACCCCAAGCTGACGCTGGTGCTGTTCACCGACTACAACTGCCCCTACTGCAAGCAGTTCGATCCCCAGCTGACCAAGCTGCTCAAGGCCTATCCGGACGATCTGGGGCTGGTGATCAAGCTGCTGCCTTTCAAGGGGCAGACCTCCGCCAAGGCGGCCCAATACAGCCTGACCCTGTGGCAGCAGGATCCCGCCCGCTTCCTCACCCTGCACGACAAGCTGATGAGCAAGCAGGGGATGCTGACCGAGGCGGATATCAACAAGGCGCTGGCCGCCACCGGCAACGTGGCGCTCAAACCGGCCGCCAAGGCGACCGAAGAGCTGCGCAACAGCCTGCGCATCGGCACCATTCTGGGGGTACAGGGCACTCCGGCGACCCTGATTGGCAACCAGCTGGTGCCGGGCGCCATCCCCTATGAGGAGCTGGAGCAGCTGGTGAAGGCCGAACTGGCCAAGCAGGGGTAAGGGATGACTACCAACCCTCAACCCCGCTGGCGCCGCTGGGGCAAGGAGGCGCTCTGGCTGCTTCTGATGGCACTGGTCATCTCGACGTTGCTGGATCTGTGGCGCAGCCCCACCCTGCCAGAGGGGGCGATGAGCGCCCCCGTCACCCTGCAGGATGGCAGCAGCACGGATCTCGCTACCTTAAGCCAGGGCAAGCCGCTGCTGGTCTACTACTGGGCCAGCTGGTGCGGTGTCTGCCGTTTCACCACCCCGGCCGTGCAACAGCTCTGGCAGGAGGGGGAAAACGTGCTGACGGTGGCGCTGCGCTCCGGTAATTCGGAACAGTTAGCCAAGGGAATGAGCAAGAAGGGGCTCACCTTCCCGACCCACAGCGACGAGTCGGGAGCGCTGGCCGCCCAGTGGCAGGTGGGGGTCACCCCGACTTTCCTCGTTATCAAGGATGGCAAGCTGGTAAGCAGCACCACCGGCTGGAGCTCGAAGTGGGGCTTGCAACTGCGGCTCTGGGGGGCGTCGCTCTAGGCACGCAACAACATTGCCTTCAACAGGGCCATCCCAACCGGATGGCCCTTTTTTATGCCGACATTTTTATACCGACATCAGGCGGGGAGCTGCATCCCGCGCACCTGAGCCAGCAGGGCAGTCACCGCCGCCGATCGCAACGCATCCGGGGCGTAGCAGAGCCCCACCCGCTGCTTGAAGGAAGAGGCCGCCAGCTCGGCGACCGTACAACCGGGCGGACAAAGCGAACGGGGCAACCAGGCGATCCCCGCCCCGGCGGCCACCATGGTCGCCGCCAGTCGCAGCGACCCCGCCCGCCGTGGATAGAGCGGCGCCTGATTGCCGAGAATGGCGATCAGCCGCAGGTGGGAGTCGTGGCGCGGGCAAGTGACCCAGGGCTCGTCCGCCAGCTCAGCCGGAGTGAGCGTCCCCTTGCCCGCCAGCGGGTGAGCCGGTGGCAGCACCAGCACGAACTCCTCCTCCAGCAGGGGGATAAAGAGCTCGTCACCACAGCGCAGGGATTCGCAGCCCAGCCGCACATCGCCACAGCAACCTTCTTCCAGAGTCAGCAGGATCTCCTCGTGGGCGAGCGCCCCTTGCACCAGCGTCCCCACCACGCCATCACCCAGATCCGCCTCAATTCCCATCGTCAGCTCGAGGCAGGGGGACGTTTCACGAAACTCGCGGGCAAGGGAGTCGGTGTCGGCGATCAGCCGCTTGGCACGGGGATAGAGCCGGTGAGCAGCTTCAGTCCCCTCAACCCCTCGCGCCTGTCGCACAAACAGGGTCACCCCCAGCTCATCCTCCAGCGTCTTGATGGTGGTGGAGAGGGTGGGCTGGGTAATGAAAAGGCGGGTGGCAGCCGCCGTGATGTTGCCCTCCTCGAAGACAGCCACAAACGCACGCAAGGTTCGCACATCCATAGAATTCACCTATACCAGACAGTCATAAAAGCCATTTTTCACGGCAACACGGGGCAAATATAGTGGTTCACCTGCCACAAGGCATCCCAATTTTCTATATCAGCGTCTATCAACACCGTCAGGAGCCATCATGCGCCATCTCTCTGTCATCGGCCTCGGGGCAATGGGCTCCGCCCTCGCCACCACCTTGCTCAAGGCGGGCCATCCGGTCACCGTCTGGAATCGCAGCGCCGCCAAGTCGGCCCCGCTGCAAGCGCTGGGTGCGACACTCGCCCCCTCGGTTAGCGCGGCCATCGCCGCAAGCGATATCACCCTTGTCTGCGTCGATAACTACGCCGTCAGCCAGCAGTTGCTGGATGAGGCGAGCGATGCGGTGGCGGGCAAGCTGCTGGTGCAGCTCTCCACCGGCAGTCCGCAGGGGGCCAGAGCGCTGGAGAGCTGGTGCCACGCCCGCGACGCCCGCTATCTCGATGGCGCCATCCTCTGCTTCCCGGATCAGATCGGCACCAGCGATGCCAGCATCATCTGCTCGGGCGCCAGCGCCGCCTTTAGCGACGCCGAGCCGGTGCTGCGCCTGCTCGCCCCCACCCTCGACCATGTGGCCGAGGCGGTGGGCGCCGCCGCGGCGCAAGATTGCGCCGTCGCCGCCTACTTTGCCGGTGGTCTGCTCGGTGCCCTGCACGGCGCGCTGATCTGCGAGGCGGAAGGGCTGCCGGTGGCCAAGGTGTGCGCCCAGTTCAGCGAACTTTCCCCGATTTTGGGGGGCGATGTGGCCCATCTTGGCAAGACGCTGGCGAGCGGCGATTTCGATCACCCCTACGCCAGCCTGAAAACCTGGAGCGCCGCCATCAGCCGCCTCGCCGGTCATGCCAGCGATGCCGGGATAGACAATCGCTTCCCGCGCTTTGCCGCCGATCTGTTTGAGGAAGGAGTGGCGCAAGGGTTTGGCCAGCAGGAGGTGTCTGCCCTCATCAAGGTGCTGCGGGCGCGCAACGGAGCGGCACAATGAACGAGCTGACCAACCAACCCCAAATCGCACTGGTCACCGGCGCCGCTGGCGGGATTGGCCGTCAGCTCTGTATCGGGCTGGCCGAGGCTGGCTATCGGGTGATCGCCACCGATCTGGCTCCTCACGCTTTCGACCATCCCGAAATCCACTTTTACCCGCTCGACTTGCGCGATGAGCAGGCCATCACGCGCCTCTTTGCCGAGGTTAGCGCGCAGCATGGCGGCATCCATCTGCTGATCAACAACGGCGCCATCAGCAAGTTCCACACCCGCTTCGAGGAGCTGAGCGCAGCCCAGTTCGATCTGGTGATGACGGTCAATGTGCGCGGCGCCATGCTCTGCGCCCGCGCCTTTGTGCAGGCCAACCGCGGGTTGCCCTATGGCCGCATCATCAATATTGCCTCCACCCGCTGGCAGCAGAACGAACCGGGTTGGGATGCCTATGGCGCCTCCAAGGGGGCGCTGGTCGCCCTCACCCAGTCCCTCGCCAACTCGCTGGCCGACTACCCCATCACGGTCAATGCCATCAGCCCGGGCTGGATCCAGGCGGAGGATTACCACACCCTGACCGAGGCGGATCACCGCCAGCACCCGAGCGGCCGGGTCGGGCGCCCCGACGACATCACCCGCGCCTGCCTCTTTCTGGCGGATCCTCGCAACGACTTTATCAACGGTGCCAATCTGGTGGTCGATGGCGGGATGAGCAAGAAGATGATCTACCACACCTCCGCCTCCTTCTGGGAGGAGTAACCCCCGCGGCGGCAGCCCGATTTGCGCTGCCGCCGCCATCTCACCCCACACTCGCCCCTGACCATTTTTTCATCGCCTTCCCGTGCCCGCCCCTTGCACTGGCCAGACCGACTGGCAACAATAGACGCTCAACTGACACCTCTTCATCTCGCCCGTTAATTGATCGCCCAACTCATCGCGTTGGCGGGCTGTTTCCGTTAAAATGACGGGTTTTTGCCGTGCCTGGTTTGCCAATCCCCACCATCAGGCACTCGCAGCGTGAATCCTATGATGCCAGTGATGCAGGATCTGCCATGAACAACTACTTTCGGGTGCTGGGCGTCAAGTCCAACGCCAGCGAAAACGACATCAAGAAAGCCTATCGTCGGCTGTCGAACCAGTACCACCCCGACAAGCTGCACGGGGCCAGTGAAGAAGAGAAAGAGCAGGCAGCCATAAAGCTGCACCAGGTAAAGCAGGCCTATGAAGTGCTGTCCGATCCGAAACAGCGGGCCGCCTTTATCAAGGATTTCAACAACGTCATCGTGACCGACCCCGCCTCCGCCATGCAGGAGATGTGGGATCAGTTCTACCCCTGAAACAGCAGGCAGAAAGAGCAACTATGCAAAAGAGATGGGACCAGGCGCGGCTCAAGTCGCTACAAAGCGATGCCAGCGAAAACATCGAATCCTACCGGGATCAGGACGACCCCAAGGGGCTGGAACAGTTCACCGACCAGATGAAGAGCCTGCTGCTGGCCGATATGAGCATGCTGGAGTTTATGCCCGAGTATCTGCCGCTGGCCCTCTATGGCCGGGTGCAGTTCCCGGCCAAGGCCAAGTCGCAGTGGAACAAGTGGCTCGCCAGCGGCGAGCAGCCGGGCTGGGACGAGTTCAAGGTGAGCGTCGGCTTCAACAACGCCGCCCTGCCGCTGGTCAAGGCGGTGCGGGCCCAGAGCGAAGATCAGCTGATGGAAGCCTGCGCCGTGCTGTTCCTGCTCGACAACCCGCTACCGCGCGGTAGCCACCGCAGCGATGACGACTATGAGCTGCGCGACGAAGAAGATGAAGACGGGGAAGATGCCGACGCCGACTACCACGGCGGCAGTGACCGCTATGGTGATGACGACGGCGATCAGGATATGTACGACGAAGTCCGTTTCTAATTGGGGCAAGGCATGAGCAACAGTCTGATAGAAATTACCGCCATCGAGATCAAAGAGCTGGCCGTTATCGAGCCGAAGCAGGCCAGCGAGAAGTTCGAGCTGATCGCCAAGACCATGTCTGACGACCAGCTGGCAGAAGTGATTGAAAACATTGATATCGTTACCCTGACCCAGATTAACGGCCAGCACGATATCTCCTTCCCCTCCATCATCTCCGAGCTGATGACCCCGGAGCGGATCCGCGACATCGTCTGCCAGCAGCCGCTCTACTGGGAAGAGGCGATCAAGAACAACGCCGACGAGCTGCAACAGCACACCTTCGACTTCCTCAACTACCTGATCCGCACTCAGGATAGCGAAGCCAAGCAGCGCGAGATCCTCGAGTGCGTGGCCGAAGATCCGGCCGGTCTCTTCTACCTCGCCATCCCCTTTATCGAGTTCTATCGCGGCGATCGCTATGAAGAGGACGAAGGCTATCGCGACGTGCTGCACGCCGAAGAGGAAGATCTCGAAGAGTCCCTGCGCTACAGCGAGCGCCAGCAGAGTGAGGATGTCCACGACTACGCGCTGGACGACCCGCGCAGCCTCTTGATGCTCATTCGCGAGCTGGCCCCCGAGGTGGAGAAAGCCATCAAGGCGCTGCTGCGCAACGAGCACTCCACCTGGGACGGCATCATCAACAAGTTTGCCGCCGAGCTGGTGATGCAGGCCAAAGAGAAGAACAAGGTCGAGGAAGACGAGTACGGCGACGTCGACGACATGTTCAGCTTTCTGGATTAAGGAGCCCATTCATGCAGTTAGTCATTCGCGATGCCAACCAGGGCCCCTTTCTGACCCAGGTGCTGCGCTTTGGCCGCGACAACGAACTCTTGAGTCAGCAGCAGCTCGCCGCCATCAAGGGCAAGGCGGTGCTGATGAGCCTCAAATTCGCCGACAAGTACTACAACAAGTACAAGATGCACCTGCTGGAGCAGGCGGCCCACGACGTCATAGGCGTGGTGAGCCTCGGCCTGCAGGAGCTCTCGGCGCGTGATCCGGCCAAGGCGCTGGCGCTGCTGCAGGCGCCGGAAGGCCCCATCAAGCCGTTCCAGAAGGGCTGGTCGATGCTCATTACCGTCAGCCCCAAGCAGGCTGGCAACAGCCTCTACGGTGATGTGGATGCCCGCCTGCTGGACAAGATCTCGAGCCCGCCCGATGTGGAGGAGTGGCAAGGGTGGCAGGAGTACGAGAAGGCGCTGACCGAGCACAACAAGAGTCGCCTGATGGAACTCATCGACCAGCACTTCTTCGCCTGCGAGAGCGACCACCCCACCATGGAGGACAAGCTGGCCGAAGCGCTGCTCTACCGCATCCTCTGCGGCAAGGGCAGTGGCGCCGCCCCGCTCAAGGTGAAGCAGGATCTCAAGCGCAAACTGGCGCGGGAGATTGAGCTCGACGAGGGCTGGTATGACACCGACTACCTCGCCGCCCAGCTGGCTCTGATGCTGAATGCGCTGCCCGCCGACATGGCCGCCGCCCTGCGGCAGGAGTTGAGCCCGGGCTTTGTGCCCAACCTGCTGCACACCCTCGGCTTTGTGCGCCAGTACCAGCTGCTGCAAAAAGAGAACGCCTCACCGGAGAAGCTCGACAACATCGAGATGCGCGCCGGACTCAAGCACCCGCTGCTCGGCTGGCCGCTCTACCACGACTTCTAAGGCCGCTTTCGCCGCCTCTTTTGTTGCCCCCGATGTGGGATAACCCAACGCCCGGCCCGCCGGGCGTTGTTCTATCCTCCCCTCACTCTCTCCCAAGCAGATAGGTAACACGCACAAGTCACCCCGGGGCTGCCCCTTCTCTTCCCGATATTTATTCACCCAACGCCCAAGAATGAATAAACAACCTGCAATACAACAACTTGGCGCCAGCTGCGTTTCGGGGCAACAAAGCGGGACGCAGATCCCGCTACAGCGCCATAATCGGCACAAAATAGCCGACTGGATCACATCAACCGTGTCGCAATCACGTGGTAAATCGAGCTACAACCACGGCTCAATCGCGCATAAAAAGGCGGAATAGATCAATAAAAAGCAATTAATCGCGCCGGATTAAATTTCAGGTATGGCTATTTGCACTGCTTGGCCGCTAAATGACAGACCGGCCTTCAGACCAGCATGGAAGCGCACAAGGCTAGCCGGCAGCAGACCGGTACGCTCTCAGGACGAGTAATGACTTTCTTCTCTCACAGGAGACAGACCGTGAGCGCTTCGAATCAACACCCCACCATTCCCCCCGGCTCCGGGGCGCTGTTCTTTATCCAGACCTTCTCGACCCTGGGGTTTGCCGTGCTCTACTCCACGCTGGTGCTCTACGCCACCAAGCGACTCGGCTTCAGCGAATCCCAGGCCAACGCCATGATGGGGGTCTTCGGGGCCTTCAACTATGGCCTGCACCTGTTTGGCGGTTATCTCGGCGGGCGCTACCTCAGCAACCGCAACCTGTTCGTGATGGGGATGGTGCTGCAGGTGATCGGCTGCTACTTCATCGCCGAGATGGGGATCACCGGCCTCTACTGGGGGCTCGCCATGTTCCTTACCGGCAGCGGCCTCAACGTCACCTGCCTCAACATGATGCTGACCCAGCGCTTCGCCCCGGATGATCACCGCCGCGAGAGCGCCTTCCTGTGGAACTACGCCGGGATGAATCTGGGCTTCTTTATCGGCTTCACGGTGGCGGGCTACTTCCAGCTCACCGAGGATTACCGCACCCTGTTCCTGTTTGCGACGCTGGGCAACATCATCGCCATCATCGCCACCTTCGCCTGCTGGCCGATTCTGGCGGATATCAGCACCCCGCTGCGCCATATCAAGGGGCGCGGTTTCTATCTGCGAATGCTCGGTGGCCTCGCCATTCTGGCCATGCTGGTGCCGGCGCTGCGCCTGCTGCTGACCCACGCCAGCTTCAGCGGCAGCTTCGTGCTGATCCTGGGGGCCGTGGTGCTGGTGCTGCTCTGCGTGATGACCGCCCGCCACCCGGACGCCGCCGAGCGCAGCCGCATGGTGGCCTACCTGATCCTCGCCCTTGGCTCCCTCATCTTCTGGTCGCTCTACCAGCTGGCGCCCATGGGGCTGATGCTCTTCTCCGAGCACAACATCAACCTCAACGTGTTCGGGCTGCAGGTCGCCCCCCAGTGGATCCAGAACATCAACACCATTGTCATCGTCATCGGTGGCCCCCTGATGGCGCTGCTGTTCAAGCGGCTGCGCGAACAGGGGTGGAATATCGACATCCCCTCCCAGTTTGCCGCCTCCCTGTTCTGCATGGGATTGGGGATGCTGGTGCTGCCGATCGGTATCCATCTGGCGGGGGCCGACGGGCTGGTCGCCTTCAAGTGGATCGCCATCAGCTATGTGCTGCAGAGTTTTGGCGAGCTGCTCATCTCCCCCATCGGTTACGCCATGATCGGCAAGCTGGCCCCCGCCAGCCTGCAAGGCTTGATGATGGGCTGCTGGATGATGGTGACCGGCGTCGCCTCGGTGCTGGCGGGCTATGTCTCCGGCGCCATGCCGCAAAATATCGGCAGCACCCCGGTCGCCACCAACCCGGGTTACAGCTCGGTATTCAATATGCTCGGCTGGGGCTCACTGGCGGGCGGCTTGGTGTTGCTACTGCTGGTGCCCCGCCTGCGCCTGCTGATCGCCTCCAAGATCACCCCGCCACCGGCGGCGACAGCCATTCCTGTCTAATTGGATTCGGGCCAACCATTTCAGTAGCCCCTGCCAGCGCGAACGGTTGAATCGGCAATGCAGCTGATAATGCGAAGGGCCCCGCCATCATGCATGGCGGGGCCCTCTCTTTTGGCGGGATGGATGGCTCTTTTTCAGGTTGGCAATCTGGCGCCTTTTGCGGCGTTTGCCCCTATCGTCAGCTTTCCCTCACCCTAACCCTCTCCCAAGGGGAGAGGGGATCAGCACCTGCCACTCTGTAGCCGTAGCTGTCAGGCTTAGCTATCACGCCATACCACGGTCACTATCAATGGCTGCGATCTCTGCTCCCTTCTCCCACTCTTTGCCATAGATAAGGGGAGAAGGGTCGGGGATGAGGGGGCAAACCATCAACAAGCAGCAGAGCGTTAAATCAAGCAGGAGCGCGTAGGGTCGATTAGCGAAGCGTAATCGTCCGCACCGCAATCTCGATGGCTATGGACATAGAGAAGAGATCTGCTGGCGTACCAGCAGAATAGCGGCAACCTGTTTTCGCGATCGTCTGATTACACTTCGCTAATCAGACCTACGGGCTATGTCTCGCTAATCAGCCTTTTGATAAAACAAAATTAAAACAACATCCAACAATATATTCCACCGTTACCAACAAAGCTGTATTCACGCTGAACAGCCTCAATTAAAACCTTAACTTTTACCTGCAATTTCATCAGGATTAATTAAAATTTAAAAACCAAATAACTCAATGAGAATGGGACGAGGATGAGAGTATTCATAGTCGCTGCATGCACAATTTTCCTATTTGGGTGTGTAAGCCAAACATATTGTAGCGATGAAAAATATGCTGCAGAAAAAGAACGTTTCAATTATGCAAAATGTAGTGCTGCTGTCGCAGCTGATGTTGTATTGGTAACCGTGATGATCTTGGGAGCTGCGGGAGCAGCTCAGAACAATACCAACAACTCTTCAAGTTATACAGGTAACTGTGCTTGCCCAGGTGACCTTGATGCCCAAGGAAATCGATGTGGCTTACGAAGTGCATATAGCCGAGCTGGTGGTGCAGAACCATACTGTGAGGGAAGAATGTAATGCGTTTATATCTGATAACCATTAGCTGTTGTATTTTTATAACTGGATGTGCAAAACCATCCGCAGCTCAGTTTTCATATTATTATCCCAATAATGCTTGGGATGCCGCACTTCTATTTACTATGGATTGTAATGATTACATAGACTCGCAGACGTGTTTTAATAAAAAGGCTGAGTTAGGTGAGATTTATAAAAGTACCTTCTCGATTATGAAATCTCATGATGAAAAAAAATATAACTGCATAGAGCATAAATCTGTCGAAGTTATAGGAGATGATTTTATTGAGTATGTTGAGATAAACAATCTTAAATACTCATCGACCTCTGACTCATTGATATCATGGTTCAAAAACTACAGTTGTAATTCATGAGGTTAAGCATGAAAAAAATAACTGCGCTAGCTATTTATAATAAACCGTAAAATAATTTCCGGATATAAGTACAAACAATGACCCTCAAAGTAATTATACACTCCCTTTTTACAATGTTAACTCTCTTACCTTTTTCTGCAAATGCAAATCGAGTTGTAATGGAGGGTAAGTTTAGAAATTTAACTTGTGCCGCAGTTATTTTTAAACCAACCAATGATGAATTTCAAACACGTGACTTTGAAAAAAACTACTTTGACAATATGAAGTTTTCGATCACACAAGACAAGTCTGGATATAAAATGACCACTGACCTTTATTCAGGCCAATTCGTAGATGTAAACTCTTCATCTGATAAGCTAGTATTCGTTCAGAGTTATAATGATGGCACCGAAATAGCGACCATAGTTATAAATGGAAAAGTTGTCACTTATACAAATACTAGTGGGACATTTTTCAATAGACTTTGTGTAGGAACAGTTGTTAATGGCTTAAATTTAAACTAAGTAACAGCCAAATATACTTCTGATTTCATGAGGGCGCTTTCGCGCCCTTCTATATTAATTACCCTTCCTGATTTTCCCCAGCTGCCGGCTCGGCACCGGCGGCGGGTTCAATCTCGATGCGATCAACACGCTGCAAACCGCGGGGCAACTTGGCGCCGCGGCGGCCGCGCTCGCCACGGTAGTAGTCGAGATCGGACGGTTTGAGGGTGAGCTTGCGCTTGCCGGCAAACAGGGTGACCGACTGGCCCTGCGGGATCACGGCAGCCATCACCACAAACTCCTCTCTCGCCTTCACGCGAGCCGACGGAATGCTGATCAGCTTGTTGCCCTTGCCCTTGCCGAGCACCGGCAAGGTGTTGAGCGGGAACAGCAGCATGCGCCCTTCGTTGGAGATGGCCATGCAGAGATCGGTCTCTGGCGAGCCGATCTTCTGGGGTGCCATCACCTGCCCCCCTTCCGGCACGGTGAGCAGCGCCTTGCCGTTCTTGTTCTTGCCGATGAGATCGTCATAGGTGCAGACAAAGCCGTAACCGGCATCACTGGCGATCAGATACGGCTCACCCTCGTTGCCCATCACCAGATGGCGCACCTCTTCCCCTGCCCCCAGCGCAAAGCGGCCGGTGAGCGGTTCGCCCTGACTGCGCGCCGATGGCAAGGTGTGAGATTCGAGGGCGTAGGTTCTCCCCAACGTGGAGAGGAACACCGCCTGCTGGTTGCTGCGGCCACAGGCGTGGGCCAGATAGCTGTCCCCCGCCTTGTAGGAGAGCCCCGCCACGTCCACGTCGTGGCCCTTGGCGGCGCGCACCCACCCCTTGTCGGAGAGGATGACGGTGACAGGTTCGCTGGGAATAAGCTCTTTCTCGGTCAGCGCCACCGCGGTGGCACGCTCCACCAGCGGGGTGCGGCGATCGTCGCCGTACTTCTCGGCATCGGCCAGCAGCTCTTTCTTGAGCAGGGTGTTGAGGCGGCGCTCGGAGCCCAGAATAAGCTCCAACTTGTCGCGCTCTTCGGCCAGTTCGTTCTGTTCGGCGCGCAGCTTGAACTCTTCGAGCTTGGCCAGATGGCGCAGTTTCAGCTCGAGGATCGCTTCGGCCTGGGTCTCGGTAATGTTGAAGCGCTCCACCATCACCTTGCCCGGCTCATCCTCGGTACGGATGATCTCGATCACCTCGTCGATGTTGAGATAGGCGATCAGCAAGCCTTCGAGGATGTGCAGGCGAGCCAGCACCTTGTCGAGGCGGAACTGCAGACGGCGACGCACCGTCTCGCGGCGGAACTGGATCCACTCGCTGAGGATGGTCTTGAGGCACTTCACCTGCGGCCGGTTGTCGAGGCCGAGGATGTTGAGGTTGACCCGGTAGTTCTTCTCCAGATCCGTGGTGGCGAACAGGTGGGCCATCAGCCCCTCCACGTCCACCCGGTTGGAGCGCGGCACGATCACCAGACGGGTCGGGTTCTCGTGGTCAGATTCATCGCGCAGATCGGTGACCATCGGCAGCTTTTTGGCCACCATCTGGGCGGCGATCTGCTCCATGATCTTGGCGCCGGAAGCCTGATGGGGCAGCGCGGTAATGACGATGTCGCCATCCTCCTCGCTCCAGACCGCCCGCTGCTTGATGGAGCCCTTGCCGGTCTCGTAGATTTTGCGGATATCGTCGCGCGGGGTGATGATCTCGGCGTTGGTCGGGTAGTCCGGTCCCTGAATGTGCTGCATCAACACATCGAGCCCCGCATTGGGGTTGTCGAGCAGCTCGGCACAGGCGTAGGCCACTTCCCGCGCGTTGTGGGGCGGGATGTCGGTCGCCATCCCCACCGCAATACCGGTCACCCCGTTGAGCAGGATGTGCGGCAGGCGGGCAGGCAGAACCACCGGCTCCTTCATGGTGCCGTCGAAGTTAGGCGTCCACTCCACCGTGCCTTGCCCCAGCTCGGAGAGCAGCAGCTCGGAGAAGCGCGACAGCCGCGCTTCGGTATAACGCATGGCGGCGAAGGATTTGGGATCGTCCGGCGCCCCCCAGTTGCCCTGACCATCCACCAGCGGGTAGCGGTAGGAGAAAGGCTGGGCCATCAGCACCATGGCTTCATAACAGGCGCTGTCGCCGTGGGGGTGGTACTTACCCAGCACGTCACCCACGGTACGGGCGGATTTCTTGTGCTTGGAGAGGGCCGACAGACCCAGCTCGCTCATGGCGTAGATGATGCGCCGCTGCACCGGTTTGAGGCCATCGCCGATATGCGGCAGGGCCCGATCCATGATGACGTACATGGAGTAGTTCAAGTAAGCCTGTTCGGTAAAGGTGCGCATTGGCTGGCGCTCTACCCCGTCCAGACTGAGCTCGATAGCATCACTCATGTGATTTTCTCTTTCGGTTCGGGAGCCGCCACAGGGCGACTCCGGCTAAATGCTTGCCGGCCCCGACAGGGCCGGCCGACGGCTTAGATGATGGCGAGGTTGCCCTTCTCTTCCAGCCATTCGCGGCGATCGCTCGCCCGCTTCTTGGCCAGCAGCATGTCCATCAGCTGCAGGGTCTCGTCAGCCGCATCCCCTTCGCTCTCTCCTGCCGGCTCCATGGTGAGCTGCACCAGACGGCGGGTGTTGGGATCCATGGTGGTTTCCCGCAGCTGTTTCGGGTTCATCTCACCCAGACCCTTGAATCGGGTCACCATCACCTTGCCTTTCTTCTTCTCGGCCTCGACCCGCTGCAACACGCCGTTCTTCTCGTCCTCGTCGAGGGCGTAGTAGACCTCTTTACCGATATCGATCCGGTAGAGGGGCGGCATGGCGACATAGACGTGGCCCTTCTCCACCAGCGCGCGGAAGTGCTTCACAAAGAGGGCGCAGAGCAGAGTGGCGATGTGCAGACCGTCCGAGTCCGCATCCGCGAGGATGCACACCTTGCCGTAGCGCAGGCCGCTGAGATCCTCGGAGTCGGGGTCGAGCCCGATAGCGACCGAGATATCGTGAACTTCTTGCGAGGCGAGCACCTGACCGGCCTCCACCTCCCAGGTGTTCAGGATCTTGCCGCGCAGCGGCATGATGGCCTGAAACTCGCGATCCCGCGCCTGCTTGGCACTGCCGCCCGCGGAGTCACCCTCCACCAGGAACAGCTCCCCCTGCATGGGGTCGGCACAGCCGCAGTCGGTCAGCTTGCCGGGCAGCGCCGGGCCTTGCGTGATCTTCTTGCGCACCACCGTCTTGGCGGCACGCATCCGGCGCTGGGCGCTGGAGATGCAGAGCTCGGCGATCTGCTCCGCCAGCTCGGTGTTGCTGTTCAGATAGAGGCTGAAGGCATCCTTCACCACGCCGGAGACGAACGCCGAGCTCTGGCGGGAGGAGAGGCGTTCCTTGGTCTGACCGGCGAACTGCGGATCCTGCATCTTGATGGAGAGGATGTAGGCGCAGCGATCCCAGATATCTTCCGGGGTCAGCTTGACCCCGCGCGGCAGCAGGTTGCGGAACTCGCAGAACTCGCGCATGGCGTCGAGCAGACCCTGACGCAGACCGTTGACGTGAGTACCGCCCTGCGCAGTGGGAATGAGGTTCACATAGGATTCGGCGAGGCATTCGCCCCCTTCCGGCAACCAGCAGAGTGCCCAGTCCACCGCCGACTGTTCGGAGCTGAACGAGCCGATAAAGGGCTGCTCCGGCAGGCAGGTGAACTGCTTGACCGCGTCGACCAAGTAATCCTTGAGGCCATCTTCATAGCACCACTCCAGCTTGATGCCGGTGTTCTTATCGAGGAACTTGATGGTGAGGCCGGGGCAGAGTACCGCCTTGGCTTTGAGCAGGTGCTCCAGCTTGGTGACCGAGAATTTTGGCGAATCGAAGTAGCTCGCCTGCGGCCAGAAACGCACCCGGGTGCCGGTGTTGCGACGACCGCAGGTGCCGGTGATGGTCAGCTCCTGCACCTTCTCGCCACGCTCGAAGGCGATGTCGTAGACCTGACCGTCGCGACGTACCGTCACCTCGACCCGATCGGAGAGGGCGTTTACTACCGAAATACCCACCCCGTGCAGACCGCCGGAGAACTGGTAGTTCTTGTTGGAGAATTTGCCGCCCGCGTGCAGCTTGCAGAGGATCAGCTCCACCCCGCTGACCCCCTCTTCCGGGTGGATATCGACCGGCATGCCGCGGCCGTCGTCGATCACTTCGAGGGACTGGTCTTCATGCAGGATCACCTCCAGATTGCGGGCGTGACCTGCCAGCGCTTCATCGACGCTGTTGTCGATGACTTCCTGGCCGAGGTGATTGGGCCGGGTGGTGTCGGTATACATGCCGGGGCGGCGACGCACCGGCTCAAGGCCATTGAGGACCTCAATGGCATCCGCATTGTATTGAGTAGACATGGAGGGCCTTGCGAATTGACGTTTGGAGGGAATCTTAACTGCTAGGCGGGGGTAGAACAAACTCCCCGCACCGAAAGCTTGATCTGGAGAAGAACAAGCAGGGCGAGACCGCCCTTATTGACTCAAACCTGACTATAACCCGAGGAAACGGATAATCTGGGCGGGGTAGCGCTCAAACGCCACGAAGGCATGGTCGCCGCCGCACTCCAGCGAGAGACGGGCAAAGCGGTACTCGTCCAACGCCTTGCGGTAGTCGAGCACCTCGTCCTCCTGCTGTTGCAGCACCCAGAGGCGATCGGGGGCTGTCACAGGTAACGCCAGCGCCCGCAGCTCATCCATATGTTCAGGCCGCAGTTCGTACTGCTCCCCGGTATAGGGATTGGTCTGGGGGCCGAGGTAGTCACAGAGCAGCTCGTGGGGGCGCACCGCCGGATTGATCAGCGCCGCGCGGCAGCCGTACTGCTCGCTCACCCGGGTCGCCATAAAGCCACCAAGAGAACTACCCACGGCGCCGAGCTTGAATTCACTACCATAACGACGCTGCAGATCGGCAATGGTCTGTTCGATAGCCGCCCAGGCCGCCGCCGGCGTATTGGGCTGGGCTGGAATGATCACCTCGATATCGGGTCTGTGTTCTGCCACCCAGGCAGCCATCTGCTGCGCCTTGGCTGAACCGGGCGAGGAGTTGAAACCGTGCAGGTAGAGGAGAACGGGCTTCATGACGACTCCTCAATAACCGGTAGCGTTGGGGTCAGGCACAAACTGCCCCACCGGCAGGCGCCACACCTCGCTGGCCACCCGCCCATCCGGATAGAGGGTGAGATAGCGCCAGCCCGGGCCGGATTCATCCAGCGCGAAGCCGTCAGATAGCGGTTTGAACTGGATGCAGGTCGATGGGCTGGCAATCAGCCGCACCCCGCGGTGCACCTCGTCAAACTCCTGATGAACGTGGCCGAACAGGATGGTCTTCTGCTGCGGATGACGGGCCAGCACGGCGAACAGGTCATCGGCATTCTTGAGATTGTGCTGATCCAGCCAGGCGCAGCCCACCGGCACCGCCTGATGGTGCAGGGTGATAAGAGCGTGGCGATCAGGATATTGACGCAGGGCACGGTCGAGGGCGGCCAGCTGGTGATCGCCAATCATGCCGTGAGGTTTGCCGCGCACCTGGGTGTCGAGCAGGATCACCTGCCAGTGGTCACCCACCAGCTGCTTGGATTCGCTGATCCCGGCGGCATGGAGATATTCGGTCATCAGCGGGCTGTCATCGTGATTGCCCGGCAGCCAGTAGATGGGGCGGCCAAGGGGCGCCATCATGGAGGCGAAACGCTGATAGGATTCCGGACTGTGATCCTGTGACAGATCGCCGGTCGCCAGAATCACCTCGTAGGGGTGTTCATTGGCCTGCACCTGTTCCAGCACGGCGGCCAGACTCTCTGCGGTGCGCACAGCCAACAGCCGCCCTTCGGCACTCGCGAAGAGGTGGGTGTCGGTAATTTGCAACAGGCGCACACTGCCGTCCTGCGCCTGGGGGAGCTCTGTTTCCAAAATCACGCTTCTTTTTATTTGTTCAACTGGAGATATTGATCGGGCTGGTACCATGTCTGAGACAAAATTTTAGCCATTCGGCCAGAAACAGATTTACCTGCTCCTTTTCGTCCCGCTGGTGCATCTTTTTATTGGGATAATCATAACGTGGTTGCAAACGGGAAATCTGTTGCGCTGCACACACTTCCGCCATCCGCACATCATGATACAAACGAATCTCTATCTGAGCTTGTAAATATTCGGGCAATTCGGGGTTGTGCTGGCTCAGGATCACCTGATTGGTGAAGCGACTCTCGCCAATGATGGTGAGCTGGAACTGCAGATCGTTGCCGACCCGATAGCGGCGCTCGGCGCCGACTTCCCCATCAGGCGGCAGCAGTTTCATCAATGCCATGTAGTTGACCTCGCAAGTTCTCTGCAAAGACATCAAATCCGGCACATAACGTTTGGTCCGGGATTGAACTAACGGCATCGCAAAGCTCCATCAATCAACACCCGTGAGTAGTTGACCTCGCAGGTTCGCTGCAAGGACATCAGATCAGGCACATAGCGCCTGCTCTGTTGCAGGGTCAGCGCCACCTCAGCGATCCGCCAGCCAGCGAGAGCGCAGCTCGCCGTGGTTGAGGGCCAGCCACTGCAGGGCAATGACCGAGGCCGCATTGTCGATGCGTCCCTCTTTGAGCCAGGCGTAGGCCTGTTTGCTGCTCACCACGTGCACCCGGATATCCTCACCCTCATCAGCCAGACCGTGCAGTCCCTCGGCCTTGCTGGCATCCACCTCGCCCACAAAGACCTCGATCCGCTCGGTGCTGCCGCCCGGGCTCACCAGATAGCTGATGGCATGCTCGCAGCGGGCCACCTCGATCCCGGCCTCTTCCACCGCTTCGCGACGCACCACCGCCTCGGCGGTCTCTCCTTCGTCAATGATGCCGGCCACCAGCTCCAGCAGCCAAGGGGTCGGGCTGGTCTCCATGGCGCCGATACGGAACTGCTCCACCAGCACTATCTGGTCGCGCACCGGATCATAGGGAAGCAGCGCGGCAGCATGGCCCCGCTCGAACAGCTCGCGCACGATGGGCTGATTCCAGCCGCCCGCAAATAACCGATGCTGCAGACGATAGACATTCACCTTGAAGAAGCCGTTATATCCAGCTGATTTTTCAATGATTTTCACATCATCGGCGGCGTAATGCCGATCTTGCGGCAAGGGTTGCTGCGACATCCGGGGCTCCCGTCAGCTTGACTTGTATCAGTTTGACCATAAAATCCGAGGAACATGAATGAACGTTCATTCACTCGACATGCCATGGTAATGAGGGGTGGATTTTAGCAGCCACAGACCATTTGGCTAGGCGCGCGGGGAGAAAACTGCGTCCGGTTCTTGACGTTCCCGTCACCGGACCTGAGACTCTTAGCATTAAATTTTGCTTATAGTAGAGTGATTAAGCTGCAATCAAGCTTGGTCGGTGACAATATTTGCCTCTCCAGCAACCAGTTTGGGTTACTACATAAGGTTAAAACGATCTATGAAAAGAACACTTTTGTCAGTCATGGTGTTGCTGGGCGTCAGTGCCGGTGCCCATGCCGAAAACCTGCTCGACATCTACCAGCAAGCCCAGATCAAAGACCCGCAGTTGCTGCAGTCCAAAGCCGTTCGCGACCAGGCCTTCGAGAAGATCAACGAATCCCGTGCTCCTCTGCTGCCCCAGATCGATCTGGGTGCCGGGCTCAATTATCTGCAAAACAAGAACGACACCCAGAGCAATACCAACGCCAAGGGTGAAGTGACGCTGTCGCAATCCCTTTATCGTCGCAGTAACTGGGTCAATCTGGATATCAGCGAGAAGCAGGCCACCCAGTCTGATGTCGCCTACAACCTCGAAATCCAGAACCTGATGGTGCGCACCGCCAAAGCCTACTTTGATGTACTCAAGGCGATGGATACCCTGGAGTTCGTCCGTGCCAACAAGGTTGCGGTAGAGCGTCAGCTGGAGCAAACCCAGCAGCGTTTCGAAGTGGGCCTGACCGCCATCACCGACGTCCATGAAGCCGAAGCCTCCCGCGACCAGGCGCTGGCCGACGAGATCAATGCCGAAAACTCGCTGGACAACAGCTACGAGACCCTGCGCGAGCTGACCGGTATCGATCACCGCAATCTGGACGTGCTGAACACCGATCGTTTCAGCCCGCAGAAGACCGCCTTCGGCTCCGACAAGTGGCTTGAGCTGGCGCTGGACAAAAACCTGCAACTGCACAGTGCCCGCATCAGCAAGGACATTGCCAAGGAGCAGATCGATCTGGCCAAAACCGGCCATGAGCCGACGCTGGATCTGGGTGCCGGACTGCAAACCAGCAATACCGATTACAAGCTGGATAACATTCAGAGCGGTGGCAATGACAATCAGGCCAATATCGGTCTGACCTTCAAGCTGCCCATCTACAGCGGTGGCGCCACCAGCTCCAAGGTGAAGCAGGCCCAGTACAACTACGTGGCGGCCAGCGAACTGCTGGAGAAGAACTTCCGCTCGGTGCAGAGCACAGTGCGCTCCTCCTACAACAACGTGAACGCCAGCATCGGCTCGGTACGTGCCTACAGCCAGTCCGTGGTCTCCGCCGACAGCGCCCTGAAGGCGACCGAAGCCGGTTACGAAGTGGGTACCCGTACCATCGTCGACGTGCTGGACTCCACTCGCAAGCTGTACGAGGCCAAGCAGAAGCTCTCCGAAGCCCGTTACAACTACATCCTCAATATCCTGAGCCTGAAACAGGCTGCCGGTATTCTGGAAGCGCAGGACCTGGTGGAAGTGAACCAGGGTCTGATGCCTGCCACGGCAAAAGCCAAAGGCTGATAGCCGCTATCGGACATGAAAAAGGCGACCGCAAGGTCGCCTTTTTGTTATCCGTATTTCTGCCTGCTTGCTACCGCCGATAATGAGCCCCGCCAGATTGCGGAGCCAGCAGAACGTTAGCCGCGCTCGCGGATCGTCTTGATGATGTCGGTGGTGGAGCAGCCATCCTCGAAGTTGAGAACGCGCACCTCGCCGCCATTGGCGGTCACTTCAGCGTAACCGGCGATATCTTCCGGCTTGTAGTCGCCGCCCTTGACCAACAGGTCGGGTAGGATTTCGGCGATCAGGCGCTGCGGGGTATCTTCACCAAACGGCACTACCCAATCCACCGCGCCCAGCGCAGCCAGTACGGCCATGCGACGCTCGGTCGGGTTGACCGGACGACCCGGCCCTTTCAGACGGCGAACCGACTCGTCGGTATTGACCGCCACGATCAGGCGATCCCCTAGCTTGCCGGCGTTGGCCAGATAGGAGACATGGCCGGCATGCAGGATGTCGAAGCAACCGTTGGTCATCACCACCTTCTCGCCGCGCAGACGAGCGGCACGAACCGCCACTTTCAGTTGGGCTTCAGACATCACGCCGAAGCCTGTCTCCTGCTCGGTGTAGAGGGCATTGGCCAGCTCGACCGGACTCACGGTAGAGGTACCCAGCTTGCCGACCACGATACCGGCGGCGGTATTGGCCAGCGCACAGGCTTCGTCCAGGCTCTTGCCAGCGGCCAGCGAGGTGGCCAAGGTGGAGATGACGGTATCACCGGCACCGGTCACATCGTAAACCTCATGGGCCTGAGCCGGCAGATGCAGCTCCGGCTGGCCTTCGCGGATCAGGGTCATGCCGTTCTCGGAACGGGTGACCAGCAGGGCATCCAGCTCGAAGCGCTTGACCAGATCCAGCCCCTTGGCTACCAGCTCCTCCTCGCTCTTCACCTTGCCCACTACAGCCTCGAACTCGGACATGTTAGGGGTCAGCAGAGTGGCGCCGCGATACTTCTCGAAGTCGGTTCCCTTGGGATCGACCAGCACCGGAATGCCGGCGGCGCGGGCACGCTGGATCATGCCGGGCACATCGTTGAGGGCCCCCTTGCCGTAGTCGGAGAGGATCATCACGTCACTGTTTGGCAGTGCCTGCTCGACCTTGCTCATCAGCAGGGTGGCATCGACGGAGTGGAAGGGCTCTTCAAAGTCCAGACGCAGCAGCTGCTGGTTGCGGGACAGCACGCGCAGCTTGGTGATGGTCGGGAAGTCGGCCAGACGAACGAAGTCACAGGCGACCTTGACGCCAGCCATCTGGCCAGCCAGCGCATCGGCCGCTTCATCCTGACCGGTCAGGCCAAGCAGCACGGCATGAGCGCCAAGGGCGGCGGAGTTGAGGGCAACGTTGGCGGCACCGCCCGGACGCTCCTCAATGTGTTCAACCTTGACCACGGGCACCGGTGCCTCGGGCGAGATCCGGCCGGTGGGGCCATGCCAATAACGGTCCAACATGACATCGCCAACGACCAGAACGCGGGCTTTTTCAAACTCGGGCAGGGTGATCTTCATCTGTATCGACTCTCAAAACCTGAAAAATCAGCGGGCGATTTTATCACACTCTTTTATCCGGTGTAGAAAAAGCCGACCGCAGTTGCCGCCGCTGTCACGCTAACCGGACGCAGGCTACCCCTCTGACCAGCACACAGCCATTCGCCCCCGCCCCCCCTTTTCGGCTAGAATCCCCCGATTGTGTTTGCGAACAAGAGATTAGCCATGGCCCACGACAACGCTCCCCGCCTGGAGCCCCGCCTGTTTCATCCCCGTTACTGGGCCAGCTGGTTCGGCCTCGGCCTGCTCTGGCTGCTGACCCTGCTGCCGTGGCGTAGCCAGCTGTGGCTGGGCCGTCAGCTCGGTCGTCTCGCCGCCAGGATATTGAAGTCCCGGGTCAAGATTGCCCGTCGCAATCTGGAGCTGGCGATGCCCGAGCTGACCCGGGATGAGCGGGAGAAACTGCTTAAGGCAAACTTCGAGAGCGTGGGCTGCGCCGTGTTCGAGGTGGGGATCGCCTGGTTCTGGCCAGACTGGCGGATGCGCAACCTGATGAAGGTGGAAGGGGAAGAGCACGTCATCGCCGCCATGGAAAAAGGTCAGGGCATGCTGCTGCTCTCCTGCCACTTCCTGACGCTGGAACTCAACGCCCGCTGTTTCGGGCTGGTGCGCCCCGGGGTCGGGGTCTATCGCCCCAACACCAACCCGGTATTGGAGTATGCCCAGTACCACGGTCGCTGCGCCTCCAACAAATATCTGGTGGACCGGATGGATGTGAAGGGGATGATCAAGGCGCTGCGCAACGGCGACGCCCTCTGGTATGCACCGGATCATGACTACGGCAGCCACGCCAGCGTGTTCGTGCCCTACTTCGCGGTAGAGCAGGCCGCCACCATCACCGGCACCGCCACCCTGGCGCGGGTGAAGAATACCGTCACCCTGCCTTGCTACAACATCCGCACCAGCGAGGGTTACACCCTGCATATCGGCGCGCCGCTCGCCGACTACCCGAGCGGAGATGACATGGTTGATGCCGCCCGCGCCAACCGCGAGATCGAAGCCGCTGTGCGCAAGGCGCCGGAGCAGTACATGTGGCTCCATCGCCGCTTCAAGACCCGCCCCTCTCCCGAGGATGCCGGCTTCTACTGAGCCGCTGCCTCGACAGGGGCCAGATCGCAAAAACTGACAAACCGCCTGCTGGCGGTTTGTTTTTATCTGCTATCAGCCCTGCACGGCAAGCAAGATCCCCGAACGTCAGCCGCGCAATCACATCCTGCATGTTGGCGCCCATTCCCATCAATCAGCCGCAAAAGAGCCCTCATCGCCGACCGAAAAAAACTGAAAGCGGGTTACAAATTTATTGATTCATTGGTAAGCAATGGAGTGTTTCGATAGATCCATCGTCACTACCCGCTGATGAGTGACTGAATTACTTGTCCCATTCGAATACAAAAATCAGATTTGTGACACCAATCACTATTTAGCAAGAGGACCACAAAGCAACTTTGGTGAGCTAGGTCACAAAAAATAATCACGTAAAACATAAAAGATCGAAATGTAGCCGAATTACAGCATGAGTATGTGATGTGGATCACTGGTTATGGAGGGGGTACCGCTGGGTATCTGAGAGCTGGATCACAAGACACCCCGTTTTCAGCCTAATTTGATCGCAAGCTGGTAGATTGAAGTTGCTTAGACGACCGGGATGGAGGTTCGGCAAAACCGGCCATCCCGACTACCACTTTTAATCAAACAGGCTTAAAACGGGGTCCCGACATGTTATCACCGGATACCAAAGTCAAGATACAGAATTTTGGACGCTTCCTGTCCAATATGGTCATGCCCAACATAGGCGCCTTTATCGCCTGGGGCTTTATCACCGCCCTCTTCATCCCCACCGGCTGGCTGCCCAATGAAACCTTGGCCAAGCTAGTCGGCCCCATGATCACCTACCTGCTGCCGCTGCTGATTGGCTACACCGGCGGCAAACTGATGGGCGGTGAGCGCGGCGGCGTGGTCGGTGCCATCACCACCATGGGTGTCATCGTGGGAACCGATATCCCCATGTTCATGGGAGCCATGATGGTCGGCCCGCTCGGTGGCTGGGCCATCAAGCGCTTCGACAAGGCGATGGACGGTCGCGTCAAGAGCGGCTTCGAGATGCTGGTCAACAACTTCTCCGCCGGCCTTATCGGCATGCTGCTGGCGATCCTCGCTTTCTTCGTGATTGGCCCCTTCGTCAAGGTGCTCTCCGGCCTGCTTGCCGGTGGCGTCGGCTTCCTGGTGGAAAACCACATGCTGCCGCTCACCTCCATCTTCGTCGAACCGGCCAAGATCCTGTTCCTCAACAACGCCATCAACCACGGCATCTTCTCGCCGCTGGGGATCCAGCAGGCGACCGAGCACGGCAGCTCCATCTTCTTCCTGATTGAAGCGAACCCGGGCCCGGGCATGGGTGTGCTGCTGGCCTACATGGTGTTCGGTCGTGGTGCGGCCAAGCAGTCCGCGGCTGGCGCCTCCATCATTCACTTCTTCGGCGGCATCCACGAGATCTACTTCCCGTATGTGCTGATGAACCCGCGCCTCATTCTGGCGGTGATCGCCGGTGGCATGACCGGGGTCTTTACCCTGACCCTGTTCAATGCAGGTCTGGTCTCCCCCGCGTCGCCGGGCTCCATCTTCGCAGTGTTGTTGATGACGCCGAAAGCCTCCCTGATCGGGGTCGCCCTCTCCATCATCAGCGCCACTCTGGTCTCCTTCCTGGTCGCCGCCGTATTCGTTCGAGCCCAACAGCCGGAAGCCGACGAGGCCGATGCCCTCGGTGAAGCCACTCGCAAGATGAAAGCCATGAAGGGCGGCAAGCCCGAAACCGCAGCGGCCAAGAAGCCGGGCGGCGAACTGATGGCGGTACGCAATATTGTGGTCGCCTGCGATGCGGGCATGGGCTCCAGCGCCATGGGCGCCGGCATGCTGCGCAAGCGGGTGCAGGCCGCAGGGCTCGATATCAGCGTCACCAACCGCGCCATCGATCAGCTCGACGATCAGGTGGACTGGGTCATCACCCACAAGGATCTGACCGAGCGGGCCCGTCGCCATGCGCCGCATGCCCACCATATTTCCCTAACCAACTTCCTCGACAACGGCCTCTATCAGGAGCTGGTACAGAGCCTGACCCAGGCCGCCAACGATGACGTCGCCAACCCGCAGCTGCTGGTGGCGGCCAACGACGACAGCTACGAGCCGCAAGCGGCCGAAGTCTTTACCCTGAGCCGTAATGACGTGCATCTGGGACTGAAAGCGGACAACAAGGAGGCCGCCATCCTGACCGCAGGCCGACTGCTGGCCGAGCGCGGCTACGTGGCTCCCGACTACGTCAACGCCATGCTGGAGCGCGAACAGCTGGTCTCCACCTACCTCGGCGAATCCATCGCCGTGCCCCATGGCACCATCGCCGCCAAGGAGTTTGTGAAGCGTACCGGCATCGTCATTTGCCAGTACCCGGCCGGGGTCGCCTTTGGCGAGGCTGCCGATGAGGTAGCGCGGCTGGTGATCGGCATCGCCGCCCGCAACGACGAACACATGCAGGTGATAACCCGCCTGACCAATGCACTGGATGAACCCGGTCTCATCGACCGGCTGGCCAGCACCACGGATCCCCAGGCCTTCCTGGATCTGCTGGGTGCCGAACAGGCTGCCTAATCATCTTTCATCGTCTTTGGTTCAAGAGGTTAATATCATGAAAACATTGCATTTTGGTGCTGGTAACATCGGTCGCGGCTTTATCGGCAAAGTGCTGGCGGATGCCAGCCATCAGGTCACCTTCGCCGACGTCAACGACACCCTGATCGACCAGCTCAACCACCGCCAGGAGTACAAGGTCCATGTGGTGGGAGCGGATCAGAAGCTGGATGTGGTGCGCAACGTGGCGGCGGTGAGCTCCGCCGGTCACGAGGTGATCGCCCGTATCATCACCGCCGACCTGGTCACCACGGCAGTGGGCCCCAACATTCTGGACAAGATTGCCAGCACCCTGGCCAAGGGGCTGCAAGCTCGCTTCGATGCCGGCAACCTGACTCCGCTCAACGTCATCGCCTGCGAAAACATGGTGCGCGGCACCAGCCACCTCAAGCGGGAGGTACTCAAGTACCTGCCGGTCGCGTATCATGCCACGCTCGAATCCTGTATCGGCTTCGTCGACTCGGCGGTGGATCGCATCGTGCCGCCCGCCGCGGCTGCCAACGATGACCCGCTGGAAGTAACGGTAGAGAGCTTCAGCGAGTGGATCGTCGACCAGACCCAGTTCAAGGGGGAGCTGCCACAGGTGGCGGGCATGGAGCCCACCGACAACCTAATGGCCTTCGTCGAGCGCAAGCTGTTCACCCTCAACACCGGCCACATCGTCACCGCCTATCTCGGCAAGTTGCGGGGCTACCGCACCGTCCGCGAGGCGATCGAGGATCCGGTGATCCGCAGCAAGGTACGCCGCGCCATGGAGGAGAGCGGTGCCGTACTGGTGAAACGCTACGGCTTCGACCCGCGCCTGCACGCCGCCTACATCGAGAAGATCCTGGCCCGCTTCGCCAACCCCTATCTGGTGGACGAGATTGACCGGGTCGGCCGTCAGCCACTGCGCAAGCTGGCGGCGGGAGATCGACTGGTGAAGCCGCTGCTGGGCACCCTGGAGTACGGCCTGCCCAACGAGCAGTTGCAGGAGGGGATCGCCGCGGCGCTCCACTATCGCAATGTCGATGATCCGCAGGCGGTGGAGCTGCAAGCCCTGCTGGCGGAGCTTGGCCCGGCCAAAGCGCTGGCCCGCGTCACCGGACTGGATGAAGAGAGCGAAGTGGTTCGCGCCATCGTCGCCCGTTACGAAACCCTGTAATAACCCTGCTTGCGGCGCATTCAGCCATCACTGATAGCGCGCCAAGCGCTTGAATGGCAAGGGAATGTGCCCCATATGATAAAAACCGGGAGAGAGGCTGACTCTCTCCCTGTCAGCTGGACCCAATGCACCTATGACCACACACCAGGAAGATGAAGTACTGGAACGACTGAACGAGCAGGATGGCCCCCGCGGCTTCTTTCTCGAAGCCGTGACCATCCTGGAAGAGGCGGTCGACTCCCTGATGCGACGCGCGTTTCGTCAGGAGGAGTATGCCGTCAAATACGCCATCGAACCCCTGCTCAACCAGAGCGGCCCCCTCGGCCAGCTGGAGGTGCGCCTCAAGCTCATCTTCGCCCTCGGTCTCATCTCACTCGAGCGCTATCAGGATATCGAAGCCTATATCAAGATCCGCGACTTTCTGGTGCGCGACCCCAAGGATTACCGCTTCAGCGACAAGCCGATCCGCGATCTGCTCGACCGCCTGCACGGGGTCAATCAGGGCGGCATGATGAAGCTGGAGCCCCCCGCCAGCGAAGAGGATTGGGCCTTCTACCAGATGCAGCTAAACCGGCTCGATCAGATGGTGCGCTCCGCACTGGTACTGGCGCTGGCCGACTGTGTCGGCGAGCTCCACAAGGAGAGCCCCATCTAATCCGGCCCCAAGGCCACCCCATCACCACGGTTGGCGTCTGGCTGGCGCCCTGCACACCACCGCCAGCCACCATGACGCCGACTGTCGCACATCTCCCCATCCCGGCCATGATGCTCGCGCCTTCGGGTGTCAATCTGACCAACTTAGCCACTACACTAGCTCCATACTCACTGCCTGAATCGAGGTCTGCATGATTGCCCTCTCTCTGGCCGGGATCGCCCTGGTCTCCGTGCTGGCCCAATGGCTTGCCTGGTCGCTGCGGGTGCCCGCCATCTTGTTTCTGCTGCTCACCGGCCTGACTCTGGGCCCGGTCAGCGGCCTGCTCGACCCCGATGCCCTGCTCGGGGATCTGCTGTTTCCGCTGGTCTCCCTGTCGGTAGCCATCATCCTGTTCGAGGGGGCGCTGACCCTCCATCTGGCCGAGCTCAAGGGGATCGGCAAGGTGGTGCGCAATCTCTGCTCCACCGGCATGCTGGTCAGCTTCGCCGTCATCGGCAGCGCCGGTTACTTCCTGCTGGGGCTGGACTGGCGGGTCGCCACCATGCTCGGCGCTGTGCTGGTGGTAACGGGCCCGACGGTGATCGCCCCCATGCTCAACGTGATCCGCCCCACCCGGGAGGTGGACCGCATCCTGCGCTGGGAGGGGATCGTCATCGACCCTATCGGCGCCCTGTTTGCAGTGCTGGTGTTCGAGGCGGTGCGCCTCGGCAGTCAGGGGGATCTCATCAGCCATACCCTGCTGGCGCTGGGCAAGACAGTGCTGGTCGGTTCCCTGATCGGGGTGGTGGCAGGCTGGCTAACCACCCTGCTCATTCGCAAGGACTGGCTGCCGGTCAGCCTGCACAAGTTCGGCGTGCTGGCGCTGGTGCTGGTCACCTTCAGCCTTTCCAACTGGCTGAGCCACGAGTCCGGCCTGCTGGCGGTGACCGTGTTCGGCATCTGGCTCGCCAATCAGGAGGGGCTGGATCTGGAAGAGGTGCTGGCGTTCAAGGAGGATCTCGCGGTCATCCTTATATCCAGCCTGTTTATCCTGCTGGCGGCCCGCCTCGATCTGGCACAGCTCTGGCAGCTCGGCCCCATGGTGCTGGCGCTGCTGTGCGTGGTGCAGTTTGTGGCGCGCCCGCTCTGTATTCTGGTCTCGACCTGGGGCTCGGATCTCTCCTGGCGAGCTCGCGCCCTGCTGAGCTGGATCGCCCCGCGCGGCATAGTCGCGGCAGCGGTCAGCGCCTCGTTTGCCATCAGCCTGCATCAGGCCGAGATCCCCGATGCCGACAAGCTGGTGCCGCTGGTGTTTGCGGTGATCATTTCCACCGTGGTGTTGCAGAGCCTCACCTCGGCACCGCTGGCCAGCCTGCTCAAGATGCGCCAGAGCGCCCCCAACACCTGGCTCATCATAGGGGCCAACTCGGTGGCGCGGGCCATCGGCCGGGCGCTGGCGGATCAGGGGGTGCCGGTGCAACTCTGCGATCCCGCCTGGGAGTTCTGCAAACAGGCGCGGATGAGCAACCTCCCCTGCTACTTCGGCAACCCCCAGTCGGAACATGCCGAGCTGCACCTGCCGCTCACCAGCATCAGTACCGTGCTGGCGCTCTCCCCCAACCGCCACAACAACGCCCTCGGGGTGCTGCACTTTGCCCACCTCTACGGCGAGGAGCAGGTCTACTCCCTGCGATCCAGCGAGCAACACGGCAAGGCCAACCGGGAGAGTGCCACCTTTCGCGCTCGCCAGAACCTGTTCGGCCCCGACATCAACTATGCCCGGCTGAGCGGCCTGCTGAGCCGGGGTGGCCAGATCAAGGCGACCCGCCTGAGCGAGGCGTTCGACTGGGCCCAGTATCAGACCGCCAATCCCGGCGCCATCCCGCTCTTCATCATGGATGGCAAGGGCAAGCCCCAGATCGTTACCGGCCCCGTCACTCCGCAAGCGGGTGAGCTGCTGATCGCCCTGCAGCCGCCCAGGGAGCAGGGCGCCGAATGAACGAAGCCAACCACAATCCGCTGATCGCCCCTCTGCTGGTGCTGCTGCAACAGGCGGCGGGTAGCTACAAGGTGCATGAACTGATGGCTGCTCTGC
Organism: Aeromonas sp. 25-AL00135; assembly: GCF_054052385.1. Taxonomy (NCBI): domain Bacteria; kingdom Pseudomonadati; phylum Pseudomonadota; class Gammaproteobacteria; order Aeromonadales; family Aeromonadaceae; genus Aeromonas; species Aeromonas sp. 25-AL00135. The sequence continues at coordinate 65,850 of NZ_JBSTYQ010000009.1, read as the reverse complement.
GCCAGCAGGGGGCGATCCCCCGGCTGGCTGACGATGAGCAACTGCAGCTGTTTCGGGTCAACTTCCTGATCATGAACGCCCTCTACCAGTTGCAGGCCGAGCTTTATGAAGAGGGATGGTGGCTGGTGATCAGCACCCTGGATATCCGGCTCGAACCGCTGGCCGAGAACCTACAAACCAACCACGGCTTTGCCCTTGGCGAAAATCTGCGTAGCTACTATCTCGACTGGCAGGTGTTCTGGCAGACCGACCGTGCCGAAGTTGAAACCCTGCTCAACCGCTTCTGGCGCGCTTATGACGGTGAGGGGCACAAAGCCGAGGCGCTGGCCCTGTTCGAGTTGAATGAGGGGGCGAGTCAGGAGGCGATCCGCCGCCGCTGGCGGGAGCTGGCACTGCAGCACCATCCGGATCGGGGCGGCAATGCCGAGACCTTTATCCGTATCCGCTGGGCATGGGAGGTCCTGCGGGGATGATCCCGTTGCCGCACCACTGTTGCCGCACATAAAGGGCAGGCATAGACTGGAGCTGGATATTCCCCACAGGAGAGCATCATGACAGTCAGTGAACTTCGTAAGCTCTATCAGCAACAGATCCTGCAAGAGGCTGAAATACTCCACGATGTGGCTATTCCCGGCTGGCTCATCGAATTCAGAGGCAAGGATGGCGCCCTCTACGAGCTGACCGACACCCTCGGCTGCCCGGTCAGTTTCGGCACCGTCGAGCAGGCCCGCGAACATCTGCATCAGGTGGCCGACTGCCCGGTTCAGGTGGAGCACCTCTACCGCTTCTTCGAACGCTAGCGCCAACCACCGCACAGTAAAAAGGCTCCCGAGGGAGCCTTTTGTTATTCCGGTTGCTTTCTATTCCGGTTGCAGCGGTTCCGCCACCTTGCCCTCCAGCTTCCTGACCGGCTTTTGCAGGATCAGGTTGGCCGGATAGGTGACCAGATCGCCGTTGTCATCACGCACCCGCACGTAGAACAAGCCAATCTCGGTGATGACGCCGGTGACCGAATCATCTTTGTCGAGGATGCGGATCCGGTCGCCAATCTTGTAGGGGAAGGCGAAGAAGATGGTGATGCTGGCGGTGATGTTGGAGAGGATCGACCACTGGGCGACCATGGCGACCCCCAATACCGCAAAGAAGGAGGACGCGAGCACCACCAGTCGGGAGAAGTCGAGCCCCCACACCCCGGCCAGTACCAGCAAGGTGGCGCAGCCGAGCAGGAAGTGGAACACATGGGCCACGTAGAGCACCCGGTTCTCGCTCACCTGCCTGCTCTGACCGAGCGCCAGCAGGCTCTTGTGAATCAGCCGCCGGATCAGGGTATGACCCAGCAACAGCAGCAGGGTCAGGCCAATTGATTGCCACATGGGTTATGCCTCCTTACCACCAGCGCCGATGTTTGAGCCAGATAGCCAGCCCGCTTGCCAGCGCCACCAAGGATCCGCAGAAGACCCAGAAGGCGGTCGGATTCTCGGCCCCGGGGATACCGCCGAGGTTGATGCCAAACAGACCGGTCAGGAAGCTGGCAGGTAAAAAGAGCAGTGCCATCACCGACATCTGGTAGGCGCGGCGGTTGGTCGCCTCCGCCATCAGATTGTTGATCTCGTCTGCCAGCACAGCGGTGCGCGCCACTCCGGCATCGAGGTCATCGAGCCAGCGCCGCAGCCGATCGGCGATATCGAGCAGACGACGGCGGTCATCCTCATCCAGCCAGCTGATCTTCTCGTTGGCAAGGCGCGCCACCAGATCCCGCTGGGGGGAGAGGTAGCGGCGGATCATGATGAGCTGCTTGCGGATCAGCGCCAAGCGGCCATTGGCGGGCATGTCGCGCATCAGAACCATCTCCTCCAGATCGAGGATCTTGTCGTGCAGCTCCTCGACAAACTCCCCCGCCCGGTCGGTCAGGGCATCGCAGATCTCCACCAGCCAGTCGGCCGGGGTATCGGCGCCGCCCCCCAGCTTGAGCTGGTTGAACACATCCTGTTCTGAGAGCAGCGGACGACGACGGCTGCTGATAATGAGATCCGGGGTGATGAAGATGCGCAGCGCCACCATCTCTTCGGGCCTGTGATCCTTGTTGTGGTTGATGCCGCGCAGGATCAGCAGCACCGTCTCCCCCATCCGCACCAGCTTGGGACGATTGCTCTGGCCGAGCAGCGACTCCCTGGCCGCCTCGCTGAGCAAAGGAGTCTGCAACAGCCAGCGCGCCGAATCGGGATTACCGTAATCCAGATGCAGCCAGCCGGGATGTGCCGCCGGGACTTCGCTTCCCGCCGTCAGCGGCGCCATGCCACCCTTGCCATCCAGGGTCAGGGCATAAATTACTTCACCGGGCACCCGATCCATCTCGTCTCCTTCTCGTTTCATGTGCTGGCCCCAGCTTACACCAAAGGTTGGGCCGACTCAGCCCCGCGCCGGGAAGGGGAGGCCTGTGTTAACATGACCACTCTCGTTTTCCATCCGCTTTCACTACAGGAAACCATGCCATGCCCATCTGGGTTGATGCCGATGCCAGCCCCATTCCGGTCAAGGAGATCCTCTACCGCGCCGCCCACCGCGCCCAGGTCGTCACCACCCTGGTGGCCAATCAGGGATTGCGGGTGCCCCCCTCGCCTTTCATCAAAACCCAGCAGGTGGAGAAGGGATTCGATGTGGCAGATCATGTCATCGCCCAGCAGGTTCAGCCCGGCGATCTGGTGATCACCGGTGATATCCCCCTCGCCTCCTGGGTGATCGATGCCGGTGGCGAGGCACTCAATCCCCGCGGCGAGATCTACACCCGCGAGACCATCAAGGCGCGGCTCGGCATGCGCAACTTTATGGAAGAGCTGCGCTCGGCCGGCGTGCAAACCGGCGGCCCGGCCCCCTTCAATGCCGCCGACAAACAGCGTTTTGCCAACGCCCTCGATAAGTGGCTGGTCAAAGGCAAGCTGTAAAGAGACCCTAAAGGCGCCCAACATGGGCGCTTTTTCGCCGTAACATCCTGATTTTTAAAATAAGAGCTGACCACAACCGTCAGGCTGGTAAGATGCGCCGCCATCTTGTCCACGCCGTAATCATCATGACCGCCCAAGGGCACCTGCTCTTCTCCGTTACCTGCACCCTGATCGCCCATAAACTGCAGCTCACTCCGGCACTGGCCGATGCCAGCCTGTGGCAGACCATCCCTGCCGCGCTGGCCAGCGCCCTGTTGCCCGACCTCGACCACCCCAAATCGGTGCTGGGGCAGCGCCTGCCTTGGATCTCGAAACCTCTGTCGCGGCTGTTCGGCCATCGCGGCTTCACCCACAGTCTGCTGGCGGTCGCCGCCGCTGTCTGGGGGCTGAACCAGAGCCTGCCGCCGGGCACCCTGCCCATGGGGGTCAAGGATGCGCTTATCGTCGGCTACCTCAGCCATCTGCTGGGGGACTGGCTCACCCCGGCGGGCATTCCGCTCTTCTGGCCCATCAAGCGCCGTTACCGCCTGCCAGGCTGGCCGCTGCGCAGTGGCGGCGCCATCGAAACCGGCTTTTGCACCCTCACCCTGCTGGTCGCCGGCTGGTGGTACGGCTGGCGGCTGTAGGCCAGAAACAAAAAAGCCCCTGACGAGGTCAGGGGCCCAAGCAGTGGCGCGAACCACTAGAGGATCAGATCATGATGCCTGCGATAACAGCAGAGAGCAGGCTGACCAGGGTAGAACCGTAGACCAGCTTCAGACCGAAGCGGGAAACCATGTTGCCCTTCTCTTCGTTCAGCGCTTTTACCGCACCGGCGATGATGCCGATGGAGCTGAAGTTGGCGAAGGAGACCATGAAGATGGAGAGGATGCCGACGGTGCGCGGAGAGAGCTCGGCAGCCACCTTGCCCAGATCCATCATCGCCACGAACTCGTTGGTCACCAGCTTGGTCGCCATGATGGAGCCCGCTTGCAGCGCTTCACCACTCGGGATACCCAGGATCCAGGCGATCGGGTAGAAGAGGTAGCCCATGACGAACTGGAAGTTCACGCCAAATGCCATCTCGAACAGGTAGTTGATCAGAGCGATCAGGGCGATGAAGCCCACCAGCATGGCACCCACGATCACGGCAACGGTGAAACCGGCCATGATGTACTCACCCAGCATCTCGAAGAAGTTTTCTTTCTTCGGCGTGTGGTGCTCGTCACCTTCGGCAATGGCCTTGATGTCGGTCACGGAGTTATCCGGCTCGTAGGGGTTGATCAGCGACAGAACGACGAAGGTACTGAACATATTGAGCACCAGCGCGGCAACCACGTAGCGCGGCTCGATCAGCTGCATGTAAGCACCGACGATGGACATGGAGACGGTAGACATCGCCGTCGCCGCCAGGGTGTACATCTGCTTCTCGTTCAGGTGCGGCAGGATGTTCTTGAGCGCGATGAAGTTCTCGGATTGGCCGACGATCATCGAGCTGATGGCGTTGAAAGACTCCAGCTTGCCCATGCCGTTGATCTTGGCCAGCACGGTACCGATACCGCGGATCACCAGCGGCAGCAGGCGGATGTACTGCAGAATACCGATCAGCACGGAGATGAAGACGATGGGCATCAGCACCATCAGGAAGAAGGAGAAGGCCCCTTCGTTGACCAGACCACCGAACACGAAGTCGGTACCCTGTTTGGCAAACTCCATCAACTTGGTGAAGCCGGCCGCGAAGCCACCCACCACCGCCAGACCCACTTCCGAGTTCAGCATGAACCAGGCCAGCGCCAGTTCGACCACCAACAGTTGGCCGATATAACGCAGTTTGATCTGTTTCCAGTTGTGGCGGTTAGCCAGCAGAGAGAGAGCGAGGACCATCACCAGTCCGAGCACAAAGTGAACGTATTCCATACCTGTAGCACCTGAGTAAATTGTAATTTTTGACCGGCGCCATCATAGACATTTGCACATTTAAAAATCAGATAGCCATCACAATCCCGCGCAATATTATGGAGGCAGGATAATACAAACGTTTTTAAATTAATTGTGCAATGAACTGATATTAATCGCGCAACACGGATAAAATAAATCCTTTTAAAACATCATGTTGAGTAATGGCGGCGCCGTTTTCATGTTCTTTGAAAATATTTAATCAGCATTTTCGTAACATTCCATGTGGCGCAGTAACCGTTCGTGAAATATTTCCCAATCATTATATTAAAACACTGAAAATAGAAAACGTTTATCCACGATAAATAATTATATGAGTGTTTGAAAAATAGTCCTTATCGCATTGTCGGTGCTCGTCCGCGATCGGTTTGGCAACAAATGAACCTTTAATGGCCCCTCGTGGCCAGCCGTTCAAAAATCCGCCACATCCGACGCCACATTCTGGTATGATGCGCGGCCTTAGCGCTCGCGCATCCCCGTTTTCTCCGAAATAGAGTCCTTTTGTGAACAACAGCGAATTTAGCAGCCTCAATCTCTCCCCCGCCCTGCAAGAGAACCTCACCAGCCTGGGTTACCTGCAGATGACCCCGATCCAGGCCCAGAGCCTGCCCCTGGTGCTCGATGGCAAAGACCTGATCGCCAAGGCAAAAACCGGCAGCGGCAAGACCGCCGCCTTCGGCCTCGGCCTGCTGGCCAAGCTCAACGTCAACCGCCTCGAAGTGCAGGCGCTGGTGCTCTGCCCGACCCGCGAACTGGCGGATCAGGTGGCCACCGAGATCCGTCGTCTGGCGCGCGCCCTGCCCAACGTCAAGCTGGTGACCCTGTGCGGCGGCACCCCGACCGCACCGCAGTCCGCCACCCTGAGCTTTGGTGCCCACATCGCCGTCGGCACCCCGGGTCGTATTCTCAAGCATCTGGAGCAGGGCACACTGGAGCTCTCCGGCCTCAAGACGCTGGTGCTGGATGAAGCGGATCGCATGCTGGACATGGGCTTTGGCGAAGATATCAACCGGGTCATCAGCTATGCCCCCCAGCAGCGTCAGACCCTGCTCTTCTCCGCGACCTATCCGGAAGGGATCGCCCAGATGAGCCGCGGCGTGCAGCGCAATCCGGTCGAGGTGAGCGTGGAGTCCCTGCACGAGGGGAGCGCCATCGAACAGAAGCTTTACGAAGTGCCTGCCGGCCAGCGCCTCGACGCCCTCACCTGGTTGCTGAGCCACTACCAGCCAAGCTCCTGCGTGGTGTTCTGCAACACCAAGCGCGCCTGTAACGACGTGGCCGACCATCTGGCTGCCAAGGGCTTCTCGGCGCTGGCGCTGAACGGCGATCTGGAACAGCGCGAGCGGGATCAGGTGCTGGTGCGCTTTGCCAACGGCAGCGCCACCATTCTGGTGGCCACCGACGTGGCGGCCCGTGGCCTCGACATCAAGGAGCTGGGCGCCGTCATCAACTACGAGCTGACCTATGATCCGGAAGTGCACGTACACCGCATCGGCCGTACCGGTCGTGCCGGCCAACAGGGTCTGGCCCTGAGTCTCTATCAGCCGAACGAGGCCCAGCGCGTCAACTTTATCGAAGAGTACCAGCAGGCTCCGATGCCGCTGGGTGATCTCGACAGCATCGGCCGCGACATCAAGCCGATCGCCCCGCAGATGGTGACCCTCTCCATCGATGCAGGCCGCAAGACCAAGGTGCGGGCCGGTGACATTCTGGGCGCCCTGACCGGTGAAGGCGGCATTGCCGGCGCCGACGTGGGCAAGATCCAGATCTCCGAGCAGTACTCCTACGTCGCCGTGAAGCGCAGCGTGGCGAGCGCCGCCCTCAAGCGGTTACAGGAAGGCAAGATCAAGGGTCGCAGCTACCGCGCCCGCAAACTGGGCTAAGGTTTTTTGCAAGCCGTTAGCCAGACCACAGGCGCCAGACAGGCGCCTGTTTCATATCTCCGATGCCGCCATGCGGCAAGACAGGCACCATGACCCAAGCAATCCAAACCGATGTGAGCTGCCAGAACTGCGAAGCCTGCTGCTGCCGCCTCGAAGTGATGCTCTTTACCGATACCGGCGTGCCGGACCGTTATGTACTGGAACGGGATGGCGAGATACCGGTCATGCGCCGGCTGGACGATGGCTGGTGCGCCGCCCTCGACCGCAACACCATGATGTGCCGTATCTACGAGGTGCGACCGCTGATCTGCCGCGAATTCGAAATGGGTGAACCCGACTGCGTTGACGAACGGGACAAGTGGTTTATCAAGCTGGAGTAAACCCGAGCCAACCAGAATGCGGGGTCGTCAAGCGCTCGCAGGTTCACAGGGAGCTGTGTTGAGCTGCTCCCCCAGCCACTGGATGGCCGCTGCCTCCTGCTCGAAGTAACGTACCGCCCGAAAGGGCAATCCCTTGAAGATGTTATCCGCCAGATAGCGCTTGAAGCCCCCTACGAAGACCACCGCCAGAAACTGACAGCCACTCTCGGCACACCAGCCAAACTGGCGACGAAAACGGGCCAGCACCTCGGGCCCGGCCGCTTCAAACTCGGTCGCGACCTCGACAATCCCCCAGGGGCCATCCATCAGACCGGCCAGTTCGTGACGAAAACGCGCCTCATAGGCCATGGCACCAGCCAGATTGAAAGGGCCACTCGGGCGGCAGATCAGCATCTGACCCCTGCGCTCCATGTCAAATTGCCCATGTGGCTGCATGACTGCTCCCATTCCGTTACCACCACCATCACCTGCAAATTGTTACCACAAGGTAATAATTTATAAGGAAAAGTCCAGCAGCAAACAGGCTTTCCCCAAAGCGTGATCATCCTATCCTGCAAACCGTCGGCACCTCATGTTACCGACATCCCGCACTGAATCGGTCTCGAGATGTGTGATTGCAGTTAACGAAACGTTACTGCTATTATCCGCGCCGCCACAAACATTCCACCAACCGAAAGGTTTGGCACCCCAACAAGGATGTGCAATGAAAAACAGGGACTCGAGTCATTACCAACGGATCTGGCGCTGGCACTTCTACGCCGGTCTCTTTGTCGCCCCTTTCCTGATCCTGCTGTCACTGACCGGGATCGTCTATCTGTTCAAACCCCAGCTCGACAACCTGATGTACCCAGAGCTGATGAAGGTCGCCCCCGCCAGCCAGACCCTGAGTGCCGACCAACTGCTGGCCAAGGCGATGATGACCATGCCCGATGCCAGCCTGCGTAAATACCTGCCGCCTGCAGCTCCCGACCTGAGCGCCCAGTTCATCGTCAATCGGGGTGAACAGGAACTGACCCTGTTTATGGATCCCGCCAGCGGCGCCCTGCTCGGCACCATGGACAACAAGTGGAATCTGCAAGCGGTGGCCCGTGCGCTACACGCCGACCTGCTGCTCGGTACCACCGGAGATCGGCTGATCGAACTGGCCGCAGGCTGGGGGCTGGTGCTGCTGCTGAGTGGTCTCTACCTCTGGTGGCCACGCAAGGGGCCCGGGGTGGGCGGCATCCTCTGGCCCAGAGTCAGCCAGCGTGGCCGCCTCTGGTGGCGGGATCTGCACGCCGTGGTCGGCTTCTGGGGCGCAGGTTTCCTGCTGCTGTTACTGCTGAGCGGCATGACCTGGACCGGTTTCTGGGGCGATCAGTTTGCCGCAGTCTGGAACCGCTTCCCCGCCGCCATGTGGAACGAGGTGCCCAAATCGGCACCGCTGGCCCGCAGCCTGAATCAGGCCCACGAGCAGACGGTTCCCTGGGCGGTGGAGAGCACTCCCATGCCCAGCTCGCAGCCGGTCGATGAGGGGCACGATCACGGTGCCATGAACCACGGCGAGCATGAGGGAGTTGTGATGGCAAGCCAGCGCATTGCGCTGCAACAGGTGGTGGATATCGCCACTGCCCGGAAAGTGAGTCCGGGGTACAGCATCACACCGCCGGTCGGCGCCACCGGTGTCTATACCATCGCCCTGTTTGCCGACGATCCACGCAACGACGCCACCCTGCATATCGATCAATACAGCGGCAAGGTGATGGCCGATGTGCGCTGGCAGGATTACGGCCTGGTCGCCAAGACAGTGGAGAGCGGCGTCATGCTGCACATGGGCAAGCTCTACGGCTGGCCCCACCAGCTCGCCATGCTGCTTATCTGCCTGATGGTGCTGGCCAGCGCCGTGAGTGGTCTGTGGATCTGGTGGTGCCGCCGCCCGCAGGGCCGTCTCGCCGCGCCGCCGCTGCCCGCCAAACTCCCGCCGATGCGCGGTGCCATCGCCCTGCTGATCCTGCTGGGGATTGCCTTCCCGCTGGTGGGCGCCTCCATGGTCGTCATCTGGCTGCTGGATACTCTGCTATTCTCCCGCCGTACGCTCAAAGTGGCTCGAGCCAGCTAGTCAATAACATCATTAACCAACAGAGAGGGCTCCCGCTTGGGAGCCCTCTCTGTTTCATGGCAGCCGACTATCACTCCTGCTCGACCAACAAGAGAATTTTCTTGGCCTTCTCGAAGTGATCGAGCTTGTGGGTCTGGATCCACCAGGTCGCCGCCTCCATCAACAACTCGGGATCGTCATTGCGATTGGCAAAAAAAGCATAAAAGGAGAGCCCGACCGTCTCCCCCTTCTGGGTGATTTTCTGCTGGCATACCTGAATGATTTTCTGTTTGAGTGATGAACGCATGGCAGTCTTCCTGTCTGACTGATTCAGTACCAACGCGTCGCATCGGCACACAAAAAGGGCTCCCGCCTCGGGAGCCCGTTTCACATAACAACAAGCCGGTCGCTCATCAGGAGAGCGCCAACCCGATGGAGAGCAGCAGGCTGAACAGAAAGGCGCTGATGGCGGTCTTCTTGAGGGCGCCGGTCAGCACCTCGCCATCGTAGCTTTCGCGAAGGGTCTTGGCCGCATCGCTAAGAGGCTTCATGGCGGGCAGGAAGATCCACGGCCAGAAACTGGCGGGCTGGATCAGGATAAAGGCGATGGTTGCCAGCAGCGCCGCCCCCAGCAGTACCCAGTGATAGGCAATGGCGCGGTTGCGGCCAAGGCGCACCGCCAGGGTGATCTTGCCGCTGGCGGCGTCGGTCTCGATATCGCGCACATTATTGATATTGAGCACGGCGGTGGCCAGCAGGCCACAGGCGGTGGCGGGCAGCAGCAGATCCCACTCCAGCGTCTTGGTGAAGAGGTAGTAGGAGCCGAGCACCCCGAGCAGGCCGAAGAAAAGGAACACCGAGATATCGCCAAACCCGCGATAGCCGTAAGGGGTCTTGCCCACGGTATAGGTCACCGCCGCGACGATGGCCGCGCCACCCAGCACTACAAATGCCAGGATCTGCAGCCACTGGCCACCGAAGGCGCAACCAAGCAACAGCAGGCCACTGGCCACCGCCGCCAGCGCGGTCAGCCCCATCGCCACGCACATCTGCTTTTTGGTGATAAGACCGGAGACCACTGCCCGCTGCGGGCCGATCCGCTCACCGTTGTCGGCGCCGGAGACCGCATCGCCGTAATCGTTGGCCAGATTGGAGAGGATCTGCAGCAGGATGGCGGTCAGCAGCGAGAGCGCCATGATGGTGCCATCGAAGGCGCCACGACTGGCAGCCAGCCCCGAGCCCAGCAGGATGGAAGAGCAGGCGAGCGGCAATGTTCGCAAACGCGCCGCCAGCAACCAAACAGAGAAGGTATTTGTCATTTTGTGATGGCCAAACAATCGGATATTGATCGTGTTAAGGGTTATCGAACCGGATTTGGGTATACTTGGCCCCGGAGAGTGAAGCTCCCGCGGGCGATTTACATGGACGAATGGGCAGATAATATATAGGAAATCATCGCCCTTTGGCATAAACCTACGGCATCCAGCTACCGGATCGCTCGTTACTACCCGGCTCAGACAAGAATCCATGTTGGTTCAGACCCATATCAAGCAACAACTGGACGCCCTGCGTCACAGCAACGTCAGCGGCTTCGTACGGTTGCGAGTGGCGATCGAAATCCGCTCCTTTCTGGGCTGGCTCGCGGCGCAAACCCTCTATCCCCGCATCTACTGGCAGGCCCGTGGAGAGGATCGTCCCGAGTATGTCGCGCTGGGCGCCATCCATGAACTGACCGAGCCGCACACCATCAAGCAGGTGTGCACCAACACAGCCAACCAGCATCATGACGACAGCCCCCGCTACTATGGCGGACTGGCGTTTGACCCGGACCAATCCGGCTGGCAAGGGTTTGGCCCCTGCCGTTTCGTGCTGCCCCGCATCGAGCTGGTGCGCCGTGGTGAGTGCGTCAGTCTCTGCCTCAACCTCTGGCTGGATGACGACAATCTCGAGGCCGAACTGCAGGCGGCCGACGCCGCCCTCGATGCCCTGCGTCCGGAAGCCCCGCTGCCCGCCCTGCAAAAGCAGCCCTGGCAGCGACAGGATTGCCCCGGCCCCGCCCAGTGGCAGATGCTGGTGGAGCGCGTCACCGCCCCCGATTTTCAGGCCCACACCCCCAAGGTGGTGCTGTCGCGGGAGAGCGTGCTGACCAGTCCGAACCACGATGCGGATATCAATCCCTGGGCCATGCTCGACCAGTGGGCCCGCCACGCCCAGGACTGCTTCCACTTCGGTTTTCAATTCTCCCCCGAGCAGGCCTTTATCGCCTGCTCTCCCGAGCGGCTCTACCGCCGGGAAGATCGCCACCTCTTTACCGAGGCGCTGGCGGGCACCATTCGCCGCTCCGGCGATGAAGAGGTGGATGCCCAACTTGCCGCCGAACTGCTGGCCGACAGCAAGAACCGGCTGGAGAACCGGCTGGTACATGCCGACATCCTCAGCCGTCTGGCGCCACTGACCCACGATGCCACCCTGACCGAGCCGCGCATTCTCAAACTGCGGCTGCTGCAACACCTCAAGTGCGATATCGAAGCCGAGCTCAAGCCCGGGGTCTGCGACTGGCAGCTGCTCGACGCCCTCCACCCGACGCCGGCGGTGGGTGGTGCCCCGCGCGAGGCAGCGCTCGCCTTTATCCGCGAGTTCGAGCCCTATGATCGGGGCTGGTACGCCGGTGCCTGCGGCATGCTGAGCCGGGAGACGTCCGAGTTCTCGGTCGCCATTCGCAGCGCCCGCATTCAGCCGGGCAGCGTCACCCTGTTTGCCGGTGCCGGCATTGTCGCCGGTTCCGAGCCTGTCGCCGAGTGGGCCGAACTCGACAACAAGATCGCCAATGTGCTCTCCCTGCTGGGATAGTCATTCACCCTTTTCACGCTACGAGAGCCCCTATGCCCACCCGTAAAGAGCCTGCCAGCGAAGAGTTTGCCTGCACCCCGTTTTCGAGCCAGCACGCCACCTTCAACCACGTCTGGTCCTCCCTCTTGCTGGAGGAGCTCTTTCGCCTCGGGGTGCGCGACATCGCGCTGGCCCCCGGCTCCCGCTCTGCGCCGCTGACCATGGCCGCCGCGGCCCATCAGGGCTTTCGTCGTCACCTGCACTTTGACGAGCGCGGCCTCGGCTTTATGGCGCTCGGGCTGGCCAAGGGGAGCAACCGGCCGGTGGCGGTGATCATGACCTCCGGCACTGCGGTGGCCAACCTCTGGCCCGCAGTGGCTGAGGCCCAGCTCACCGGCGTGCCGCTGATTATTCTCTCCGCCGATCGCCCTCACGAGCTTATCGACAACGGCGCCAATCAGGCGATCGACCAGCAGGGGATCTTCGGCCGCTACCCCGTCTATCAACAGAACCTGCCGAGCCCCACCCCGACCATTCCGGCGGCGTTTGTGCTGAGCTCGGTGGATCAGGCGCTGGCCAAACAGGCGCTCACTCCCGGAGTGGTGCACTTCAACTGCATGTACCCCGAGCCCCTTTACCCGGGCGAGCACTATCAGGATTTCTCCGACTATCTGGCCCCCCTCGGCGACTGGCTCGGCTCGCACAAGCCATGGAGCCCGTGGCAACAGAACGAGGCCACCTGCCCACCCCAGGCGGAGTGGGAAAGCTTTCGGCAACAGCGCGGCATTGTTGTGGCTGGCCGTATTACCGACCCGAAGCAGGCACAGAATGCCGCCGCGCTGGCGGAGCAACTCGGCTGGCCGCTGCTGGCAGATCTGCAGAGCCAGATCCGCTTCGATAGTCGCAACCTCATCCACATGGATCTGGCGCTCAACGACCCTGAATTCGTCGCCGAGCTCGGCCGCGCCGAGGTGCTGCTGCAATTTGGCGCGCGGCTTGTCTCCAAGCGGCTTGGCCAGTTCATCAAGCACCATTCATGGCAGGATTACTGGCTGGTGGATCCGCAACCGGCGCGGCTCGATCCCGACTACCGGCTGCGCAACCGGCTGCTCTGCAGTGCCAGCGCCTTTGCTGCGGCCCATCCGGTCACCACACAAGCCCCTTGGCACACATTGGCTGAGCTGCAACACAACGCCAGCCAGCAGATCGCCGCTGCCTGCGAGCACTTCTCCGAGCTCGGGGTCTGCCATCGCCTCAACCGCCTGATCGAAGGGCAACTGTTTGTCGGCAACAGCATGCCAGCCCGACTGATGGATATGCTCGGCGAAACGGGCAAGGGGCCGAGCCGAGTGATGACCAACCGCGGCGCCTCCGGCATCGATGGTCTGATCGCCACCGCCTACGGGTTTGCCCAATCGATCGAGCAAGGCAGCAATGAGCCCACCACCCTGTTGCTTGGGGATCTCAGCGCCCTGCACGATCTCAACAGCCTCGCCCTGCTCAGCAAGGCGAGTCGACCGCTGGTGGTGATCCTGCTCAACAACGATGGCGGCAGCATCTTTCGTATGTTGCCGGTGCCCACCGAAGGGGAGCTGCTGGAGAGCTACTACCGGCTACCCCACGGCCTCAGTTTTGAACATGCTGCCGCCATGTTTGGCCTCGCCTATCGCGCGCCGACTACCCTGCCCGAGTTCGAACAGGATTACCGCGCCGCCCTCCAACATGGCGTTACCTTGATCGAGATCCGGGTACCGAGCGAGCAGGTGGCCGATGATCTGAAAGCGCTGGGGGCCGCCATCCGTGGCAAATAAAGATGCCAATGTGCCGCTGGTGCTGCTGCACGGCCTGCTGGGGGATAGCGGCGACTGGCAACCGGTGATCGACCGGCTGCCCGCCATCCGCTGCATCGCCCTCGATCTGCCGGGTCATGGTCAGCATCGAGCCCTCAACGTCAGCGACTTTGAGCAGAGCCACCAGTGGCTGGTCACCGAGCTGGCCAGCCGCAACATTGAACGCTATCTGCTGGCGGGTTATTCGCTGGGGGGGCGACTGGCCCTCTATCACGCCAGCCGCGAGCCCGCCGGGCTACGGGGGCTGCTGCTGGAGAACTGCCACCCGGGGCTACCGGCCAGTGAACGGCCCGCCCGCATCCAGCACGATGAACAGTGGGCGCGGCGCTTCGAGCAGGAGCCCCTGGCTGACGTGCTGGCAGACTGGTACCGGCAAGGGGTGTTTGCCGATCTTGACGATGCGGCCCGGGCCAGCCAGATCGCCCGCCGCTTTGGCAACGACGGTCAGGGCATCGCCACCATGCTGCGCGCCACCTCGCTAGGCAAGCAGCCGGATCTCGCCCCCTGGCTCATGGCGAGCCAGCTGCCGGTCACCTGGGTGAGTGGCAAGCAGGATCACAAATTCCATCAGCTGGCTTGCCAGCTGGCGAACCAGGATCGCAGAATCAACCACTTGGTGCTGGATGGCGGCCATAATCTGCACGCCCATCAGCCTGATAACTTTGCCCGACTCCTCGCGGAGTGGGTCAACCAACAAGAAGAGACGAGTCATGATTGAAGCAATGACGGAAGCTGAACTGTATGCACCTGTTGAATGGCAAGATTGCTCCGCCGGTTACGAGGACATCCTCTATCACAAGTCCAACGATGGCATTGCCAAGATCACCATCAACCGTCCCCAGGTGCGCAACGCCTTCCGCCCCCGCACAGTCAAAGAGATGCTGCAGGCGCTGGCCGATGCCCGTTATGACGATCAGATCGGCACCATCATCCTGACCGGTTTTGGCGAGAAAGCCTTCTGCGCCGGCGGCGACCAGAAGATCCGTGGCGACTACGGTGGATACAGGGATGACGAGGGGACTCACCACCTCAACGTACTCGACTTCCAGCGCGACATCCGCACCTGCCCGAAACCTGTGGTTGCCATGGTGGCCGGTTACGCGGTCGGTGGCGGCCACGTGCTGCACATGATGTGTGACCTGACCATCGCAGCCGACAACGCCCAGTTTGGCCAGACCGGCCCGAAAGTGGGCTCCTTCGACGGCGGTTGGGGTGCTTCCTACATGGCTCGTATCGTCGGCCAGAAGAAGGCCCGCGAAATCTGGTTCCTCTGCCGCATGTACGATGCCCAGCAAGCCCTCGACATGGGTCTGGTCAACACCGTCGTACCATTGGCCGAACTGGAGCGTGAAACCGTGCGCTGGTGCCGTGAAATGCTGCAAAACAGCCCGATGGCGCTGCGTTGCCTGAAAGCCGCCCTCAACGCTGACTGTGACGGGCAGGCGGGCTTGCAGGAGCTGGCGGGCAATGCCACCATGCTCTTCTACATGACCGAAGAGGGTCAGGAAGGCCGCAACGCCTTCAACGAAAAGCGTCGCCCCGACTTCTCCAAATACAAGCGGAACCCCTGATGACACTAGCCCTGTATCGCTATCAACTGCCTTTTACCCAGCCACTGACCTTTCACGGCAAGGTGGAGGTGGCGCGAGAGGGGCTGTTGGTGCGCATCAACGACGGCTGGGGGGAAATCGCCCCCCTGCCCGGCTTCTCGAAAGAGAGCCTGCAACAGGCAGAGGCAGAAGCCCTTGCCACGCTGGCGGTCTTGGCCGCCGGCGATACCCCGAACCCCGTGCTGCCGTCGGTGCAATTTGGCCTCGACTGCGCGCGCCGGACATGGCCCGAGCAGCGCAACCCGCTGCCGGAGCCCTATCCCCTCATTCAAGGCTCCCCCCAAGAGCTGCTGCGCAACTGGAAAGAGTGGCTGCACCGCACGCCTGGCAAGGCCAAACTGAAGGTGGCGCGCTACCCGATGCGTGACGAGCTGGCGCTGATCCGCCTGCTGTGCGACCGCATCCCCTCCCTCAAGCTGGTGCTGGATGCCAACCAGGGCTGGACTCGCGAGGAGGCGTGGACCTTCTGCGGCCACCTCGACCCGAATCGCATCGAGTATCTGGAAGACCCCTGCGCCGACTTTGCCGACATCGCCTTTGTCGCCAACCGCACCGGCATGCCGGTGGCGTTGGACGAACTGCTGGCGCAGGGCAAGCCGTGGGAGCCGATCCCGCAACTGCGCGCGCTGGTGCTCAAGCCTACCCTGCTCGGTTCACTCGCCAACTGCGAAGCGCTGATCGCCCGCGCCCGCGAACTGCGGCTCAAGGTGATCATCTCCTCCTGCTTCGAATCGGATCTGGGCCTGAGCCAGCTGTTTCATCTGGCGGGCGAATGGGCGCCCGAACAGGCGCCGGGTCTGGATACCCGCCGCTGGATGGCGGGCAACCTGCTAGGGGAAGATGGCAAACCGGACCTGAGCCGACTGGAGCAACTGTATTACCGTGATTGACCCCTCCCGTTCACCCGAACAGACACCTTGCCCGGTACGCCACCGGGCAATCACAGCCCCGAACCGCATTGCCATCCACGCAGTCTCCCCCATCAGCTACCGCCAACTCGATGCCCGCCTCAACAGCCTGTGCCAACAGCTGGAACAAGCCGGAGTGCGTCGTGGCGATCATCTGGTAGCGGTGGTGCGCGGTGCGCTGGAAGATGTGCTGCTGGCATGGGCCTGCGTGCGCAGCGGTGTGGTGTTCTGCCCGCTCAATCCCGCCTTTCCTCTCGAAAAGCAGCGCGAGCTGGCGGTACAACTCGATGCCGATGCCTTCTGGTCGGCAGGGGAGATCCCGGCAGGCAACTGGCAACCCTTGTACCTCGACTTCACGCACGAACTGCCAGCAAGCGAGGAAACATGGCCGCTGGAATCGACCCAGCTCAACAACATGATCCTCACCTCCGGCTCTAGCGGTACGCCGAAAGCGGTGGTGCATCGGCTCTGCAACCACCTGGCCTCGGCACGCGGCTCTGCCACCCTTATTCCCCTCGATGAGGCCTGCGGCTGGCTGCTCTCCCTGCCGCTGTTCCATGTGGGCGGCTACGCCATCCTGTTTCGGGTCTTTCTGGCGGGCGCCACGCTGGTACTGGATCAACGTGAACGCTCCCTCAAGGAGCGGCTGGAGTGCCAGCCCATCACTCACCTCTCGTTGGTGCCAACCCAGCTCTGGCGCCTGCTGGCAGAGGGTTTTGATCCCGCCCGTACCCGATTGCGCGAGCTGCTGCTCGGCGGTGCCGCCATCCCGCAGCCGCTGGTGAGCCGCCTCTGCGCTATGGGGCTCGAACCCAAGGTGAGTTATGGTCTCTCCGAGATGGGCAGTCAGGTCTGCACCGCTATCCCCGGCGATGCGGGTGTAGTTGGCAAACCGCTACCGGGACGGGAGGTGTGCATCAGGGAGCAGGAGATCTGCGTGCGCGGCGCCACCCTGTTTGCCGGTTACTACCGGGCGGGCGAGCTGGAACTGCCCCTCGATGACGAGAGCTGGTTTCATACCCGCGACAAGGGGAGGTTTACTGCGGCAGGGGAATTGCTGGTAGAGGGACGGCTCGACAACCTCTTTATCTCGGGTGGCGAAAACATCCAGCCCGAAACCATCGAGCAGCGACTGGTAGATCATCCCGCTGTCGCCCAGGCGCTGGTGGTGCCGGTGCCGAGCGACGAGTGGGGGCAACGCCCCGCCGCCTTTATCGACTGGCACGGTGAGCCGGTTCCCGACTCCGAACTGGCTGCCTGGATCCGCAGCACCCTGCCCGGCTTTATGGTGCCCGACCACTGGCTCCCCTGGCCCGATCTTGGCGGTAATCTCAAGCCACAGCGGAAACAATTTCAGAATATCATTAGGTCGCAATAATTATTCATGCGACAAAAACTGACACCACGGAGCCATCCAAATACACATATGGCTCAAAATAAAATGCTGGTGGTATCAAAATCTTCCTTCTCAGTCTGAATAAATGAGAACGATTACATAAACGGCCTTTTTTTGCACATTTTTTGAACCAAATTAATTGGCTGTAGTACCATACCCTCCACCATGCATTTAGTAGGAAAGCTAACCATATGATAATAAAAGAAATTGACGATTTATCATTATTTGAACAAAGACTGCATGGTGGTAAAATGCACTCCTTGGCAGTAAGACGAGTCACACATGAGTAACAAAATTTATAAAATTGCAGAGGATATCTTTTTCTCCGCTGCAATATTCCGACTCTCGAAAGGGGACAAGGACATTAAGCTCAGCAACAAGGAAGCCGAGCTACTCGAAATGCTGTGTGATGAGGCAGGCACTGTCATTCCAAGAAGCAAACTGCAGGATGCCTTGTGGCCAAATCAGGACAATACCGATACCAATTTGAACCGGCAGATACTCTCGTTGAGAAGAAAGCTGGAATCCTTCGGCTTAATGGATGCGATCGATACCATTCCACGGGTTGGCTATATGTTTTGTGCTCCGATTGAGCTCGCAGGGGAAAGTGAAGAACCAGCGCCAGCGGAAGAAATTCATGCGCCGACGCCTTCCCCTGCACCCCAAGCCAGGCGGCAATATACTCGCCGCAAATATGACCGATATTTCAGCCCAAAGCGTATTTTGCTGTTTGCATTGCTGCTGGTCTCGCTGACTTCACTAGCCCTCGTCATTTATAACTATGCGACAGCAAATACACTACGCACTATCAATTTAGGTCAGATTTCTCTCTATATGACCAGCGAGACGGAAAAAGCACTGAATGTGAAAATAGATTCACTGACGCCCTTGATAAAACCTGTTTCACGTAAAGCTGATGAGCAGATTTCAATTCTGGTTGGAAAAGAAGCTATCAGCTATTTTTCCATCAACAATAGCAGCAGGAAATTATCCGAAAATATCTTCCTGTTGCGTAGCGGTCACCCTGTGGCCGAAGAAGTTCAATGCGTTATCACAACCATGAACCAGCAGGGAAATAATGTTTCCAACAACTATTACAATAATCAAGAAACCACTGTCAGATATCACAGAGATTGTCAGGCACCAGACAACTGGGTAGAAATGACCAGAAAGAGTAAATATATTGTGACCATGAACAGAGAAATTGTAGTGGCCACCGTGATAGCCACTGACAATCAGGGAAAGACGCTGTTCAATCTGGATTCAGTTGGAGATCTGGAGCGGGATAATGGCGATATTTCGGTCGAGATAAAAAATACCATTGTCAATTTCATTGACCAGCAGGCGCTGACCAATAACGCTATGGTCGCCACTCTGGTCGCGGCGCTAACGCCCCCCAAACAAAAAGCCAAGTTCATTCAATTGCCCGGAGGTATTTACCTTTCCAGTTATCTAGGTGGCGTCATCACCTGGCCCAGCCATGGCAATACAAAAGTCATCCAGCGCAACGACTTCTGAGTTTATTCATAAGCAACGATGAAATTGGCGACAGCAGAATAGTCGCCAGGCTGGATGTTCTTGGCGGTCAATGCCGCTGGATGTCCTTCGACTCTGGCAAAAAATTGCAGCTCATTATCTGCCGCACCACCTAGCAGATAGCCGCGGGAGGCACTACCCAAATTCAGAGGTGATTGAGCCACGTCATACAGGCGGATGCCTGCCCCCTTGGCAATCCCAGCCGTGAATGCCAATCCGCCGCTTAGTTCGGTATCCTGCGAGCCAGTAAAGGTCACCTTGGCCATGCGGAAAATACCCGGCTTGCAATTGGTCAGACGAATGGAGAACGGCACTAGCTCCGCGACTCCGTTGGCATAGAGTTCCTTCACATCAACTACCCCCATCTCGACCTCCTGCTCAAGGGATTCGGGAGCGACCACACAGGGCTGGTCGATGATCCGACCATGGAGATTGAGTTCTCCACCAAGAAGTTCAAGGTCATCAGCCGCTGCATTGACCCACAGTGGGAAAATCAGCAACCCCAAACAGCCTAAGCGCAACATATCGACTCCTACTGGAATGACGCAACAATTGTACCGGTTGCATAGAAGTCGCCTGCAGCAACATCCGCACCGGCAGGACTTATCGGGGCGGCAATGAAACCCCAGTCTCCGATATTCCCCTGCATGGAAACCGGATACCAATCATTCAGATTCAGTGTCGAGCCATCCAGCTGTTTGAATTTGATGCCAAGATTATTGATTACATCACCACCTTTATATCCATCTCGAGTGGTTCTGAGATAACTCTGACTAAATGATGTGGGTTTACCAGAAATGGCAAGATTTATTTTCAATGATGAACCTTGATCAAATACCCCACCACTGCACACGAAATTAAGCGGTACAGTTTTTTCAAAATTGTTTCCATCCAACCCTGTGCCAGGTAAATCACCGAATTCGACCTCAATCGTCTGCCCTCCATTGATAGTGCACTTTTCTGGCACATACAGCACGGAGGATTTGATAACGATTCTGGACATGACTTCATTATTGAAACCGACATCTGTTTTACCCAGGCGCCCAAACATTTCGACTATTTCATGATCAGCGATATGCACGCCATTGATAATGGGCTTGCGAACGCGGAATGTTACTTTTCCCTTGCTACCACTACGAAAGCCGAAGGTTGCAGAACCATTTCGTTTACGGCACGTGAACTGCCCTCTGTTGGACTCCTCAGTGAAAGGGGCATTAACATATTCCTTGCGATTTCCTTCAATCCAGATATCAACCTTGAGATCGAGAAACTCATTTAATTTAACGTACCCACCACCGACACTGGGCAGTCCGGCACTCATGACCGCCTTGTAATAAAATGGCTGGTTAATAATATCTTGATCAGGACATATGGCCGTACCACTATATGTTCCGGCCAGATCCCAACCAAACTCCTTCAGAGCCCCCGTCTGGTTGGCAATATCTTCCTTGGTCAGCTCAATGTCATAGGTCTTGGTATCAGCCCTGACTTCACCATTAATAGCCAGCGCCGGCATGGACAAGAACATGATACCAAGTACACCCGTACGCAATATCATCTTCATTTCTCCTTCACTGCTTTACAGGCATTGCCTGTGCACTGGTATTTGATATCCATATATCCGCCGTAGTCATTGACGTAGCTGATCACAAATTCATTACCCAGGGTTTCCGGGATAGTGACCGTCTGCTCTGACTTGGGGGCAACCATAAAGGCAGAGAAACCCTTGATGGTGGTCCGCTCCTTGCCCTGTGGATGACCTAGGCCCACGTAGGTGATGTAGTAAGGGGTCGGATTGTTGACCTTGAGGGCCTTGCCCTGCTTGGTGATCAGCACCTGATCCTGCCAGATGGCACCGCGCTCGGGCAGGATCGCCTCGGGGCGGTAGAACAGCTTGATCTTGGACTGCACGGCAATCTGCATCACGTTGCTCTTCTCGCTCTTGGGCGGGATCTCGCGCAGGTTGAAGTAGTAGATGGACTCGCGATCCTTGGGCAAGCTATCGATGGCCGGCACACTGGCGATGCGCACGATGGACTTCTGGTTGGCATCCACCCGCTGTACCGGCGGCAGCACCACGAAGGGAGAAGAGATCTTCTGGCCTTGGGCATCTTCAATCCAGGCCTGCGCCAAGTAGGGCAGCTTCTGGTTCTCGTTCTTGATGTTGAGGCTGATGGACTTTGCGCCGCCCGGATAAACGGCACGAGTACGATCCAGCACAATGGCGGCACTGACGTTGAGTGAGGTCATGCCAAGCGCAGCCAGACAGATATAAGAGAGCAGCTTTTTCATCGGTATCCCATTACTTGCAAGTGAGAGTCTTCATCGACAGATCGGTTACTTGTTGCGGCGCCACTATCTTGCACTGGCGGGCCCCGCCCCAGGAGAGTTCAAACGCTTCATTCGGTTTCACCCCGGTCAGATAGACCAGGCCATCTTCATCCACCACCGAGAGCACACGGCCGGAATCCTTGACGACGGTGGCGCCAAATGGCGGCACTGAGCCATCGGGTAGTCTGACACTGGCCAGCAGCTTGAACCCTTCGGCAATTTCGAAAGCATTATACCCAATTGCGCCCTCGGTCAGGGTCCCCTGCTTGATGGCGTTCATCGCATCGATGTCGTCGCTCAGCTGATCCACATCGACCCGGGTGTCGCTCTTGCGATAGTCGGTCATGTCGCTGATCACCGCGACGCCAAAGCGGTTGGTCACGGCGCGGCCATTGTTGAAAGAGACGCCGGAGGTATTATCGGTATCCACCATCATGCGGGTACCGCCACGACGAGTCGCCTGGTGGAGGGCTGCACCGTGCTGGGTCGCCGTCAGACCGCCACGCAGGCTGGCACCAACCGAGGTGTATTCGCTCTGCACGCTGTAGGCATTGAGGCTGACCGCACCGATGTCGCTGTTGTGGTTGTAGTAACCCCGCGCCACGGCGTGGCCGTTGCTCTGCACACCCGCCCCCAGCTGATAGGTATCATCCGGTCGACTGTAGTCCTGATAGGTGGCCAGGTGAGTCACCTTGCCGTTGGAGGACTGCACGCTGTATCCCGCGCTCTTTCTGTCCCCGATCGGCATGCTCAGGGTCAGCATGACGCTCTTGTCATCCTCGTAGTTCTCGGTCTTGGTCTTGTAGGCCGACACATAGACGGAGACATCCTTGAAACTGCCGATGTTCACGTTCTTGTTGATGGAGAGGCCGTAGCGATCCTCTGCCTCGTGATCCCAATAGGTTCTGTGGGTGTAGTCCAGATAAACCGTCAGCGCCTTGGCCGCATCCTCCGCCCAGAAGGTCTTGTTGGCGGTGATGGTGTAGAGCTCCTTGTCACCCCAGGTGTTGTAGTCATCGCTCGAGGTCGTAGTGTTGTTCTCCAACCGATCCTTGTTATTGAGGAACTGCGACATGGTCATGAAGTCATGTTGGGAGAAGCGATAACCCGCGAAGGTGATCGAGCTGTTGTATTCATCAAACTGCTTGGCGTAGTTCACCCGTACCGACTGGCCAATCTTGGTCGACAGGCCCGGCAACTTGGCGATGGACTGGGTCAGGTCGGCGGAAATAGCGCCGAAGGCATAGAGATCACGACCGATACCCAATCCCATGGAGTTGTATTCACCCGCAATCAGGCTGCCGCCGTACAGCGACCAGGAGTTCGCCACCCCCCAGGAGAAATCACCGGTCACAAAGGCAGGGCCGTGCACATCGTGCACCGAATCCGTCTGTTCGGAAGGTGCACCAACCGCTAGGTTGTATCGGACATAGCCAGGGCGAGTCAGGTAGGGAACGGTTGCCGTGTCTACCTGGAACGAATTGACACTGCCATCTTGCTCCTCTACCCGCACATCAAGGCGGCCGCGCACCGAGCTGTCCAGCCCCTGGATGCGAAACGGGCCCGCCGGCACGTTGGTTTCATAGATGATCCGGCCGGACTGGGAGATGGTGACCTTGGCGTTGGTCTTGGCAATACCGCTCACTTCCGGCGCATAACCCTGCAGACTAGGCGGCAGCATGCGCTCGTCATTGGCCAGGTTGACGCCGGTATAGCGGAAACCATCGATTAACTGGGAGTTGAGCTGCTGCTCACCCACTGTCAGCTTGGCGGCCATGTTCGGCAGCGGACGATAGGCATAGATACGGTTCAACTCGGTCGATGTCCGCTCATTGTCGCCCCAGTAAGAGCTGGCCTGATAGTCACCCCGCAGACGCCAAGCGCCGTAGTTGAACCCCAGCGTACCATAGCTGCTGATGTTGCGATTGGAGTAACCATCGCCTTCGTTGACTTGGGCGTTAATGTTGTAATCAAGCATCATCCCCGGGATCCCTTCATCCCATTGTTCGGGCGGAATCCAGTTGGGATCGCTGTACTTCATCCACGCCTGAGGGATGGCAATGCGCAGCAAGCCGTTACCGATATCGTTCGAGATCACTACGCCGTCCAGCGCCAGCAGGTTGGCACACTGGCCATCGTGCCAGGTACCGATCTTGGCGATGGCCTCGTCGGTCAGCGCCAGCTTGGGGATCACATCTTGCGGCAGGCAGGCCACCCCGCCCTTTCCCTTGCCAGTATCGTTCTCGTAGAAAGGGATTTTCTGCAGAGGCAGCTTGTTCTTGTTGACCTCGATCTCGAGGTAGTAGTCGCCGGGCAGGATGTAGCCTTCGTCGGCAAACTGGGAGAGGTCGATCTTGGTCCGATCATCCAGATCGAGCGCATCAATATTAAACTCCGTTTCTGCCCATGCGTGATTTGCTACCGCCATCAGGCCGGACACGCATAGCATAAAAGTCATTTTTGAATAATGTTTTTTTCTCACAGAGTCTGATGTTGAAACGCTCATATTTTCACTCTAGGAATTGCATAAAGGTCTCACGTAATGAGGTATCTACACTAAGCAATTGGTTTGCTTACATATAATTGAGTTCTAACAGCGTCGTACTGTCTTGGAAAAACAGCTGACTGCTCATGAGCCCCAAATTGAATTCCAGATCACTGTTGACGATATCCGAGACAATAAAGCGCTCGCCGGACACCTTGTGATATTGGCCGTTATTGAGAATGCCCAGCTCATCGCTCATGGCACCACGCACGGACATGGAAATAAAAGGCAGTGATGCCACCGTTGCCCCGTCAACCTGACAACCGCTGATTTTCAGCGTGCCCAGTTGCTGAGCCTGCAATGGAATACTGCGCAGCACCTCCAGCGTACAGCCCGATTCGGCTAGTCCATCCGTGAGTTCGTTGGCGTGGACTGATCCCGCCATCATCACCAGTTGCAGCACCATGGCCGCCATCATTGAAGTTTTCATGATTAGGGTTCGATGTGAGGAAACAGAATGTGTGAAGTTGTGGTGGCTCGCACCACCACAACCCTTGTCACACGTTAAGGCACTCTATTACTCGTAGGAGAGAGTAAAGTTGGTCACTGCAGTGAAAGCACCGGCTTTCAGCGGGTTGGTGTCTTGGCTTGCATAGCCTTTCAGCACGGCGCTAAAGGGCAACTCGTTGTCACCGTTGACCAGGCCGAAGGCGGCAGTCGGGGTACCCAGTACGATCGGAGCACCGCCCGGAGCGGTCATCTTGATACCGGCACCCGCGGCGTCACCACCACCGATCACCAGCAGGCTGGGGTCTACCGGGTCTTTGGCACCACTGAAGGTCACCTTGACGGCATCTTCCTTGTCAGAGATTTCACAGTTCAGCAGCTTGATGCTGAACGGCTTGGAGCTGGACTCACCACCGTTGGCCAGCTCTTTGGTGCTGATCTGGCCCATTTCAACTACCTGGTCAACAGACTCAGGGGCTACAGAGCAAGGGGCGTTGATGATTTCACCGTTAAAAGTGACTTTACCGGAACCGGCACCACCAGCAGCAAAAGCGGAGCCGCACATCAGCATGGAACCAACACCCATAGCAACCAGAATCTTATTAGCTTTCATTCGTTTATACCTACATTAACGTGTGTTGTACTGCATCACTCCAATCATGCTGGAGTCACGATATTAAGTGATGCCGCGATATACTGCACAGCAACTGTTGGCGCTCGTCTCTCATTAAGCCGATGAGAAGTCATGCCAATAATAAACTGTGCCTCTTCAGGTTTATTTAAATAAGCAAAAGCAGCACACCGCATCAGGGGTAGTTCCCGCTACACCTCAACTGCACAACTACATACGTCCTTGTCGTCTGTGCAGAAAGCCGCATTCCGCTTTTGCTTGACGAACAAATTAACGACTCGTTTGATGCACATCAAATACATTTTGATTTGTATAAATTTTTTTATAAACACCTAAAAAACAACGACTTAAACCAACAATGAAACATAAAACGATATCATGAAATAAATAAAGTTCATATAAAGGGCATCTATTGCAATATTGTCAGACTATGAATTTAAAGTCGCACACAAAATTTCAACAAGAACACAACAAAGATAATCTATCTATTTTTGACAATAGTTATCAACCACTTCATAAACCGCCCCCTAAAGAGGTAATCAGGTAATCAGGTAATCAGGTAATCAGGTAATCAGGTAATCAGGTAATCAGGTAATCAGGTAATCAGGTAATCAGGTAATCAGGTAATCAAATTATTGGCAGCCCACACATAAATATACATCTACTACATTACATATTAATCATAGATATGACGCGCTAATATAGAGGCTTGTCCGCAATATTCACAGGCATGATTTGAGATAAAAAATAAATATACGTTATTAATTATGCAGACTAACTGTGATCCATCTCTCATGATTTTTAAGCCGATTGATTTCTCAAAGTGGAGTGTTATCATCTAGACATAGAGTAAAGGGCAAACCGATCGAAAGGTCGGGACGCAAAGCCACCGGTCTAAGGGTTTTGATACCTAAGACAGCGGAGCTGCCATCTGAGAAGAGTGATGTTATTGCCGATTTATGGCATTACTCTTTGATTGCGTTGCCCTTTTCGTACAACACCTGTGACGAAAAGGACATAGATATGAAAGCTCAACACACCGCCTCCCGTTTAGTTCGCAAGACAGTTTTCTCTGTATGCACCTCCTTGCTGCTTGGTACCGCCTTGTTGCCATCCACAGCTTCTGCGGCTGATGGCTCAGTGACGTTTACTGGCACTATCTATGAATCTCCATGTGATTTTTCTGACAGCAGCGTGACCTGCTATTCAGGCATGAACAAGCAAACCATGCCTTTGGCTCACTTGCAGCAAGCCGGTCAAATCAGCTCAATTAGCAGCACTATCAGCTACAAAGTGACCAATGCCAGCAACATGGCGATCGTGACTGTCAGCTATCTCTGATGACTCATCTGTAGTGACGCTGAAATTGGCGCGAAACAGATGAGCAGGTGGTGTTGAAAGCAACTCTTATCAGGTCGCCTGTGCTACCCATACAGGCGGCCAATATCTTTTCATCCCGCCTCCTCACGAACAAATAGCTGGCTTTGCTGATTGAGTCACCAGTCATCATGCGCCCAGATAATGTGGCTTAAGCCACAGGGACATCTCGCTTTTCCTGGTCATTTGCTGCATGTCTCGTGTTGATTAAATGAGATCTGACACGCACTTTACACAACTAACAACTTCTTCAATAAAGTCGCATGTGAGCCCTCACTACGGCAGCAGGAGTTCAAAAACAGCAAGCATATAAATCAACGCTATATCATTGATTTATATGTCATTTAAAAAATCATTGATATTCCTTTGAGTCCCTGTAAATTGCCTTGCGATTACTCGCAAGACAATACACAAACAAGAACAAAGGGATAAAAATGAACCGTTCAGGTACCGGGTGGCTGCTGCTGGCAGGCCCCCTGCTTTTGGCTACATCCTCGGCGCAAGCCAACTACTCCCCCAATGACTGGCGACAGTATCAGCTGACTGGCGAATCGAGGCGGCAACTGGCCGCGCGCATCACCGAGATCACCTACGAGCTCAAGGCGCGCAGCAGCAATGCTCCTTACCAGCAGCTCAGGGTCTACCGTCGCTTCGACTGGCAGAGCAGCGATCTCGCTGCACTGGCCGAACAGCAGTGTGGCGAGCCGCAGCTCAAGGTAGATGCGGGCTGGCAGATCCGCTTCGTGCGCTGTGAAGATCGGATTCCGGCGGGCAAGCTCATTCCCGCCAGCAGTTATGACTTTGGTTATGGCCTCAAGCAGGGTCGCTGGGAGCAGCTGGCGGGCACGCCGACCGCCCAGCGGCAGGATCGTCTGCCGCTGCCGCAAGCCATCATCCTGGGTCAGAGTGAAAGGGAGCTGGATCGCTGCGAACTCAACGCACAAGGCCGCTGCGCAGAGTCGGAGTGGCACTATCAGCCGCAGGATTGGCAGCAGTTGCAGGTACTTGAAGAGACCCCGAGCGAGCGGGATGGCCGGTTGGAGCAGATTTTCTTCCGTCTGCAACCGGTGGCAGGCAGTCAGGCGGCCGCTCAGGTCAGCGAGATCCATGTCTGGCGCCGCTATCAGTGGCTGCTGGATCAACTCACGCCTCAGCAGGAGTGTGATGAGCCGCAGGAGCGCAAGGAGGGGAGCAACACCATCCGCTATCGCATCTGCCGTCAGGTGATCCCCACTGGCAGCGAGGTTCAGGTAACGCTGCAAGATAGCGGCTACCAATACCCGGTCGCTGGCGGCGAGTGGCAACCCCTGCCAGAGAGCAAAGCGTGGCAGGAGAGTCGGGTGCTCAATCGCCCCATCGTGCTGGCCAGCAAGGAGGAGCAGCTGGAGTGCCGCCGCGCCAACGGTCGTCTCTGCTCCGAGCCCGAGCTGCCCGATGTGGATCTGCTCGACAGCGATGCCGCCAAACTGGTGGCCGACGTGAGCGGCCAGAACAGTCCTGCCTGGCAGGCGGATTACGGCCACGATGACGCCAAGCTGATGGCGGTGGTGCGCGGCATACGAGCCCTGCTGGCGGCCAACCAGCCGACCCATCCGGCAATGGACAAGCTGCTCTACTATGTGCGCGCCCACAACTACCACGGCGGCGTTGGCAAGGAGAGTGATCAGGTCGCCCGGGCACTGGCCGGGGTGATGATTGATCTGCTCAACCACCCCCTGCTGCTGGGAGCTGAACCGCAGGATCAGGCTGGCACAGTGCTGGAAGCCTGGAGCGTAGCGGCGCAGGGACAGCTTGGGCAAGCCGCCTTCCGCCAGAATGCCGCCCCCATGCTGGCCCAGCTCAACCAGGCGCTCGGCTACGCGGTGCAACATGCGGCACAGATCAATGGCCACAAACCCTGGGCCGATGGCCTGTTCGAGCTGCTCAATCTGGTCGATCAGAGCGCCGCTTACGGTCAGCAGGCTGACTTCAGCGCAGCTGTGCTGCAACAGGAGGCGGCATTGCGCCAGAGCCTGCTGCAACTGGGCCTGAGCGAGCTGGCCCTCTGGAAACAGCGCGATGGCTCACGGGATCTGTTTATCTTCAACAACATCCTCGATGCCCACAGCCGCCTCTACCAGATGATGCGCTACCTCCATCACACCAGCCCGGATAAGGCGATTGCCTATCGCCAACAGCTGGATCGCGATGTCATCGCCATCATGCGCCAGCAGGGGCTGATCCCGGGTGGCCAGCATCCGGCCGCCATGCTGGAAGAGGTCTCCCTGACCCTCTCCAGCTACTACCTCACCTACACGGATCGCACCAGCGAAGCCTGTGTCAGCGGCGAGTTCGCCGGGCTTTGTACCCCGATCCGCATGGAAGATATTCTGCCGTTCGAGCACACCTGCTCACCCACCCTGCGTCTGCGCGCTCAGGATCTGACTCAGGCTCAGGCCGAAGGGATCTGCCGCGAGCTGGGTGATGAAGAGCAGCGCTTCCACCAGCAGATGGAGACTGGCTGGCAACCGGTGGCCGATGATCACAACGAGGCGCTGGAGCTGGTGATCTTCAACTCCTCCGCCGACTGGGGCCGCTACGGCAGCGCGCTGTTTGGCGTCTCCACCGACAATGGCGGCATCTATATCGAGGGGGATCCGGCTCGCCCCGGCAATCAGGCCCGCTTCTTCGCCTATGAGGCGGAGTGGAAACGCCCTGCTTTCCAGGTGTGGAACCTGCGCCACGAGTACATTCACTATCTGGATGGCCGCTTTAACCAGTACGGCAGCTTCGGCCACTATCCGCTCAACCGCACCACCTGGTGGGCCGAGGGGGTTGCAGAGTACATCGCCCACGGGCAGTGTTTTGCCCGGGGTCTGGATAACGTGGCAAACCGCCCCGCCAACCAGCGTCCGACACTGGCGGCTATCCTCCACCTTGACTACGACCAGGGTGGCGAGATGGTCTACTCCTGGTCCTATACCGTGCACCGCTTCCTCAACGATACCGGTCGCGGCGCCAGCTGGCTGGCGCTGGCACAGGCGCTGCGCAATCCGGATCGACAGCAGGCGATGAGCGACTTCGAAGGGGAGCTGGACCGCCTGATCGCCAACGACAGCGACGCCTATCAGGCATGGCTCGCCCGGGATCTGCTGCCCTGGTGGCAAGCCAACAAGGAGTCAGACGCCTGCAAGGGTAACGACTCCGCCCACTGATAAACCTTCACCCAACAGAGGGGCTGCCACCGCAGCCCCTCTCTTCATCCTCCCGCTCTCCCGGCCTCTGCTGCGACAACCTCTGCCCGAATGAGGTGCCCGCCCGTTATCAAGCCTGACGCCAGCGGCCGAGTTGTAATAGAATGCCGATAGCCACTCCCAACTTCAGACCCTGACCGCACCGCGCATGAAGAAGTTTGCCAAGATCCTCCTCGCCTGCCTTGTTTTGCTGCTGGCCCTGATTGCCATGCTGCTGGGCTACAGCGAGTGGATCGTCTCGGATGCCCGTCACTACACCTACGATCAGGTGGACAAGGTGCCCTACAACCGGGTTGCGGTGGTGCTGGGTACCTCCAAATATCTCTCCGGTGGCGGCCCCAACCACTACTTCAAATACCGCATCAAGGCGGCGGCCGAGCTCTATAACAATGCCAAGGTGGACTTCATCATCGTCTCCGGTGACAACGCTACCGTGCAGTACAACGAGCCACGCCAGATGCGCCGCGCCCTGATCAAGGCGGGCATCCCCGCCTCCGCCATTTATATGGATTTCGCCGGATTTCGCACCCTCGACTCAGTGGTTCGCGCCAAAGAGGTATTCGGCCAGGAGCGCTTTACCGTGGTCTCCCAGGGCTTTCATAACGAGCGGGCCATTTTCATCGCCCGCCATTTCGGTATCGATGCGGTCGGCTTCAATGCCGAGGATCCCAGCGCCTATCAGGGGATCCGAACCCGGGTGCGGGAAGTCTTTGCCCGCCTGATGGGGTTACTCGACCTCTATGTACTGGACAAGGGGCCCAAGTTCCTCGGCGCTCCTGTGCCCATCGGTCTGCCTGTGCCTTGCCAGTCACTGAGCACCATCGGCAGCCTGCAACCCTGCCTCAAACAGCCCAAACCGGCGATGGATGAGGCCAAGCCAGCGGCAGTATCTGCCGCGGTTGCCACCGAGTCGGCTACTCCATCTTCCTCGGCCGTGACGGAACAAGTCACTCCAGCTTTATCCGCTGCGGCAACGACTGAGCCGGTCACTCCCGCCAAATCCGCGGCAGAAACCGCCGCCGAGATGCCCAGCGCGGCCTTGCCCACAATGCCGATGGCCCCTTCAGCCGCCAGCACAGCCGCACCATAAACAGATGACCCGCCAACTGGCGGGTCTTGTTATTACAGCGCAGGTTGTGGCGGCGATTCTGCACACCCATACCCGGCGACAGGTCAGCCTCGCGCCGCCTGATAGCGGCGGGCCACTTCAGCCCAATCCACCACCTGATAGAAGGCTGCGATATAGTCAGGACGCTTGTTCTGGTACTTGAGATAGTAGGCGTGCTCCCACACATCCAGTCCCAGGATCGGGGTATGGCCATGCATCAGGGGACTATCCTGATTGGCACTGCTCTCCACCTGCAATCTGCCCGCCTTGTCCACCACCAGCCAGGCCCAGCCGCTGCCAAAGCGGCTCAGGGCCGCCTGAGTGAAGGCCTGCTTGAAGGCATCGAATCCCCCCAATTCCCGCTCGATGGCCAGAGCCAGCTCACCACCCGGCTCACCGCCCCCCTGCGGGCTCATCACCAGCCAGAACAGGGAGTGGTTGGCATGGCCGCCACCATGGTTGCGGACCGCCCCCTGCAAGGTGGCAGGCAAAGTATCGAAGCGGCGCAGCAGCTCCTCTACCGGCAGTGCAGCCAGCTCGGGCGCCCCTTCCAGCGCGGCGTTGAGGTTGTTGATATAGGTCTGGTGATGACGGCTATGGTGGATCTCCATGGTCAGGGCATCGATATGGGGTTCCAGTGCGTCGTAGGCATAGTTCAGGGCAGGCAGGGTATGGCTCATGATGACCTCTGTTCGGATTAATGGAGCCGGGATGAGGGCTCGCTCTGACACAGGCAGTGACCGAGCGAACACATGATCCCGGCGTGGCTGCCGTGGCGCTGTACGAACGTCAGCAACTCGGCACGAGTTGTGCGGGTATGGCGCAATGCAGCCTCTCGCAGGCGAGAGGAGCAAGCGGGGGGAGTGACAGGTCGCCATCAGGCAGTCGTGCACATAGCAGAGCAGGTCGGCGGCGCGATCGGGCAGAGTCATGGCCACCAGCAGATCCGCCAGATTGTGGTGAGCCACAACCAGCGCAGCCACCGCCTCATCGGCGTCGTGCCACTGCACCAATTGCTGACGAGCCAGCCAGAGCGCCTGCTGATAATGGGCCAACGCCTGATGATACTCGCCGCAGTCAAACAGCCGGTTGCCCTCTCTGGTCTGCTGTTTCCAGTGACTCATGCTGCTGCCACCTTCGGTCGACTCGACCCACCCCTTCACCCAGGTTGCTGTCATATGCTTCACACCAACAAATGATAATAATTATCATTACATGAATCATATCCGGGAGACAAGGGGCGTCGGGATCGCAGCAAACAGCCAAAACAGCGCGGCCACCCCTTGGCAAGGAGTGGCCGCTTGAGGCACCGGTCAGTGGATTCGACCGGCTAATTGGAAGTTAACGGCAGGTCAGATGTTGTTGGCTGGCGAAGGCGGGGCGATCCCCAGCAGCATATGGTCCATCATCCCCACCATGCGCCCTATCTCGGGCTTGGTGATGGTATCATTGGCCCCCAGTTGTAGCGCTTTCTGACGGTTGTCATCGCTCATCAGGGAGGAGAACATCACGATGGGCATCTCCTTGTAGGAGGGGGTATCCCGCAGCCGCTTGAGCAGGTGCATACCATCCATGCGCGGCATCTCCACATCGGTGATCACCGCATTTACGAAGCCGGTCACCGGCATTCTTTCCTCTTGGGCCAGACGATCGAAATCCGTCATCATCTCCAGCCCCTCTCCCCCGTCCTTGGCCGTAATCACGTTGTAGCCAGCGGTGCGCAGGGTGGTCTCGATCATCTTGCGGATAAAGGCCGAGTCGTCCACCACCAGAATTGTTTTGCCCTGTCGCAGCGCCATCATGCGATCGTCGATAAGCACTTTGCGATCCTGGGTGACGTCGTACTTCTCCATACTGAGCTCGGGGTTGATATCGGCGATGATCTTCTCGAAATCGAGGATCATGATGAGGTTACCATCGCGCCTGACCACGGCCACCACGCAGTCGTTCTCCCCCGCTTCCAGAAACTGGCTGGGAGACTCCACATCCTCCCAGGAGACCCGGTGGATCCTGCTGACGCTATCGATCAGAAAGCCGTTGGCCATCTTGTTGAAGTCGGTGACGATCACCACCTTGTGGCTGGGGTCAGGGTTGGTTTTGATGCCGAGCCAGCCCGCCAGATCCACCAGCGGGATGAGACGATCCCGCAGGGAGAATACCCCCACCATATGGCGCTGGGCATTGGGGTAATCAGTGGTCTCCGGCACCCGGATCACCTCGCGTACCTTGGCGACGTTGATCCCGTAATAAGCGGTTTTTTCACGACCGTCCGGTAGCTGCTTCTTGAGGTGAAACTCGATGATCTCAAGCTCGTTGGTGCCACTTTCGGTCAGGATAGATTTACGCTCTTCCCCATCTTTGGACATCATGGTGACTCTCATTCTGGTTGCGCGGGCAGCAGACCGCTGCGGTTTTCCCTCAGTATAGGAATGGATTTCACCCAACGGCTCGGATCTCGGCAAGATTGCAGCGTTAACCGCTTGATCCCGCAGGCTGGCACGATCGTATCTGCCAATCAGGACAACATTGGCGGATGGTGAAATCCATCATGTACTCACAAGGAGCCTGAGATGAGTGAAGGCATTGTCGTGATTGGCGCTTCTGGCGGTATCGGGGCGGCTCTGGTAACACACTGGTTGGCGGCGGGTGTCGGGCCAGTGATTGCCATCAGCCGTCAGCCCGCACCAGCAGAAGCCTCTTCGCCAGCCCTGCACTGGCTATGTAGTGATTACAGCGATGAGCAGATGGCAACTGCGGTAGCCCGCATCGCGGAGTTGGCACCGAGACCGCATCGGGTGGTGCTCTGCAACGGCATACTGCATCAGGGGGAGATCCAGCCGGAGAAGCGACTCGAAGCAATCAATCTCGATGCCATGACCCGCCTCTACCAGACCAACGCCCTGCTGCCGCTGCGCTGGATCAGCCAGTTGTTACCGCTGTTTGGCCGCGAGCCTTGCACTCTGGCCGTTCTCAGCGCTCGGGTCGGCAGCATTGGCGACAACCGAGCGGGCGGCTGGTATGGCTATCGCGCATCCAAGGCAGCCCTCAACATGCTGCTCAAGTGTGCCGCCATCGAGCTGGCCCGGCGGGCCCCCGGCGTCAAATTGCTGGCCTTCCATCCCGGCACCGTGAATACCCCACTCTCCCGCCCGTTTCACGCTAATGTACCGGCGGGAAATGTGCTGAGTCCCGAGCTGGTAGCCGACCATCTGATTAACCTGATGAACCGGCTGCAACCGGATGGCGAGTTGAGCTTTCTCGACTGGCAGGGCAAACCTATCGAGTGGTAGGGGAACTCAAGAGACGCGCCAGCAGCGCCCGCAAACTCTTGATCACGGCGGGCTTGCCCGCCAGTTGCAACCTAGCAGCCAGCGCCCCCCACTCTGCGTATTGCCAGATGGTAGCGATCAGCAGATAACGCTCTTCAGGAGTCAGTGAACCCAGCACAGCCAGATGGCGTGCCAGCCACAGCTGCAAGCTGGATTGGCTCAGTTCGAACGGCTTGTGATGCAGGGCAAAGCACTCAACCTCATCGCGCTCGTACTCGCCAAGCTCCGCTGCGGTAGCGGTGCTGCCTTGCAGACATTGCCATACCAGCTCGGGATCCAATCCTTTCAACTCACCCGCCAGCAGGGTCGGCAGCTGGCGTACAAAACGCTGCTGCCATTGATTCAACTCGATCTCATGCTCGGGTTTCAGCGCTTTGAGCAGCAGGGCTGCGTGGCAGCCGCTGGCGGCATCCCGCTGCAGGCCGATGCGCAGCACCTCCAGCCCTGCCTTGCGCCAGAAGGGGAGCAGGTCGGCGCTGGCCGAAAAGGCAGAACCGAGGTAATCGATCCCCACCTGACGATAATGTTCTTCAAGCCTGCCAAGCAGCAGCGAACCCAGCCCGTGGCGGTGTAGCTCGGGATGGATGGCGATACGCATCACCCGGGCGTAGCTGCGCCCCCCCGCCGTTTTAAAACCGGCGTGGGCCAGCAGCGATTGGGGCAGCAGATGGCCGCGCGGACGGCGGCGACCGGCCCAGATCGCCTCGGCCAGTTCGGGCTCTATCTCCCCTTCCCGCGCCACCAGCGCCACACCCAGCAGGCTCGCATCCTGCTCCAGCAGATGGATGTCGAGATCCGGGCTCTCCAGCAGGGATCTGAGATCGCTCGGCGTAGTCTGGTAGTGAGCCAGCACCAGCAAGCCGAACAGCTGGTTGAGCAACGTCTCATCGCTCGCCAGCGCCTCTTGGCTGACCAGACGCCAGCTCGGGCTGGTAGGCGGCAAGGGCGTTGCCACTTCGGCATCAAGCCCCAGCAGGCGGAAAATCAGCGGCTCCAGCGGATCACGCTCACTCCAGCGAATGGGCTCAGAGAGGTGGATCTCCTGCCACTCCGGGGTCTGGCTATCGAGCACCCGTTTGAAGCGCAGGTGAAAACCGCGCCCCGTCCCCTCGTAACCATGCTCGGTGGTGGCAAACACGATGCGGCTGTGGCGGGCCAGCATGGCCTCGAGCAGCGGGGTCGGAATGGCGGCCGCTTCATCCACCAGCAGCAGATCGGGATTAATCGCCTCGTGCACCAGCCGATCTGGCGAGCAGTAGCTCAGTCCGGTCAGCTGTTCCGGCGTGGTATCTAGCCCACGAGCGGCGTGGGCAAACAGGGTCGCTACCGTTGCCTGCGAGGGGGCCGTCACCACTATGTTCAGCCCTGGCTGCTGGCGCAGCAGCTCGGCGGCAGTCAGCCCCAGCAGCGCACTCTTGCCACGACCGCGGTCGGCACTCAGCACCTGCGGCCGGCGGCGATGACCGTGCAACACCTTGTGGATGGCGGGCAGTGCCCGCGCCTGATCGCAGCTCAATGGCTGCTCGGGCCCAAGCGGTTGCCACGGCTGCGAGCAAATCGGCGGCGCCAGCGAGAGGGCAGGATCCCCGTCCAGCAACCGCACCAGCCGGGCGATAAAGCCGTGACCGGCCCGACTGGCCTCCTCCGGCTGGGCCACCAGCCGGATCCGGTCGGGATCCGGCCATGCGGGCCACTGCGCTCTGGGTGGCGTCAACAGCAACAGCAAGCCACCGGCGCGCAGAGTGCCAGCCAGCGCCCCGAAGGCGTCGGGATGAAAGCCGCTGAAGGCGTTGAACACCAGCGTGTCGCACTCCTGACCAAGCCGCTGCAGCGCCTTGGCGGCCGGTTGCGGGGCATAGCACTCGGGCCCGGCTCCCAGCCAGAAGACCGTCTCGCCGAGCAGGGATTGGGCGCGGGCAATGCAGTCGGCCTCCTCCCCCTCCAGCCAGATCAGACGCCGTTCACCGGCGCGGGCCAGCGCCTCGCACAGCAGGGTGACCTCTTGCTGTGTCATGAAGCTTGGCTGTCAGCCGGTTTGCGGGGCTCGAACATGCGATCTCCCATCTGATCGATAAAGGTGTGAGCCTTCTGTACCATGAAACGCTCGGCATCGGCCGGATTGGCAAACAGATCGGAGCGGATGAAACGGTGGGTTTGCAGCACGCCATCCAGCTCCTTGGTGATGCGGCCCGCCAGCCGATACTGGCCACCTTCTGCCATCGGCTCGGGATAGATGAGATAGCCGGCATATTCGGTGGGAGTGACTTCCGGCGCCTTGGTCGGCTCGCCCCCGAACAGGGCGCTGAACAGTTTCTTGAGCATGGTGATCTCCTCTGGTTGCCAGCATTGTCCCCAAGGGGTTGCACAGTGGCAAGCAGGGGATCTTATTACCAATGGTTATTTGCACTACGAACCATTCTCATTTAGATTTCATCTCATTCCACAAGAGGTGACCATCATGTACGTCTGTTTGTGCCGCGGTATCACAGATACCCAGATCCGCAAAGCGGTGCAGTCAGGTAAAAGCGAATTCCGTCAGCTCAAGCAGTCGCTCGAGGTGGGCGCCCAATGTGGCAAATGCGTGCGCATGACCATGGAGATTATCGCCGCCGAGCTCGACAAGATGGAGCAGGAGCAACCCGTGCTCTACTACGAAGTGGCCTGATCCTGACACCTCTTTTCTGATGCGACCCGCCAACAGGGTCACCCCTTTTCTCAGGCGAGCTGGCTCGCCAGACCTCTTGTTGTCACTTTTCTGGACTAAGCTCTAACGATCGAAGCCTCAGGCACGAACCAAGGAGCACTGTCGATGAAAGGAGATCCCAAGATCATTGCCCACCTCAACAAGGTGCTGGCCAATGAGCTGATTGCCATCAACCAATACTTCCTGCACGCCCGCATCTACGATGACTGGGGCCTCAAGGCGCTCGGGCACAAGGAGTATCACGAGTCTATCGATGAGATGAAACACGCCGACGAGCTGGTCAAGCGCGTGCTGTTTCTCGAAGGGCTGCCCAATTTGCAGGATCTGGGCAAGCTGCGTATCGGCGAGACCGTCGAAGAGATGCTGCGCTGCGACCTTTCGCTGGAGATGGATGCCATCCCCGACCTCAAGGTGGCCATCGCCTACGCCGAGTCGGTGCAGGACTACATCAGCCGCGACCTGTTCCAGGAGATCCTGGAGGATGAAGAGGAGCATGTGGACTGGCTGGAGACCCAGCTCGATCTTATCGATCGCATCGGGCTGGAGAACTACCAGCAGTCGCAACTGCACCACAGTTCATCCTGAATAGTTATGGCATGAAAAAACGGTTAAAAAACCCGCTCAGGCGGGTTTTTTAATGTCTGGCTGCATAGCTTTTCACACCACTTATCAGCATGAAAAATAAGCGTATTTTTGCTATTCAGATCGCAAAAACAGACGCTTGGGAGTTGCACTATTGGGGCCCCTCACAGGGACATACAATAACAACATGTGAAAGGACTACATCATGCACTTCCTACCCAACAAGCTCGCGCTAGCCTGCGCCATTGCCCTGTCTCTTGCCGCCTGCAATGACAATAGCTCGAACGCACCTGCAGATCCCGCAGCCACCAAAGCATCCCTGATGCAAACCATGGATGAGTCCCTGCGCGAGAGCCAATCGCTCGACCCCTACGGTTTTGCCATCGATGCCACCAGCATCGCCAAGCGCAAAGCACTCGACAGTTCACTGCTCCAACGACTGAATGCTCTGGATCCCACGGTGCTAAGTGAGCGGGATCGGCTGTTCTACGACATGATCCGCTGGGACTTGCAGATCAATCTTGAAGGATACGATTTACCCCAATCCCAGATCCCGATCCATCACTTCCGCAACCGCGTGGTGGATCTGGCAGATGACGTCGGAGCAGCCCCTGCCAGCGGCAAAGCGGCTCGCACCGCCAGCAGTGGCTTCGACTATTTCGAGCACAGCTCGGCCGACAGGGTCACGCCGGGTGATGGCGCATGGCGACGGGATCTCGACCGCACAGACACAGCGCCGGTACTTGCAATGGCAGCCCGAGCAAAGACAACAATGACCCCGCTGGCCTGGTATCAGGAACACCTCAACTGGCTCAAGGCCTATGATGTCTATCTTGCCGAGGTGAAACACCAGTTCGAGCTGGCCAGTATTCAGGGCAACACCTTGCCTGATGAGCTGGTAGACCGGCTGCTGGCCCAGCTCAACAGCAAGCTGGATGGGGAGGCGATCGCCGGCTCCTACCTCGGCTGGCAGCAGTTGCCGGGGGATGCCGATGCCACACTGCGAGCAGACTACAAAGCCGTGTTGGACAGCATCAACAGCCGTTATCTGGCGCTGCGAAACTATCTGGATTACCAGCATGGCGGCGCCTATGCAGTGCGCTTGGGTAGTGGCGAGTGTGACGACGGTTTCTGTGGCATGACCAACGGGCGAGACTGGTATAGCTGGCTGCTGAAGAAGCACACCACCACCAATATGACACCCGAGCAGATACATGAGCTGGGATTGAGCGAGGTAGAGCGGATTTTCGCTGCCATGGTCAAGGTATGCCATACCGTCGGCAAGTGTGACAGCGACGACGTGAGCCAGAGCAAGCAGAGCGGCCAAATCTACGCCTTCTTCCGCTATCTGAACGAGCCGGCCTTCTTCTATCAGAACCCGCTAGAGGTCTGGTCCGCCGGCCTCAACCCGGACAATGCAGCCGGGGCGATGCTGAGCGGGCCACAGCAGCAGGCGCTGGCCGAACACGAGCGGGCACTGCAGGAGTACAACATCTTCAAGAGCAAGGCTGCACTGGTACTGCCGGACTTCTTCGATGCCGAACGTACCATTCCCAAACTGGATTACGAGGTGGTGCCCGTCTCCTATGAAGATGCGCCATACGGCGGGGTGGCCTGGTATCAGGACGGCAACCCGCAGACCGGCCGCAAGGGGCAGTTCTTCCTCAACACATACTACCCCTATGGTCTGCAGAGCTGGAACATCAGCACCCTGCTGGCCCACGAGGCGGCGCCGGGTCACCACTTCCAGATCACCATCGCCCAGGAGCTGGCCGCCAAGGACCCCGACTTCCCGCAGTACGTGGCTAACGCCTCCTACACCGCCTATGCGGAGGGCTGGGCGCTCTACACCGAATACCTGGCGGATCACGACATGGGGCTATATCAGGGACGGGGACTCTATGATCCGGCGGTGGGAGACGTGAAGGTCGAGGGCTCATCCGCCTTCAACAACCAGTTGCAATACTTTGGCCGCCTCAACGAGGAGATGCTCAGGGCGATGCGGCTGGTAGTGGATACCGGTATCCACTGGTATGGCTGGAGCCACGATCAGGCTGTCAACTACATGAAGGAGAACTCGGCGCTGGGGGCGGGGGACATCAGCTCCGAGGTGCCGCGCTACATGGCCTACACCGGTCAGGCAACCTCCTACAAGGCGGGCCAGCTGGCGCTGATCCGGATGCGGGAGTCGGCCGAGCAGGCACTGGGCGGAGGCTTTGACCTCAAGGCATTCCACCACCATGTGCTGGAATACGGCATGCTGCCCATCTCGGTGCTGGAGCAGAAGAACAAGCAGTGGATTGAACAGTCGAAGTGATCACAGTTACGGCGCCCGGCAAGGTAACGGGCGCCGCTTTCGATTAGGATACGGCTCTCTTCCAATAACAATGCTACGGACGATTTCCATGGAACAGATTGCACGCGAGATGGCGCCCCACAAACGGGTGGCACTGGTGGCTCACGACAACATGAAGACCCCTCTGCTGAACTGGGTGATGCGCCGCA
Organism: Aeromonas sp. 25-AL00135; assembly: GCF_054052385.1. Classification (NCBI taxonomy): domain Bacteria; kingdom Pseudomonadati; phylum Pseudomonadota; class Gammaproteobacteria; order Aeromonadales; family Aeromonadaceae; genus Aeromonas; species Aeromonas sp. 25-AL00135. Next base: position 25,712 of record NZ_JBSTYQ010000009.1, on the reverse strand, counting down.
AGGAGGAGCTCAAGCTCCACCACCTCTATGCGACCGGCACCACCGGCACCATGCTCGGCAAGCAGGCGCAACTGCCCATAACCTGCCTCTTCTCCGGCCCCATGGGGGGCGACCAGCAGCTCGGCGCCCTGATCGCCGAAGGGAAGATCGATGTGCTGATCTTCTTCTGGGATCCCCTCAATGCGGTGCCCCACGATCCGGACGTGAAGGCGCTGCTGCGCCTCGCGGCAGTCTGGAACATCCCGGTCGCCACCAACGAAGCGACCGCCGACTTCATCATGGACAGCCCCCATATGCGGCAAGCGTTCAGCGTACAGATCCCGGATTACGCCGGTTATCTGAAGGCGCGCACCGAGTGATCGGCTAACCCGTCATGCAAGAGGGCCGCAACAAGCGGCCCTCTTTAATTGGGAAAATGCATCAGCCAGGGACACAAACCGGCGCCGGCTTATAGCGCGCGGGCGAGAATGCGTGCCACCCGATCCGGGTCGATATCCTGCTGCTCACCGAGCGCGGTGCGCCCCACCCGCTTGAGGTTGGAGCAGACCGCCGGAATGCAGCTTTCGCTGAGGCCATAGTCAGCCAGCCGGGTACCCAGTCCCATCTTCTGGAAGAACTGCTCGGTGCGGATGATCGCCTCCTCGATGCGCAGGGCCTTGTCCTCGCGGGTCGAATGCCACACCCGCTCGGCAAACTGGGCCAGCTTGTCCTGCTTCTGGCTCGCCCGCTCACGCAGCAGTGAGGGGAGCACCACCGCCAAGCTCTGGCCGTGATCCAGCCCATAGAGCGCCGTCAACTGATGGCCAATAGCGTGAGAGGCCCAATCCTGCGGCACCCCGCAACCGATAAGGCCGTTAAGCGCCAGACTGGCGGCCCACATCAGATTGGCCCGCACCTGATAGTTGGTCGGCTCCGCCAGCGCCTTGGGGCCGTTCTCCACCAGCACCTGCAGCAAACCTTCCGACAGCCGATCCTGTACCTCGCCTCCCACCGGAAAGGTGAGGTACTGCTCGGCAATATGGACGAAGGCATCCACCACTCCGTTACCGGTCTGGCGCGGCGGCAGGCTGTAGGTAGTGGTCGGGTCGAGCACCGCAAACTGCGGCTGCACCAGCGGGCTTCTGAAGGAGACCTTCACATCCCCCCGGCTCACAACCGAGGTGGGATTGCTCTCGGAGCCGGTGGCTGGCAGGGTCAGCACAGAGCCCATCGGCAGTGCCTTGTGCACGCTCGCCTGCTTGCCGCAGATATCCCAGGGATCATCCCCCTCGTAGCAGGCGGCCGCCGCAACAAACTTGGTGCCATCCACTACCGATCCGCCGCCGACCGCCAGCAGGAAGTCGATGCGCTCGCGTTTCACCTGCGCCACCGCCTCCATCAACAGCTCGAATCTGGGGTTGGCGCCGATGCCGGAGAACTCCTGCCACGTCACCCCCTCCAGCGCCCGGGTCAGTTGCTCATAGACGCCGTTTTGCTTGATGCTGCCACCGCCGTAGAGCACCAGCAGCCGGCTGCCGGGCGGGATCAGTTCGGGCAGGCTGGCGATCTGCCCCTCGCCGAAACAGATACGGGTCGGATTGGCATATTGGAAGTTGTACACGGCGGACTCCTCGACTGGCTCAATGCGCGGACATTGTGCGCCTGTGGGGAGGTGAGGTCAAAAGAGGTGGCAGAAGCTTGCCCATCGGCGGTCGACACTGGCCCATCGGTGCCGACCGGGTAGATCTCAGAACCGCGGCAGGATCAGGCAGTTTTGGCCTCATCTGTGGATGAGCTCTTCTTGCCGGTCAGGCGATCCATCGCCTCCTTGAGCATCGCCTCTCGCTGTTCGTTGAGCGGCTTGCTCTGCTCCACCCGCTCTTCCGGCGTCAGCTTCTTGTTATCGGCGATGGTCTTGAGCTTCTCTTCGATCTCGTTGAACTTCTTGCGATCGAAACCAAGCGCCTTGTCCACCAGCTGCTGCACCACGCTCCCCTTGTCGGAGCTCATATCCAGCGCCGGTGGCAACTTGTTGTTCTTGGCCAGATGTTCGTAGGTCAGCACCTGCTGGGCCTGACCGGTCATGCGCTGGGTGGAGAGGCTGACCATCTCCTCCCAGCCACCGCCCTGACCGCCGCTACTGGCACTGTTGAGGGTAGCGAGGGCACGGTTGTTGGATGCGCTCTGGGCAAGCTGCTGGCTGTAGGGTTTGATATCCATGGGGGCTCCAATTCGGTGCGCATCTGCGGCAATGGGCACAGGCTGATCCGGTCACATGGGGCGTCAGGCCCCACCATTATCAATTAAACCAGCAAGTTACAGGCCAACTTGTCAGATAGTGCGAGTTCCAGAGATATGGCGGATCTCACCACGCATCCCTCGCAAGCAGGTGTCAGAATCATGACTCATCTGCTGCCTGCCCACGCTGTTTTGGCACATTTCGCCGTCCACGTGCCACGATGCCAGAGAAAAGTCAGGAACCGCAGCTTGATCACAAAATAAACAACCACTCGGGAATACAATTTTGGCGCACATCGCAACCAGCCAGCCGTGTCATGGATGATCTGTTCGAAAAACCAATAACAGGCAGACCAATCTGCCGTGCTCACTCCGCTGCCAGTTCGGAGTTGCAGCCTCCCCACACCTCATCCCCTCGTCTGACTCTCACTCACCGCAACCCTTCGGGTACACCTATGAAAAAACACACCTTGAGTCTTCTCTCTGCCACCCTGCTCACCCTGCTTGGCACCAGTGCCGACGCCTGTACCGGCCTTATCGTCGGCAAGGGCGCCAGTGCCGATGGCAGCGTGATGATCGCCAGAAACGAGGATTTTGGCGTCAACAACTGGAACAAGTACCTCGCCTTCCGGCCCGCGCAGCAGAACGAGGGCAAAGTCTGGAAACTGGGCAACGGGCTGGAAGTGCCGATGCCAAAGGCGTTTTTCGCCTACTCAGCCATTCGTGACTGGGATGCGACGTCCAGCGACCCGGACGGCAAGTATTACGAGGAGCGCGGCATCAACGAGTTCAACGTCGCCATTTCGGCCACCACCAGTGCCGAGGTCAACGACAAGGCCCAGAAAGCCGATCCGCTGATCGAGAAGGGAGTGATTGAAGCTATCATCCCGACCCTGATCCTGCCGCAGGCCAAGACGGCCAAAGAGGGGGTCGAGCTGCTTGGCCACTATGTGGAGCAATATGGCGCCGGTGAGGGCAACAGCCTCTATCTGGCGGATGTGAACGAGGCCTGGCTGATGGAGATCGGCTCCGGCCACCACTGGATCGCAGTGCGGGTGCCGGACGACAGCTACGCCATGGTGGCCAACGGCCTGCGAATCCACGGCGTCAATCTCGACAGCGCCGATGTGCTGCACTCGCCCAAGCTGCTGGAGTTCGTGCGCGAGCACAAACTGCTGGATAACGCCGACCCGAAAGATTTCAACTTCGCCAAGGCGTTCGGGGTGATTGCCGATCCCTACAACGTGGATCGGGAGTGGCTCGGCCAGAACATGCTGACGGCCTCCCACAAACAAGCGACCCGGCAGGCGCAATATCCGCTGTTTATGAAGCCGGATGCCCCCATCGCCGTGCCGGACGTGGCCTGGCTGCTGAGCGCCACCTATGAGGGCACGCCGCTCGCGGGCAAGGCGGAGCGGCCGATCCGGGTCGATCGCCAGCTGGAATCCCACGTCATCCAGCTGCGCAAGGAGATGCCCAAAGAGCTGCAGGGATTGATCTGGCAGAGCTACGGCGTGCTGGCCGAATCTGTGATGGTGCCGCTCTACAACACCCTGGAATCCTACCCCCTGCCCTATCGCACCGGCAGCGACAGCTACTCCGATGATTCCGCCTACTGGCAGTTCCGCAGCCTGACCGCGCTGGCCAGCGCCGATCCGGACAAGTACCTGCCGCTACTGCGCAGCGTCTGGAGCAAGGAGAGCCGCAAGCTCTACAAGGAGGTAGCGCTGCTCGACAAGAGCCTGAAACAGGCCTACGCCAGCGACAAGGCTACCGCCATCGGGCTGGCCGCCGACTACTCCTATGGCCAGTTGGAGCAGACCTATCAGATGGCCAAAACGCTGCGCTACAAGCTGATGACGGATCTCACCAAGCGCAGCGAGAAGAAGTATTCGCCGGAGGAGTTCAAGAAGATCATGAGCCTGTGACCGGCTCGCCAACGCAAAGAGGCTCCCAAGGGAGCCTCTTTCGTTTCAGCCAATGCAGCGATCAGCGACGGCTGATATTGAGCGGGCCGAAGGTCTGGGCCACCGGCATGATCTCGATGCTGTTGATGTTGACGTGGGCCGGTTGCTGGCTCACCCAGAGCACGGTATTGGCGATATCGTCCGGCTGGATCGCCTCCACCCCCTGATAGACGGAGGCCGCCTTGGCGTCGTCACCGTGGAAGCGCACGTTGGAGAACTCGGTGCCGCCGCACAAGCCCGGCTCCACGTTGGTGACGCGGATGGCGGTGCCCGCCAGATCGGCGCGCAGGTTGAGGCTGAACTGCTTCACGAACGCCTTGGTGGCGCCGTAGACGTTGCCGCCCGGATAGGGGTAGGTGCCGGCGATGGAGCCGATGTTGATGACGTGACCGCGATTGCGCGCCACCATGCTCGGCAGCAGCAATCGGGTGAGCAGGGTCAGACCGCTGATGTTGGTGGCGATCATCTGCTCCCAATCTTCCAGATCCGCCTTGTGGGCCGGCTCCAGCCCCAGCGCCAGACCGGCGTTGTTGACCAGCAGATCCACCTCGTTCCAGGCGGCTGGCAGGCCGGCGATGGCGGCGCGGGTGGCCGCCTTGTCCTGCACGTCGAATGCCAGCGGCAGGAACTGCTCGCCCAGCTCGTCAGCCAGCGCAGCCAGCCGCTCGGCACGGCGACCGGTACCGATCACCTTGTACCCCGCCTGCACCAGCTGGCGGCTGATAGCTTCACCAAAACCGGACGAGGCGCCCGTTACCATTGCAATCATCTGAACCTCCATATCTACACCGATATTGTTATTTATCTGTTTGAATCTATTAAGATTCATTCATCGCTCAATTCACGTCCGGTCGCCTTGCGCCAGACAAATACCACCAGATGGAGCAGCAACAGGCCCGAGCCACCCAGCGCAAACAGCAGGCCGGTGAGGGCGTTGACCGAGGTATCGGCGCCGCACCACCACCAGACCAGCCAACCACTCAGACCAATGATGAAGGTCTGGATGGCACAGACCGGGCAGCGCCCCAGCTTGGCCCTGATGGCGGTGGCAAGGCAGTTGTCGCAGCTCATCCTGCTCCTCGATTCTGCTCGTTCAACATGATCAGTTAGCCCGTGAAGAGGGCTTGCACGCCTGAGTGCGAGCCACTCTGCGCCGCTCACGCTCCTCGTCGCTCACCAGCGGCAGCACCAGTCGGTGGGCGTGCTGGTCGCGGCCATAGTAGTCCGCCAGCCGCTGCTGGGGACGAAATCCCAATCCCTGATAGAGCGCCAGCGCCTCTTCGTTGGCATCCGCCACCTCCAGCCGGATCGCCCCCCAGCCAGCGGCCTTGCCCTCGTGGATCACCTGCTCCAGCAGGCGGCGGGCCCAGCCCAGACGGCGCACCGTCCAGCGGATGGCCAGCGCCTGAATGACCAGCCGATCCCAGCCTCTGTGCTCCAGCAGGCAGAGATAGCCCATCAGCTGATGCTTCTCATCCAGCAGCAACAGGGTGCGCCCCTTGGCGTGGGCCAGCAGATAGTGCCAGCGGCTGCGGCCAAAGGCGACTTCGGGAGGAAAACAGTAGCGTTCCAGATTAACGATGGCGCCCAGATCATCAGTTCGGGCCGCACGTACGGTCAACACGGGGAGTCCTTGTTCGGTTATTTATCCTCAGCACCAAAAATGCGACTTGTATCACAAGTTACCAAGGCGTCATATTAGGCACTGTAACCTCTTGTTTCCCCTCGCGCCATTGTCGTGCTTGTCGGTGCATCGAAGCCCACTGGGGATCCTGCCTGTTCAGGCAGTCTGATCTGTGGAGCCGAAAATATGAGTACCTATGTCATCGTCGAAGAGCTGGGCGACTGGCCTTGCCATGCCGATTATCTGCTGACCGCCCGCACCTATCTGCAACATGGCGTGCCGACTACCGGCGGCCGACCCCGCATCATCAACCTCTGCCGCAATCTGGAGCACCTGAGCGCAGGCTACTACTGCTCGCTGCTGGCCCAGGCCCGCGGCCACCACTGCCTGCCGGGTCTGCAAGCCATCAGCCGACTGCAACCCCAGCAGCCACCGGCCAAGCTGTGGCGCAAGGCACAGGGGTGGCTGGCCCAGCAGAGCGAGGATCGGATCCGGGTACGTGCCATCTTCGGCCAGTGTGAACAGAGCGAGCTGGCAGGGCTAGCCCGCTACTACTATGGCCTGAGCCAGTTGCCGCTGCAGGAGCTGACCCTCAAGCGCGGCCGCCACGGCTGGTCGGTGCGCCAGCAGCAGAGCCTGTCACCGCTGGAGCTGAGCCCAAGCGAGAAAGAGTTAATGCTGCACCACGCTCAGGCGCTGGTGGGGACCGGTGATGAGGAGCAGGCAGCGCCGCTCTACCAGCTCGCCATTCTGGTGGATCCCGATGACGGCCGCGCCAGCAGTGACGGGCTGGCGCTGGAGCGCTTTATCCGTGCTGCTGCCGCTCAAGGCATCCGGGCCGAGATCCTGCCACCGTCGGCCATCGAGCGGCTGCCGGAGTTCGACACCCTCTGGCTACGGGCCGAAACCGCGGTCGGCCACTACACCTTCGAATTTGCCCATCGCGCCGAACAGCTCAAGATGCCGGTGATCGACAGCTCCCGCGCCATCCTCGCCTGCAGCAACAAGCTCTACCTCTACGAGCTGATGGTGCGCAGCGGCGTGCCCATGCCGCCCACCATGGTGGTCACCCGCCGCGGCCGCCACCATGTGGACGAGCTGGTGCAGCGGCTCGGCCTGCCGTTGATGGTGAAGGTGCCCGACGGGGCGCAAGGGCGCGATCTCGCCATGGCCAGCGACGAGCAGCAGCTAGCCCGGCTGCTGGACGAGGGGCTGGGCCGCTCCGCCCTGCTGCTGGTGCAGAGCCGGATCCCCGCCGAGTTTGACTGGCGCATCGGCTTTCTCGATGGCTCGCCGCTGTTCGCCTGCCGCCGCTACCGGCCCGAACCCGGCAACCGCATTCGCCGCCGCAAGCACCCCCTCGACATGAGCCGCATCGAGGCGCTGCCGCTTAACGAGGTGCCGGAGCGGGTACTGCAGACCGCTCGCCGCGCAGTGCATCAGCTCGGCAATGGCCTCTACGGGCTCGACTTGCGCCAGCAAGGGCGTGACTGCGTGCTGCTGGAGATCGTCGACAACCCCTGGATCCGCGGCGATATCGAAGACAAGGAGGCGCAGGATCTCTACGAGCGACTGGCCCGCGCCTTCCGCCAGCGGCTGGAAAACCGGGGCCAGACCACCGCATAACCCGCCATAACTGTGTCGCCCACAATGACAGAGAGGGCCCCGCGATGGGGCCCTCTCTCATATCAAAGCGTGCTGTGGCTGACTTATTGCAGGCGGAGGAAACGCCCGCTCAAGGGCAGTATCTCCACCGTCACGCTGCTGCCGCCGATGGCCAGACTCTCGCCGCTTTGCAGATCCACCAGCGCGCTGCCACTGCGCAGTTTGCCCGTCGGCAGGTTGTAGCTGAGCGCCGTGGTGGAGAGGTTGAGCAGGTAGACTATCTGCTCTCCCGCCGTCTGCTTGATGTCACCATAGAGGCTGCCATCGGCCACCAGCTTGACTCGCTCTCCCTGATAGAGAGCGGGGTGGGCGGCACGCATCGCCAGCAGCTGGGCGAGCCACTCTTTCAGCTCAGCCTGTTCGCTACCCGGCACAAAACCGGTGACAGCGGGCACCTTGCCATCACTGCGGGCCACATGATCGTCGCACAAGCCCTGCGCTGCGCAGTCACCACCAACCTTGGCGGCAAAGCCCGGCACCTCGTCGCCAAACTCCTCGCCATAGTAGAAGGTGATGGGGCCGGAGCGGGCCGCCATAAAGCTGAAGGCCGCCTTGTGGCGCTGCCAGTACTCGGTCGGCTTGAAGTTGCCACGCTCCAGCAGATCACCAAAACGCACCAGATCATGGTTGCCCAGCATCAGATTCGGCATGGCGTGATTCGGGTAGTTCTCCACCTTGTTCCAGCTGGCATCGAGCACGCTGGCCCCCTGCCCGCCCTTGCCGGACTCCTCCACCGCCAGCGCCTGCACAATGCCGTAGCGCAACGGGAAGTCAAAGGCTGAGGAGAGCGCCGGATTGTCGCTGCTGCCATAAGCCTGGGCGCGAATGTCGTCAGCCCCCTTCCACACCTCGCCCACCATGTAGCCAAGGGTGCCCCACTGCTGACCGGCGGCCTTGCGCGCTGCGCTGGCCTGCTCCACCTCGCTGCGAATGGCGCGCCAATCATCCAGCCCAAGCTGATAGGCTTGATCGAGGCGCCAGCCGTCGATGCCGTACTGCTCGACCCAGTAGCGGGCTACCTCCTTGAAGTAGGCGAGGCTCTCCGGCTTGCTGTAATCCACCAGCTGGCCAGGATAACCCGCACCGCCGCTGGTGAAGGCTGGCTGACGCCCCTCTGGCGAGGGCTTGCTCACCCCCACCTTGTTGACGTGGCCAAACACCCCGTCGAGGAAGACGTAGAGGCCGCGCTGGTGCGCCCCGTCCACCAGCTGTTTGAGCTTGGCATTGCTGCCAAAGTTGGGATCAACGGTAAAAAAGTCGCAGGCGAAGTAGCCGGTGGCATCGAGCTTGTTATCGCCGCCTTGCCCCGCGCAGGAGTCGAACACCGGGGTGAGCCAGATGGCGTTGACGTTGAGACTCTTGATGTGGTCGAGACTGTCGATGATCCCCTGCAGATCGCCGTTGTGCTGGGAGGGGCCATAGCCAACGCCGTAGTTGGCACTGCCGTCACCATCGGCAAACGACTCCACCATCACCTGATAGATGCGCAGATTGCAGGCGGGTTGCTCATCGCCATAGCAGGCACGACTGGCCGTGGCGACCGGAGGGTGGGTGACCGGCGGATTGACGACGGGGGGAGCGCCCTCCCCGCCTGAACTACCGCTGCCGCCGCAAGCCACAAGTAACAGGGCGGCCCCGAGCAGGCCGCCATAGCGTAACGTTCCCTGTTTCATTGTTATGTTCCCGCTGTGAGAGCAGGCGTCTGATACGCCTGTTTTTCACCATGATAGCGATGCTCACACAGCGGTGTCTGTGACTGAAAACGTTATCTGACTCAACTGGTTAGAGCACCCCTGCCGAGGCAAAACGGTAGTTGAGCGAGAGCCAGTAGGCACGCCCCGGCTCGGGGATGCGGCCGCTCTGCTCATAGCCCAACCCCGCCTGACTGGCGTGCACCGACTTGGAGAGGTGCTCGTAGTAGAAGGTGTCGAACAGGTTGTCTACCCCGGCCGAGAGTTGCCACCCCTTGGCAAACTGCCAGGCGCCGCTCAGGTTCATGGTGAAGAAGCCTGGGGTCTCCCCCTGATCCTGACCCGCAACGGTACCGGACCAGAGATCTACCCGATCCTGCGCCGCCACCGCGCGCCCCAGCAGGGTGAAGTTCAGCGCCTCATTTGGCTGCCAGCCCAACGCCAGCTTGCCATCGAGCGGTGGCATCTGGGCCAGCGGTTTGTTGTCGCTCTGATTTTCGCCATAGACCACCGCCAGACCACCATCGAGACGCCACTGCTCGGCAAACTGCCAGCGCCCCTCCAACTCGCCACCCCGGGTCTGGGCATCGATATTGCGCACCTTGTTCGACTTGCTGTTGTAGAGCAGGTAGTCCTTGATATCGGCGCTAAAGAGGGAGAGGGTCAGGTCCAGCTCGCGACTGCGCAGGGCCAACCCAGCATCCCACTGGCGACTGCGCTCCGGGTTGAGGGTGAACGGGGTGCTGTCCTTGCTGCGCTCCCAGTAGTCCGGCGCACGCTCTGCCTGCCCCCAGGCCAGATAGCTGGACCAGCGTGGCGACCACTGATATTCGTAGCGGCCAAACCCGCTGTTAAGACTCAGGGTATCGCTGTAGAGGGTCTGTTCACCGGCGCCATAGCGGGTGGTCTCTACCCTATCCTGACGGTAACCACCCTTGTAGCTGTGAGCCCCCTGCTGACGACCCAGTTCGGCGAAGCCGCCCTGCTGCTCGAAACGCAGGGTGCGCGGGCGATCCTTGGTGGCATAGTCGACCCCACTCCGACTGCGGTGCTGATCCCGGTTGCTGTCGAGCCCGGCGGTCAGCAACCAGTCTGCTGGCAGGGCGATATCGTTGGCCCAGCGACCGCCGGTGTTGCGACGATCCGGGTTGGAGAGCATCTTCATGCCGCTGTTTTGCCGCAGGCTGAAGTTGTCCATGATGTGGTCGATGTAGTTGTCCCACAGGGTCAGCTCGCTGCGCTGCCAGTGAGTGGTGATCTGCTCCTGCTTGAGCTTCAGCCCGAAGGATTCGCGATCAAACATGGGGCCATCCATGGTGCGATCCGCATAGGCGGCACGGGCATTGCTGCGCTCGGCGGTGAGCTCCAGCCAGGTGTGCTCCCCCGGCGTCCAGCCCAGCTGGGCGGTGCCGTTCTCGCGGCGATAGAAAGAGCGCACCTTGTTACCGTGACCATCGCGGTAATCGTCGCTGTCGGAGTGGGTGAACTGACCGCGCAGATAGCCATCGGTCGAACCCGCCGTCATATCCACCATCTGGTCATCGCGGCCAAAACTGCCATAGAGGGCCGAGGCATCGGCCTTGAGGCCCGGTGCGGTGAACTCGGGTCTGTCCCGTTCGAACAGCACGGTTCCCGCCAGGGTGGCACCCTGCTCGAGGGATTGCGGCCCCTTCAGCACCCGGATCCGGTCAAAGGATTGGGGGAACACATAGGCCGTGGGCGGGTCCATCCGGCCGCCACAGCCACCGGCCAGCATGCCGCCATCCATCTGCACGTTGAGGCGGGACATCCCCATCCCCCGCAGCACAGGGTCGCCACCGAGCCCCCCTTTGCGCACCATGCTCATGCCGGTGACATTCTTCAGATAACCGGCGCCGTCGGCAGCGGGCATGGGGGAACCGGGCTTCTTGGGATCCAGTGTCACTTCAAGTGTGCTGGCGGGGCGGGTTGCCACCACCACCATGGGATCCAGCTGTTGCACCGACTCCTGACCGGCGGCGCCGTGACAGGCGAGCCCGCCCACCAGCAGGGCAAGAGGAGTGCGCATATGACAAGCCATACATTTTCCTTATGTATTTGTTTGTTTTGTTATTTTCATTCAACCAATCAAACCTTTCAGCAAGGGAAAGGTTTGCCGTCAGGCCGCAAAAAAGGCCTGCGGCGCGAAAGCGGCAAGCCTCTGTCAGGTGAAGCGAAGGCAAGTTGGCAAAATGTTGCGCAGGTTTTACCCAAGTTGGCTCAGAAAGGCAAACGGGCAAACATTCCAGCAACAGGAATCTGGCGTTGGCTCACAAAAAATGGGGATTAGCTGAAGGCTTCCCGCTCATCAATGGGAGAGATGAGGTGATAGACCTCATGGGCGGATAGCGTGCAGCCAACAGGCCACTCCAGCTGGTGGTGACGGTTGATGAAGACCCGGGCGCAGTGACGCTCGCTCTCCAGCTTTGCAAATAGCGGCTGGGTTCGCCAGGGGGTCAGATCCAGCACCCCCGTGGTGCCATCCGATAACACCAAAAACAGGCGCCATCCCCGCACATACTCGACATCGATAAAGACCGGCATCCCTTCGGCTCCGATTGAGATAATTCGCGGCAATTATAAACACCAACTCCCCATCCATACACGCTGTGGCTCACATTTTATCCAGCAGATTATTCTGTGCTCATTAGTGGCGTGGCATCACATTTTTAGATGATAAATGTGTTAATGCCGACTTTTAACAAACTTGAATGCAACCTTAACCAATTCGATCTGTCATAACCTCACAACAACTAAAAAAACGTCTGTGGACAGACGTTTAGAGTCTCATTCAGGAACAAACATGACAGATCTAAAACAGCGACTCGGCCCGTTTTGGCCCTTCGCCGTCTTCTGCGCGCTCGCGCTTTTCTCTCTCTCTTTCAGCCGAATCGCCCTCGGTATATGGCAACTGGAACGGGTGGATGCCGTGGCCGGTTGGCAGGAGATGCTGCTGCAAGGGATCCGGGTAGACTTTGCGACCCTCTGCTGGGTCTGGGGTGTCCCCGCCATGCTCACTCTGCTGCTGGCAGGCCCCCATGCCATCGGCCGAGGCTGGCTGCAACTGATGCGCGTCTGGCTGACCGTCGGACTCTGGCTGATGCTGTTCCTCGAGATCTCCACCCCCTCGTTTGTCACCGAGTATGGCGTGCGTCCCAACCGTCTCTATGTGGAGTACCTCATCTATCCGAAAGAGGTGTTCGCCATGCTGTGGGCGGGGCGCAAAGCCGAGCTGCTGCTGGCGGTACTCTTCAGTGGCGCCATGCTGACCGGCGGTTGGTGGCTGAGCGGCCGTCTGGTACGTGGCCTCAGCTTCCCCCGCTGGTATCTGCGTCCGGCCTTCGCCCTGCTCATTCTGGCCATAGGTTTTCTCGGTGCCCGCTCCAGTCTCGGCCACCGCGCCCTGAACCCGGCCATGGTCGCCTTTGCCGAGGATCCGCTGGTCAACTCGCTCACCGTCAACTCCGCCTACTCCCTCTTCTTTGCCATGAAGCAGATGGGCGCCGAGGAGGATGCCGGCCAGTTTTACGGCGAGATGACCCCTCAGAAGGTGCTCGAGGTCATGCGCAAGGAGAGTGGCCGTCCGGCCAGTGATTTCAACTCCGATCTGCTGCCCAGCCAGACCTTCAACGAGGCGAGCTTCCAGGGTAAACCGAAGAATCTGGTGATCCTGCTGCAGGAGAGCCTGGGCGCCCAGTTTGTCGGCTCCCTCGGCGGCCTGCCGCTCACCCCCAACATCGATGCCCTGTCGCAGCAGGGTTGGGCCTTCGAGCAGCTCTACGCCACCGGCACCCGCTCGGTGCGCGGTATCGAGGCGGTACTGACTGGCTTCACGCCGACCCCGGCACAGGCGGTGGTCAAACTCGGCAAGAGCCAGACCAACTTCTTCACCATCGCGGATCTGCTTAAGCAGCGGGGTTATGACACCAGCTTTATTTACGGCGGCGAGAGCCACTTCGACAACATGCGCAGTTTCTTCCTCGGCAACGGCTTCACCACCATCGTCGAACAGAAGGATTTCGACAATCCGGTGTTCAAGGGCTCCTGGGGCGCCTCCGATGAGGATCTGATGGCCAAGGCCGACGAGACCTTCAAGGCGCTGCACAAAGAGGGCAAACCCTTCTTCAGTCTGGTGTTTAGCTCCAGCAACCACGATCCGTTCGAATTCCCGGACAACCGCATCGAACTCTTCGAGCAACCCAAACAGACCCGCAACAACGCGGCCAAGTATGCGGATTACGCCATCGGCGAGTTCTTCAAGAAGGCTAAACAGTCCGAATACTGGAAAGACACCCTGTTTCTGGTCATCGCCGACCACGATAGCCGGGTCGGTGGCGCCAGTCTGGTGCCCATTCCCCGCTTTCATATTCCGGGGGTTATCATGGGCGACGGTATTGCGCCGAGAAAGGATCCGCGCATCGTCAGCCAGATCGACATGGCGCCGACCCTGCTCTCCCTGATGGGGATCAGTGCCGACTACCCCATGCTCGGCAAGGATCTGACCCGCATGCCCGCCGACTGGCCGGGGCGCGCCATCATGCAGTACGACAAGAACTTCGCCCTGATGCGCGGCAAGGATGTGGTGATCCTGCAACCGGAACGGGCGGCAGAGGGCTATGTCTACGACAATGCCAGCGAGAAGCTGACTCTGGCGGCGCAGCCGGACGCCTTGAAGGAGGATGCCCTCGGTCTTGCCCTGTGGGGCCGCATGGCCTATCAGAAGAGCCTCTATCAGACGGCCAAGGATGAACGCACCGCAGCCAATTGAGCTGCTCGTGCTGCTTCAACCCATAGCAGAATAGAAAAAACCGCCAGCTGGCGGTTTTTTCTATCTATTCATACTGTCGGCCCACTGGCCGTTATGGCTGGGGAAAGCAGGGCAGGGAGCGGCTGAACTTGTGCTCGAATACCAGCGAGGTTTCGAGGTGCACCACCTCTTCGCGGGAGGTGAAGTGATCAAAGACGAAGTTGCGCAGGTGCTCGGTATCGGAGACACAGAGGTGCACCAGAAAATCATCCTTGCCCCCCATGTGGAACAGACTGATCACTTCGGGCAGCGCCAGAATGGCATCGCGGAAAGCATCGATGATCTGACGGCTGTGACGGGCCAGCTGCAGGGAGACCATGGCCTGAATGTGACCACCGAGGGCCTGATAATCCACTTCGCAGTGCGCCCCCTTGAGCACGCCATCCTGCTGCAGCTTGCGCACCCGCTCCAGACAGGTGGAGGGGGCAACGCCCACCAGCGCGGCCAGATCCTTGTTGGTCATGCCCGCATCCCGAAACAGATGGGCCAGGATATCCAAATCCAGTTGATCCAGGTTTCTCATCTTAACTCCTTGAACCGCTCAATTTTTTAGACTCTGCCCGTAAACCGGGGCAAACACAACGGCCATTGACATCCCCCCTGCCCCGCCTATCCTTGGCGCCATTCACCGGTCGCAGCCCTGCGGCCACCACGCGAGGATCCGCCATGCACCCGTATCACCCCTTCTGGAGCCTTGAGGTTCCCCGTGTCGACGGTCAGCTGCTGCTGACCCCCTGCCCCGGCACCCAGCAGGTGCCGCTGACCCTGGCGCTCGATCAACTGCGGTTGGCCGGTGCCCACGGGGTGGTGACCCTGATGACAAGCGCCGAGTTGATCCGACTCGAACTGGCGCAGCTCGGCCAGCAGGTCGAACACGAAGGGATGCGCTGGTTCCATCTACCCATCGAGGATGATCTGGCCCCCGACACCGACTTCGAGGCTGCCTGGCAACAGGCGCTGCCGCAGTTGCGCGAGCTGCTGGGCGATGGCAAACATCTGGTCATCCACTGCAAAGGGGGCAGCGGTCGTACCGGTCTGGTCGCCGCCGCACTGCTGATGACCTTCGGCCAGCCACAGCAAGAGGCGATGGCCGCCATCAAGGCCCACAGATCCAAGGCGTTTACCCTGGCCTGCCACCGCCAGTGGCTCGACCAGCTGGCCGAGCGGCTGGCGCAGGGCGACTGACTACTTGCCTCCCTGGTCGTAGGTAAAGACCTTGCCGATATCTTCCACCCGATAGCTGGTGAGCTGATAAACGTAGTAGTTGAGCCAGTTGGCAAACAGCAGATGACCATGGCTGCGCCAGCTGGCGCGCGGGGTCCGGCTCGGATCGTTATTCGGGTAGTAGTTGACCGGAATGGCCGGGTCGAGCCCCGCCGCCAGATCCCGCTGATACTCCCCGTCCAGCGTCAGGGCATCGTACTCCGGGTGCCCGGTGACAAACACCTGACGACAATCCTTGGTCGCCGCCAGATAGACTCCCGCCTCTTCTGACTCGGCAAAAATCTGCAAGTCTGTCTGGGCACGGATCAGATCGCCATCAAACGCCGCATAACGGGAGTGCGGGGCGACGAACTCGTCATCGAAACCGCGCAGCAGCGGCTCATGCTCATCGAGGCGATGGTGGCGGTAAACCCCGGAGAGCTTCTCGCCGTGGGTCTGTTTCTCCATACCATAGAGCGCCTTGAGCGCCGCCTGCACCGCCCAGCAGAGGAACAGGGTGGAAGTGACATGCTGATGGGACCACTCGATGATCTCGACGATGCGCGGCCAGTAGACCACCTCTTCGAACTCCACCAGCCCGAGCGGCGCCCCTGTGATGATCATGCCGTCGTAGTTGTTGCCACGCACCTGCTCGAAGTCGTGATAGAAGTTCTCCAGATGGGCCTGCGGCGTGTTCTTTGACTCCCTGTCATCGATGCGCAGCAGATCCACATCCACCTGTAGCGGCGAGTTGGAGAGCATCCGCATCAGCTGGATCTCGGTCTCAATCTTCTTTGGCATCAGGTTGAGGATGAGCACCCGCAGCGGACGGATGTTCTGGGTGACGGCCCGGGATTCCGTCATCACGAAGATGTTCTCCTGCCCCAGCACTTCGGCGGCAGGTAACTGATCCGGGATCTTGATCGGCATGCTTACTCCCTGTACTGCATCAGTAAATATGTCTGGACATCCAGAAGCCTATAATAAAGCTCCTGCCCTGTCATCAGATACCTTTTGTATTCACCCCCGCCTTTGACTAGCATACGGCTCAGTGTGTCTCCTGCTTCCAAGATAATGACCGGTATCAAGATTTCCGTAGATCGACTGCAAGTCGGCAACTATGTCTCCCTGCCACTGGGGTGGCGCGAACACCCGTTCCTGTTTTCCAGCTTCAAGATCAAAAGTGAAGAAGAGATCGAGCTGATCCGCCGTCTCGGCCTGAAACTGGTCACCATCATTCCCGACAAGAGCGACGTTCCGCCCAAGCCCCTCAATCAGGTACAGCCTCAGCAACAAGAGAGCGCAGACGCCGCCCAGCGCCAGGCCCAGATGCAGCAGGAGAAGGAGCGCCGCATCGAGCAGTTGCAACTCTATCGCCGCAATCTGCAGCAGTGCGAGAAACAGTTCCAGCAGTCGCTGGCGCAGGTGCGCAGCGTGATGAGCAAGATCCAGTCCCGCCCCCTCAATGCTATCGGCGAGGCGCAGGAGCTGGTCAACGCCATGACCGAGCAACTGCTGTCGGTGGACGAGATGGTGCTCCATCTGGTCTCCGACAGCGAGGATGGCAACAACCTCTACTTCCACTCTCTCAACGTCAGTGTGCTCAGCATGCTGCTGGCCAAGGAGTGCAACATGTCGGCCGACGAGATCCGTCAGGTCGGCATGGGGGCGCTGTTCCACGACATCGGCAAACTGAAGATCCCGAGCCAGATCCTGCGCAAGACCGAGCCACTGACCAAGCCGGAGCAGAACCTGATGGCCCAGCACCCGCGCTACGGGCTGGATCTGCTCAATCTGGCCAAGGATTTCCCAGCCGAGGCGAAGGGGATCGTGCTGCATCACCACGAATATCTCGATGGCAGCGGGCCGGAAGGGCTCAAGGGCGGCCAGCTCGATCCGCTGACCCAGATGGTGTCGTTGATCAACGAGTACGATAACCTCTGCCACATGCAGGCCAAGGTGCCCTACTCGGCTCTGAGCGGCCTCTACAAGCAGCGCAAGGCGCAGTTCAATCCGGAGTACCTCAGCATGCTGATCCGGTTGATGGGGATCTATCCCCCCGGCAGCGTGGTGCAACTCTCCAACGGTCAGGTGGGGCTGGTAATGTCGGTCAATGCTTCCCGCCTGCTCTACCCCTCGGTACTGGTCTACGATCCGCGCATTCCCCGTCAGGAAGCGGCCATCATCGACCTGCAGCAAGCCGAACTGTCGATCGCCAAGGTGATCCACCCCAAACGACTGCCGCCCGCAGTGTTCGAGTACCTCAATCCGCGTACCCGGATCAGCTACTACTTCGAGCACAACAAAGCCTGATTGTGTTGGCCCGAGGCCAACCATTGCCACCCGTTTAACCCAAGGAGCCTGCCATGCGTATCGAGATCATCAGTACCGGAGACGAGATAGTGACGGGTCTGGTGGTGGATACCAACGCGGCCTGGCTCAGCGCTCTGCTGCTGGAACAGGGCTGGCAGGTGCGCCGTCGCCTGACGGTGGGTGACAACCTCGCTGACCTGAAAACGGTGCTGCAAGAGAGTGCCAGCCGCGCCGAGGTGGTGCTGGTGTGTGGCGGGCTCGGGCCCACTGCCGACGACCTCACTGCTCAGGCGGCAGCCGAGGCCTTTGACCAACCGCTCACCCTCTTCCCCGACTGGCTCGCTACCATCGAAGCGCGCTACGCCAGCCGTGGCCGCCCCATGGCACAAAGCAATGCCAAACAGGCATGGCTGCCACAGGGGTGCGAAATCCTCGACAACCCGGTTGGCACCGCCTGCGGCTTTGTGGTGCGAAGTGGCCAGAGCCAGCTCTTCTTCACCCCGGGCGTGCCGTTCGAATTCAAGCAGATGGTACGCGAGCAAATTCTGCCGCGCCTCAAACAGCTGGCCGGTGCACAGATCGATACCGAGCTGCGTCGCTTTTACACCTTCGGCATCTCGGAATCAGCCCTCAGCGATATGCTGGATGCCGCCCCCTGGCCCATGGGTATCGAGCTGGGTTACCGCTCCTCCATGCCCCTTATCGAGCTGAAGCTAATCGGCCACGGCGCCAGTACCGCTGACATGGAGAGTGCCGAGCGCCGACTGCTGGATACGATCCGCCCCTGGCTGGTTGGCAGCGGAGATACGGAACCGGCGCAGCAGACCCTGGCGCTACTGCAAGGCAAACCGCTGGCTCTGCTGGAGGGGGAGAGTGGCGGCGCGCTGCTGGCGCTTTGTCACGGCCATCCCCGGCTGGAGGCCAACTTCAGCACGCAACTGGCCGATGAGCTGGCACAACTGCCGACGACCGATGCGGGCCTGCAACTGACCATAGGGCGAGAGGGCGCAGAGGGGGTGCCACTGCTGCTCAGCGCCGATGGCATGCACATCGGTCAGACGGTCAAGGTCAGCCACCCCGACCCGGAGAGCCGCCGCAAGATCCTCGCCTTTGCCGCCCTCGACATGCTGCGCCGCCATATGCTGGGTGAGCCGGTACTCGGCGATTACCTCACCCTGGCCAGAACAGCCCAGCGCAGCTGATAACTACCGCCCCTGCCAGCGACCCTATGTTGCTGGCGCTGCGATCCGCCTTTTCACGCCATTGCCAAACAGCACCCATATTTATCCGGCCGCCATCACCGATTTGACTTCAATTCATTGACCATTCAGAGGAAATATCTGAATACTGCCCACTCTCAGGGTTGGTGACTCGCTTTATTAATCATTGAGAGATTAAATGACAGTAGAGGAGCGAGCCGATCGCTCCGTTTTCATCCTGCAAGGAGATGCGGTGTTAAGCAAAGAGTGGTTGCTGCTATCAAGCGATATGGAACTGGTCTGCCTGCGGATTGCCGCCGGTCTCACCAAACCTGTCACGGAACAGGATGTGCAGGCTCTGCTGCTCGCTTCCAACTGTCGCCGCTATCAGCCGCTGCCCGAGGGGATCAAACAGGCCATCAGTCTGCTCAATACCCTGCTCACCAACCCTGCCGCCCCCGTCCCTGCCAACCCCATCCCCATCGGCAAGCGTCAGGATGCCCGACTCGCCGTAATAGTGGAGAAGGATCGCATGAGCGCCATCGCCCAGATCACTGCCGACTGGGGGGGCAAGTATGTGACGCTGGAACAGCTGAAAGAGGCGATCGCCATCAGCGAAATCAAACAGGGGGTGAGTGAGCAACTGCTCACCGCTGCCATCCAGTCAGCCAAGGAAGCCGCCCCCGGCAGTCAGCTCAAGCTGGTGATTGCCAACGGCCAGCCTGCCGTCAATGGTCAGGACACTCGCTATGAGCGGCTGGTGGAGACCCCGGCCGAACGGATCCTCAAACCGCAGGAGCTGGGTCATGGCAAGGTCGATCTGCGGGATCTCGGCTCCATCGTCACCGTCAAGGCCGGTGCTCCGCTGATGCGCCGTCATCCGGCCACCGTCGGGGTGCCCGGTTTTACCGTGACCGGTCAGGACCTGCCCGCCAAGGATGGCAAAGACAGCCCGATGAGTGCTGGCGAGGGCACCTTTATCTCCCCCGACGATCCCGACCTGCTGATTGCCGGTCGGGCTGGCCTGCCCTGTCAGGAGAAAGCAGGCATGAAGGTGGACGAGGTGCTCAGCGTCAAACAGGTGGATGCCCGCCACGGCCACATTGATTTTGAAGGGGGCTTAATCGTCAGCGGCGACGTCAACCCGGGCATGAAGATCAGGGTCAGTGGTGATATCGTCATCGGCGGCTTTATCGAAGGAGGCTGGATCGAAGCTGGGGGCAGCATCACGGTACGCCACGGCATCATTGGCCGCCGCAACGAGCAGGGGGAGTACCTTTGCCAACTCAATGCGCAGGGGGAGATCCACGCCAGCTACGCCCAGTATGCCCAGCTGGAAGCGGGGGGGGATATCCAGATCCAGAGCCAGCTCAGCCACTGCTACTCCCGCAGCGGACAAGACATCAAGGTGGGCGATAGCAACATGCGCAAAGGCACTCTGCTGGGGGGCACCAGCATTGCCAATCGCCTGATCATGGCTCCCAGCCTGGGGGCAGAGGCCGCCAACCATACCCGGCTGCAGATCCTCGGCGGCTACTTCACCCACAAGGAGCAAGAACACCAGATCAAGCTGCGCCAGCAGGCGTGTCAGGCCCAGCTGGAGAAAATCAAGGAGCTGGTCATGAAGTTGCTGCAACTGCCCGGCGACAAGCGCAATCCGGATACCCTGCGCAAACTCAAACCGATCCGGGACCATCAGCTGGCCGAACTGGCCCAGCTCGATGAGCAGCTCACCGCCAACCAGGAGGAGCTGCGAAACTTGATGGCTCAGATGGAGGTCATTGCCACCCAACACCTCTACTCCGGCATCGAGGTCGAGATGGCCAGCTTCAAGCGCAAGGTTACCATCACCCGAGGCCCTACCCGCCTGACTATCCATGATGAAACCCTGGAGATGACCCCTTACGAGGGGCACAAATAGCTCAACCCAAACGGACCGCTCTCTGTGCCGACCGTGATCCCGCCGCCGATTTTCGCTACACTCGCCACTTCCTTGGCCCCACCGGGCGGGCCACCCAGACTCAGGTAGTGAGAGATGTACAAGCTGATCGCATTGGATATGGATGGCACCCTGCTCAACCCGCAGGGCCAGATTACTCCCCGCACCCACGCCGCCATCAGCGCCGCGCGCGCCAAAGGGGTAACCGTTGTGCTGGCCTCCGGCCGCCCCCTGGAAGGGATGAGCCGCTATCTGGAAGAGCTCGGCCTCACCACAGAGCATGACTACGTCATCTGCTACAACGGTGCTCTGGTGCAACAGGTGGCCGATCAGCGCATCATCCGCAGCCAGCTGCTGACTGGCAGTGACGCCAGCGCCGTCGCCAAACTGGCTGACGAGCTGGAGGTGAACGTCCACGGTTTCTCGGTGACCCGTGGCCTGATCAGTCCCCGTGTCAGCACCTACACCGAGCACGAATCTCGCCTGATAGGCATGCCGATCAATCTGATCGACTTCGCCACCCTGCCTGCCGACGAGCAGATCATGAAGGTGATGATGATCGACGAGCCGCCCCAGCTCTCCCGCGCCATCGAGCGACTGCCTGCAGAGCTCTATGAGCGCTATACCGTGGTACAGAGCGCCCCCTTCTTCCTCGAGTTCATGAACAAGCAGAGCAACAAGGGAACCGGCGTGGCCGCACTGGCCGAGCACCTTGGCCTGACCGCCGATCAGGTGATCTGCGTCGGGGATGCGGGCAACGATCGCCACATGATCGAATACGCAGGCCTCGGGGTTGCGATGGGCAATGCCACCGACGAGATCAAGGCTCTCGCCCAGCACACCACTGCCCGCAACGATGAAGATGGCGTAGCTCAGGTGATCGAACAGTTCGTACTGAACGCCTGACCGCAATCGAGCGCCGCTGCGTTCGATAAGGAAATAAAAACGGGGAGGCTGTCAGCCTCCCCGTTTTTTCTGGTCAGTTATCTGCGTGATGAGCGGTAATTCGCTCACATCACTGGTTCGCCAGACACTGGGTATGGGAGCCCGGTTGCAGGTAAGGCGTCAGCAGGGGAGCCATCCCCTTGAGCACCTGCACCGGCAGCGCCGAGGTGAAGCGGAACTTGTCAGACTGGCTACCCGGTACATAGGCGGTCAGAGTACCGAAGTGATCCTCACCCAGATAGAAAACGAAGGTCGCGGTGCGGTTGCGCGCCAGCGAGCTGGTCACGTTGCCATAACGACCCACGGTTTCAATCCGGTTATCCCCGGTCCCGGTCTTGCCCCCCATCTGCAGCACAGTGCCATCCGGCAGGGTAAAGGCACCGGCGATACGTCTTGCCGTGCCCCCTTCAACCACCTTGGAAAGCGCACTGCGCAGGGCGGCCGCCACCTCTGCCGGCATCACCCGGGTACCCTCGGTGTGCTGCGGCTCAAACTCGGTCTCGAAGGGCGTCCCCTTGGCGAACGAGAGGTGCTCGATACGCAGGGTTGGCGAGCGGACACCGCCATTCTGGATAATCCCCATCAGCTCGGCCAGTGCAGCCGGGCGATCGCCGGAGCTACCCAAGGCGGTCGCCAGCGAAGGCACCAGATGGTCGAACGGGTAACCGAGCTTGGCCCAGCGCTGATGGATATCGAGGAAGGCTTCAACCTCCAGCATGGTGCGGATCCGGCTGTCACGGGCACTGCGATGACGGGTCTTGAACAGCCAGCTGTAGACCTCTTGTCGCTCGTCACGACTGGCCGCCACCGCGTCGGCAAAGGTCGCCTTGTCGAACTCCTTGAGATAGGCCAGCAACCACAGCTCCAGCGGGTGAACCCGGGCGATGTAGCCCTGATCCGGCAGTGAATACTTGCCCGGGCCATAGCTCACATAGAGCTGATTGACCCGCTTGGCGCTCAACTTCTCCCGCGGCAACCGCTCCGCCAGGAAGGCAGCAAATGCGGCTTCGCTGGCTTCCGGCATCAGGTAGCGGTGAACCGCCGCCAGACGTACCGCACTCGGCTTGAGACCGTCAAGGAAGGTATCGAGCTGCTCCTCGGGAGTCTTGCCGCGATATTTGCGCCAGAAGCGCAGCAGATAGGTCTGGCCCTCTTTGTCAGCAAATTTGGCCAGATACTCCTGACGACGGGGATCCTTGTCATCCTTCAGCAACTGGGCACGGTTGCCCTCCTTGTAGAGGCTGTAGCGCACGATATCGCGCATCAGCCGCACAAAGGGCAAGTTAATCGACTCACGCAGAGAGTCACGCAACGTCGGAATGCGATTGTTATCCTCGCGGCGGAAGTTGTTGAAGGTGTGCATGCCGCCACCGGTAAAGAACCCTTCGTTGGGGCTGGCGGAGTATTTGCGATCCAGCGCCGCTTCCAGCATTACAGGCAGGCTCTTGTCCTGAGCCGTCATCAGATAGGTGATGGCCCAGCGGCTGAGGTTGTCCTGAGAGACTGCCGCCAATTTACGCAGATTCTCGACCGGCATCCCGGCATAGTTGTCGTGCAGCTCGGCCACGATCTCCAGATAGGTAGTCAGCACCCGCAACTTGGCGGTTGAGCCCAACTCCAGCTTGGAGCCTTCGTTGATATCGAACGGCTGATCGGTGTTGTCGGTCTGTACCCGCACCTTGAACCCTTCCGGCGATTTCTCGAACAGGGTGAAGCTGTAGCGCACATCGCCGGTCTTCTCCGGCGAGAGGAGGCGCTCACCAAACAGCCCTACCTGGGCGGCAAACGTCGGATCGGCCAGCTGTTGCAGATAACGGGAGATTTCGTTCTGCAGCGGCATGTTGAGGCTGGTATCGGCGGTCAGATCCATCCGGTCGAGGTCATAGAGCTGCACCCCGAGCTGACGGCTAAGGCGAGTACGGGCAACCTGCAACCCCTTGTTATTGTTCACCCGGGTGATCGCCGGGGACTGCAGGAAGTCCCGGAACGTAATCTTGGCCTTGAGCGCCGCCTCCATCAGAGGTGGCGTGATCATCCCCTCCTGCACAAACAGGCGCAGATAGCTGTCGGTCAGGGTAGCTAATGCCTCTCGCCCCTGAGCCAGATAGTAAGAGGGACGGCGGTGCGCAATCATCAAAGAGACAACCTGACGCAGGGCAAGCCCCTGCTCGGCCAGCGGTGCGTTCTGGTTGCGGGCGGGGTCCAGCAGACGGTTCACGTCATCGACATTGGCACCAAACCAGACCCAGAGACCATCCCCCAAACCATGCACCTCACCATATCCCGGCGCAGCCGAGAGCGGTACCGAGTTGAGGTAGGCCCAGGCGACCAGTTTGCGCGCTTCGAGGGTTTCCGGCCCGAGACGATAGGCCCGCACGCTGGCAGAGGCCATCTGACGGATCTTCTCGGTCGGCGACAGGGTCAGGCCATCCGGCGAGTGGCGATACTTCTCCACCTGGGTCGCCAGGGTACTGCCACCGGCAGATTGATCTTGCATATCGAGCGCCTTGCCCACTTGAGAGAGCGCGGCCTTGGCAAAACGGGGCCAGTCGACCGCCGGGTTGGCCAACGGCTCTTCGTTGCTCAGCAGATCGCGGTTCTCGATAAACAGCAGCGACTGGATGACGAGCGGTGGAATGGAGTCAAAATCCGGATAGTGATGGGTCGGATACTTGAATTGATAGAAGGGCTCAGCGCGGCAATCGTGCAGCGTCAGGCCAGCCTGCACCTTCTCGGTATAGGGTACGAAGAAGCCACGACTGGCGTAGTCATAGAGCGCGTCGGAGAAATGCACCTGCTTGCTGACTTCATAGCCCCGCTGAAGCAAACGCTCCTGCATCATCGGCAGTTGCACATAGCCGAGCCGCTTGTCGAACGGGCCATCCTCAGGGAAAGCGATCTGCTTGCTCTGGCCAGGCTCGACCTGATAGGTGAGCTTGGCGGCATAGCGGGAGATCTCCTGAGATTGCAGCTTCGAGGTTTTCATCTCATAGCCAACCAGAGCGATCACCGCCCCCAGGCACAATAAAAAGAGAAAACAGAACAGCCAACGCCACCAGGGACGGCGCTTACGCTTTGGGTTCCCGTCCGAGGTCTGGACAGATGAATCTTGAGATGCCACTTGTGTCAAATCCGTCTGTTCTGATGCGCCCATATCAGCCCCACCATGGTTGCGCAATTTATTGTGTTTCACTCAAGCTTAGTCTTTTCAAGTCAATGGCTTGAAACTATTGACCGCTTTGTGGTGATGGTAACAGGGCAATTCTAAAAAGGGGAGCCGATTGTTGCAGGAGTGGCAGAGATCCGAGCTGATAACAAAACACCGGCCAGTGGCCGGTGTCTCTTAAGCGAAAGCTGAATGCTTATTTGTGAGAGCTCATGCCCTTCAATTTGGTGCTCAGCTCTTTACGCTCTTTGGAAAGCTCGGCGTTCTTGATGATGTGGTCATCCACGCGCTCTTCATAGTCCGCGCGCATGTTGGCGATGATCGCCTGTACATCATCAATGCTCATGCCCGGCTTGATGTAGTCGCTCAGGTTGTCGAGCAGCAGCACGCGCTTCTGGTTGTCACGGATCTTCTTCTCGTTATCCGCAATTTCACGCTTGAGTTTGTTCTGGCGACGGGACATACGCACATATTCCAGTACATCGCTGAAGGTGGACTTGTTTACTTGTTCCATATCGATACCACTGACTTAAGGTTGATAAAAACTGGCCAAGTTACACCTGGAACCCGGCAAACTCGGCACGGGACAGGCAAACTCAAGATGCCCTTACTCTACCGGGTTATAAGCGAGATACAACCCTAATCGCGCGCCATGAACAGAGTTTGGCCAAAAGTAAACCAGTTAAAATGGCCAGTAATCCATCAGGTAAGGGCTTGATATAGATAGAAAATGGAGGAGATAACAGGGTTTTAGTTCTCTTCCTGCAGATAAATGCTAACACTGGCTGTTTAACACGCTAAAAACAGCAGAGTCCAGTCTCACGACTGGGCTCTGCTGTGCAAATCTGTGGTTCTTATGGACAAAACCGCCCATAGCAAAAAGGCCTTCCCAATCGGGAAGGCCTTCAAATTAGTGGCGGAGCGGACGGGACTCGAACCCGCGACCCCCGGCGTGACA
>NZ_JBSTYQ010000008.1:0-220281 GCF_054052385.1 Aeromonas sp. 25-AL00135 | reverse complement strand
GGCCCGCGCGCCCCCAACCATACCCCCCCCCCCCCCGCGCCCCCCCTTGGGCCCCCCCCCGCGGGTGACAAAAAGCATTGATGAGGCGCGGCGAGGGCCTTTAGCCGAGCGCGGTATCGAGGGTCATCATCAGGGCAAAGCCTGCCATCAGGCCGAGGGTGGCATAGGTCTGGTGACCGTTGCGGTGAGTCTCCGGAATTACCTCGTGCGAGACCACAAACAGCATGGCGCCGGCGG
The DNA here is from genome assembly GCF_054052385.1 of Aeromonas sp. 25-AL00135. Classification (NCBI taxonomy): domain Bacteria; kingdom Pseudomonadati; phylum Pseudomonadota; class Gammaproteobacteria; order Aeromonadales; family Aeromonadaceae; genus Aeromonas; species Aeromonas sp. 25-AL00135. The sequence goes on along the minus strand of NZ_JBSTYQ010000008.1, from coordinate 220,044 downwards.
CGAGCCCAAGTCCGATGGGGTAGGCGATGGCAAGGCCGCTGGAGAGCCCCACCCCGAGCAGGGCGCCAATCGGTTCGAGCAGGCCGCTGGCGATGGCGACCAGCACCGCCACCGAGGGGCGAAAACCGGCGGCGCACATGGCCAGCGCCACCGCCAATCCTTCCGGAATATCCTGCAGTGCGATGGCAGTGGTAAGCGGCAGCCCCACCGACATATCCCCCTGCGAGAAGCTGACCCCGATGGCCATCCCCTCCGGCAGGTTGTGCAGGGCGATGGCAAAGACGAACAGCCAGACCCGGGAGCAGCTCTCGTGACCGGGGCCGCAGGGGCCGGTTTTGTCATGTTCGTGCGGGGTGAACTGATCCAGTCCCAGCATCAACAGCACCCCGAGCATCATGCCGACCACCACCACGGCAGCGGCGCTAAAGCCGTTGCCGGTGATCCCCTCGGCGGCCTCCAGCCCCGGCAACAGCAGGGAGAAGGCACTGGCCGCCAGCATCATGCCGGCGGCAAAGCCCAGCATGGTGTCCTCTACCTTTTGTGGTACCGAGCGCAGAAACAGGGCGGGCAGGGCGCCAATGGCGGTGGCGGCAAACCCGGCGGCACCACCGATCAGGCCATAGCGCACGCCGCTGGTCACCTCGCCGGTAGCGAGCATGATGATACTCTGCAACAGCAGCAGCAAGACGGCAGCCAGCGCGATAAAGAGACCGAGGGCGGTAAGTGGCCGCGCCTGCAGTTGTTCACGCAGCTGGGCAGACCAGGTTGAAGCTGGCAGATACGAGCTGTTATCCATAAACAGGGCCTCTTGTTACAGCAAATGGTTACAACGAAGGGGGATGGCGCTCCGCCATCGGGTCATGTTGGTCATTACAACGAGTTGATGGTCCCTTGTCCATGCCACTGCCTCGATTGCATTTATCGGTTAACTATTTGAAATGATTTGGTCGCTATAAATATTTTGTGATGAATGTCGGGTTGTGAAGGAAATCAGCTTGCATTCATTTGGTGGAATCTGGTGAAGGATTAGGCGATATTGTGATAGAATTCGCGCCTCGCGAAATCGTCCTTCCCCCGCTTTCGCAACCTTCCATCTCCCGTCAGGAATGGCCGGGATCAGCTCATACGGATGTGATCGCTACTGTTTACCTGCTTGTCAGCAGTTGAGGATCAACAGCCAACCATGTTTTACAAGAATCTCTCCATCGGCAAAAAGATTGCCGTGGTTTTTGCGGTCATTGCCGCAGTCAACGTTGTCTTCGGTGTTTTTCTCTCGAATGAATTGCGCGGCGTGCGCGATCGGGTGCTGAATTTTACCGACTCCACTTTGCCGAGCGTGCTATCGGTCGAAACCCTGCTCTACGACGTCTCTTATGTACGTCGGGCCCAGTTTGCCCTGCTGATGGTGGATGATGCCGCCGACCTGCAGGCCCGTCGTGGCCGCATTCAGGAGAATATTCGCAAGGTTGACGAGGCATTTCGTGCCTACGAGGCGACCGTAGGGGCCGACAACGAGCGTCAGGTGTTTAACCAAGCCAAACAACAGTGGCTCACTTATCAACGTTCGGTAAACGAGTTTGATATGCTGCTGGTGCAGGGTCAGCACGAGCAGGCCAAAACCCAGCTGTTTGCCTCCAACCCGCTCTTCGGGGCGCTGGAGCAGGCGGTCAACTCGCTGATCCAGGTGAACCTCGGTTTCGTCAAAGAGAACCGTGGCAGCCTGCTTGGCAGCGTCAGCATGGTGACCACCTTCGCCATGGTGAGCATCGGTGCCCTGCTGGTGTTCATGGTGGTGATGACCTGGTTCCTGACTCGCCAGATCTGCCTGCCGCTGCAAGCCGTGGTGGCTCAGGCCAACGCCATTGCCGCTGGCGATCTGACCCATCAGCTGGAGCGTCAACATATCGGCCGCGACGAGCTGGGCATGCTGGCCAAAGCCTCTCTCAAGATGCAGGACAACCTGCGCGGTCTGATTGAAGAGGTGGTGGCTGCGGTTACCCAGTTAGGGGCGGCGATTGACGAAGTGAGTGCGGTTTCCGAACAGTCTGCCAAAGGTATTCAGAGCCAGCAGCAAGAGATTTCGCTGGTGGCGACGGCCATGACCCAGATGAAAGCGACCGTTGCTGATGTGGCGGGCAATACAGAGCACACTTCTGAGTCTGCCAGTGCGGCTAATACCTTAGCCCGCAAAGGTAATCAGGATGTGCAGCGCTCGCTGGTGGCCATCACCCGGGTTGCCGAGGAGATCGAGCAGGCCGGTACGCTGGTGACCGAGCTGGAGCGTGAATCTGCCCAAATCAACGTCGTTGTGGATGTGATCCGTGGCATCGCCGAGCAGACCAATCTGCTGGCCCTCAATGCGGCCATCGAAGCAGCCCGCGCCGGCGAGCAAGGCCGTGGCTTTGCCGTGGTGGCCGACGAGGTGCGCACTCTGGCGGGTCGTACCCAGGCCTCGACCGGCGAGATCGTGGCCATCATCGAAACCCTGCAGGCGCGCGCCAATCAGGCCAAAGAGGTCACTGGCCAGAGCTGCGAAATGATCCGCCAGTGTGTGGATCAGAGCGAGCAGACCAGTAACGGCATCCAGCAGATTGAAGAGGCGGTCGCCCAGATTGCCGACATGGCGATCCAGATTGCCAGCGCCTGCGGCGAGCAGGATGCGGTCTCCGACGAGCTGGGCCGCAACGTCGAGCGGATCAACGAGTCCGCCAACGAGGTGGCTCTGGGCGCCGATCATACTGCCCGCGCCTGTCTGGAGCTGAGCCAGCTGGCGGTGGGTCTGAAGCAGACCATCGGCCGCTTCCGCCTCGCCTGATAAAGGGGCTGGCGTACGCCGGCCTCTTCATTCATAAAAGTCGGGGCGCTTTGTATGCCCTCACGACACCCGGCCATGTGCCGGGTGTTTTTTTATCTGGCGATGGGTTCGAGGCCTGATGGTTGGTGTTCTTCGCAAGAGGATGAAGATCAGGGCAAACAGGAGGCCAGGTTTTTATCCCGGCCTGAGTACGGTGATATTCAAGAAGGTTGGTTAAGGCGTATTTGCTAACGAGAGAAGGGCGACGAACTGTTTTGGGGATGGGGAACGGGGCGAGCAGTTGGGGCGTATGCTACGGGGAAGAAGAGCATAAGCAGTTGGTTGGAATGCTCTGACAGGGTATATCGCAGCAATAAAAAACCGGCTTGCGCCGGTTTTTTTATCTGTCTGCTCGAAGGCTGGCTTATTTAGCCAGAGACTCCGGTAGCTCTTCGCGGATCTTGCCCAGCATCTCTTTCAGGACGCGCGGGTTGGCAACCACGATGTTGCCGGAGTTTTCGTAGTTGTGACCACCTACGAAGTCGGTGACGATGGCACCAGCTTCTTTGGCCAGCAGTTCACCGGCAGCGGTGTCCCAGGGTTTCAGGCCGATTTCCCAGAAACCGTCGATACGACCGGCAGCCACATAGGCCAGATCCAGTGCGGCAGAGCCGGAGCGACGGATGTCGGCACATTCAATGAACATGCTCTGGAACATCTTCAGGTAGGACTCGATGTGGTGCTTTTGCTTGTAGGGGAAACCTGTGGCCAGTACTGTGCCAGCCAGCTCTTTGGCTTTGCCGACACGGATACGGTAGCCGTTCAGCTGGGCGCCGCTACCACGGGTAGCAGTGAACAGTTCGTCACGGATGGGATCGTAAACAACGGCTTGCTCGGTTTTGCCTTTTACGCGCAGGGCGATGGAAACGGCAAAGTGCGGAATGCCTTTGACAAGGTTGGTCGTGCCATCCAGTGGGTCAATGATCCATTGGTAGTCCGGATTGGTACCGGCAATCTCACCAGACTCTTCAGCAACAATGCTGTGCTCCGGGTAAGATTTTTTGATGGTGTGAATGATGGTCGCTTCGGCTTCACGGTCAACGTTGGTCACGAAGTCATTGCTGCCTTTTTGGATAGCCTCAATGTTCTCAGGCTGGGAGAAGGCTTTTACTACAACTTGACCGGCGTTGCGCGCAGCGCGCACGGCGATATTCAGCATCGGATGCATAGGTTCACCACTGGATGTTAAAGAACGGGGGATAAAAGGACGCGGTATGATACCAGTATTTTGTGCGATGGCAACTGTTATCCCCCTACGACCAATTGATTACCACTGCCAGATTTGACGGCTCCAATATAGACCAGATCTGCGCTAGTCTTATCCCAGCAGCCGGATACAGGCTGTCATGAGCATAGGGATGTGAACCATGAATTTGTCATTAGTGAGTCAGAACGTGTCAGCTGCCAGCGAGGGACTGTTGGCCATCTTGCGGTCATCACCCGAGTATGGTGATCACTTTGCCCACATCACCGTGACCCCCCTGGCCCAGTGGCAACCGGCCAAGACGGAGGCGGCGATCCTGCTGATCGACGGCGATGCGCCCTGGCAGGATGCCGGATTTGCCCGGGGAGAGGATGAGACGATCGGTTTGCCGGTCTTGCCGCTGCTGATCCGCAAGGGGGACAAGGAGCTGACGGTCTGCGGGCCGGATGTGCGTGACCCCCGTTTCTATTTTGTCTCAAACGGCATCGTGCTGGATGAGTCGGAGCTGGCCGAGCCTGCCTGCAGCCGGGTGCTGTTGCGCAAGCTGGAGTCCTACTTCCCGCTGCTTTCCCGCCTGATCATGCTGCGCCAGCGCAAGCCGGTCGCCGTGATCAACTAATATCTACCATCGCCAGAGCGCACTAGCGGCGTACCGTAGCCTTGTTTGGCCAGCGGTGCGCCGCTTTTTAATGGTCTGGAGCCGGTCACTTGTTGCAAGATGAGGCGGCTATGGTGTTGCATCCTGTTCAAATCGTGCAATCTGGCTATGACCAACAAGGAGTGAATCATGATCGACTTTTACACCGCCGCGACCCCCAATGGTTTCAAAGTGGCCATTGCACTGGAAGAGCTGGGTTTGCCCTATCGGGTCATTCCCCTCGATTTGTCGGCACTGGATCAGAAGAAGCCCGAGTTTCTCGCCATCAATCCCAATGGCCGCATTCCGGCCATCGTCGATCGGGATAACGACGATTTCGCCGTATTCGAGTCGGGCGCCATCCTTATCTATCTGGCGGAGAAGGCGGGCAAATTGTTGCCGGCCGATCCCAAACGCCGCTCTCAGGCCATTCAGTGGTTGATGTTCCAGATGGGCGGGGTAGGGCCCATGATGGGGCAGGCCAATGTCTTCTACCGCTATTTCCCCGAGAAGATCCCTGCCGCCATCGAACGCTACCAGAAGGAGGGGCGCCGCCTGTTTGAGGTGCTCGATAGCCATCTGGCCCATCACGAATATCTGGCGGACGAGTACAGCATCGCCGACATTGCCACCTGGCCCTGGGTGCGGATTTATGACTGGAGCGGCATCTCCATCGAGGGATTGCCCCATCTGCAAGCCTGGATGGATCGGATGGCCGCGAAGCCTGCCTGCCAGAAGGGGATCACCATACCGCCGCGCAAGGAGCAGCCCGATGAGCTGATCAAGCAGGCGCAGCAGATGGTAACACGTTGATTTTTAACTGCTGACGGGGCGTAAAGCCCCGTAATATTAGAAAAACTAAGGCAAGCCGATTATAAAGATTCGTTCGTTTTTTGTGAGCTGAATCACTATGATGCCCCCATACCACCAAGCGTCCTGTGCGGTGGCTTGGCGGGCTCCCCGCCTACTGTTTCCAACACTGTTTTTGATTGCATCACAGCCTCTGTGATCAGATTCCTCTGGGCCATTTTGTGCCAGAGGGCGGCAGCATTTTTTCGATTTTTTGGGACTGATATGGATCGGCACAGTTTTTATCCGTTGTTTTTACTGACCATTCTGATGGTCGCTGTGGGCCAGATGACCCAGACCCTCTATGTCCCCTCCATTCCCATGATGGCGGGGGACTTCAATGTGGCCTCGGGTCAGCTGCAGGCGGTGATGGCCTGTTACCTGATCCCCTATGGCCTCTCCCAGTTTGTCTACGGGCCGTTGTCGGATCGCATCGGTCGTCGTCCGGTGCTGATCGTCGGCATGATGGTGTTTCTGGTAGGCACCCTGATCATTCAGGTCATCCCCCATTTTGCCGCCCTGCTGGTGGGCAGCTTTATTCAGGGGCTGGGTACCGGTGCCGGTGGCGCCATGAGCCGTACCGTGATGCGCGATCGCTACAACGGCGCCGAGCTCAACCGCGCCAACAGTCTGGTGAGCATGGGGGTGATCTTCTCCCCGCTGCTGGCGCCTGTGCTTGGGGGCTGGCTGACCGAGCTGTTCAACTGGCGCGCCGGTTACTGGTTCCTGTTCGGTTTTGGTGCCGTAGCCACTCTGGCGATCATGGCCTGGTTTGGCGAGACGCTGCCTGCTGCTGCCCGTCAGCCACTGCGCGTCGGTGCTGCCTATCGCCACGTGCTGGGCAACCCCAAGTTTCAGGGAAACCTGCTCTGCCTCATGGCGACCTTTGCGGGACTGGCGGTATTTGAAGCGGCGGCCGGTGTGCTGCTGGGCGATGTGCTGAAACTGAGCGCCCGTACCGTGAGCGTGCTGTTTGTGCTGCCGCTGCCCGGCTATCTGTTCGGTGCCTGGCTCTCTGCCAAGCTGAGCTTCCGTTTGACTCAGGGCAAACTGATGCGTCTTGGCATCGCCTTTCTGGCGCTCGGCTCCCTCATCATTCTGGTGCCGGGGTTGTTCGGGGTGGTGAGTGCCGCCTCGCTGGTCGGTGGTGCGGCTGTCTACTTTATCGGTAGCGGTATTCTCTACCCGACCGCCACTTCCTGTGCCATCGAGCCCTTTCCGGGTCAGGCCGGCACCGCGGGGGCCATTCTCGGCGGGATGCAGAACCTGGGGGCGGGCGTGGTGACCCTGCTGGCGGCCGGTTTCCCGATGACCGGTCAGGTGACTTTGGGTGCCATCATGACCCTGATGGTGCTGATCGTGGCGCTGAGTTTTGTCTGGCTGCGCCACCACGGCTCGCCGCACGAGCAGATGGCGATTTGATGCCCGCGCTTGCTCTCTGAAAGCCCGCCTTCTGGCGGGCTTTTTCTTTGCCAGAACCTAATGCGGCCTACTGCTCGGCATGCGTCAAGGCGCGTTTGCCGGTTCACCTTCTGCCACCAGTTCAAGAAAGGCGCGCATGGCGGGGGTGATGCTCTGCTGGCGGGTCAGAAAGGTGGTATGGCCGATATTCTCCAGCGGAGCGAGCGGCAGGCAAACGAGATCCGAGAGCTTGCTGGCAGAGCGGGCGAGGCCGGCGCTGACGATGGCCCAGCCCAGCCGGTGGCGTACGGCGCTGACCAGATGGAACAGCGAGTCGGTCTCCAGTACCACGTTGAGCGAGCTTCCCCCCTGCTCGGCGGCGCGGTCCAGATATTGGCGAAATTGCATGGTGCGGCTGGGCAGCACCAGCGGCTGTTGCTGCAGTTCAGCAAGCGCAATGTCGCTGCTGTGCGGGTACAGATCCGCTTCGTCACGGTTCATCAGCACCGCCATCTGGTTGGCGCTTTGCGGGTAGACATGAAAGGCGCGCCGGCCAGCTCCGCCGGCGGGTTCATCAAATCCCAGTCCGATATCGCACTGATGCAGATCCAGCTGTGATAGCAGCGCTTCGTTGCTGAGCACCGACAGGCGAATGATGATGTCGGGATAGCGCTGTTTGCAGCGGGCGATAAACGGCATGATGTCGAGATTGGACTGGGGCACAATGCCGATACGCAGGGTGCCGGAGAGTTCGCCCTGGAACAGCGCCAGCTCCTGCTTGAGCGCCTCCTGTTCCAGCAGCATCCGTTCGGCATACTGGCGTACCAACTCGCCCGCCTCGGTCAGGGCGACAAACTGGCTGGTGCGTACCACCAGATCGGTGCCGACACTCTTTTCCAGCGCGGTAATGCTGGCCGAAAGGGTGGGTTGGGTGATGTGGCAGGCTTTGGCCGCTTTGGCAAAATGCCGGTGTTTGGCCAGCTCGTGAAAGTAGTGAAGTTGCTTGATGTTCATCTGGTTGTAGTGAAACGGGCCGCTGAAGAATCAATCAATTGAAAAGACATATCTGATAGAACGACTCTATCAGGATATAGATTTATTTCATTGGTTTTGCGTCAGTCGCCTCTCTAAACTTGAATGCAGCTTGCATTTTTAGGCCAACCTGCATGCCTGCCCATTCTCCCGTCGCAACCCCCACCAACTTGCCGTCACTGGATCATTTGGTGGAAGAGGTAGCCGTCGCCATCAACATCAATGGCATCAACCATGCGGTGATGATGGCGACCCCGGACGATCTCGACGACTTTGCTGTCGGCTTTCTGTTTGGCGAGGGGATCATCCGGCATAACCACGAAGTCCACGATATCCAGGTCGCGCCAGCCGAACAGGGTATTGTACTGGATGTGACCATCGCCAACCGCTCTCTGGCCGCCCTGACCGAGCACAAGCGCCGGCTGACCGGGGTGACCGGCTGCGGCATCTGCGGTGTAGCGGCGGCGGAGCAGGCGCTGCCCGCATTGCCGGTGTTGCCGCTGACGCCGCCGCTGGATGGGGTATTGCTGGCGGGGCTGCGCCCGCAGATCGCCCAGTGGCAGCTCAAGGGGCAGCAACACGGTGCCCTGCATGCGGCGCTGGCGCTGGATGCCGAGGGGCGGATCCTGCACTGCCGGGAAGATATCGGGCGCCACAATGCCCTCGACAAGCTGATCGGCCTGCTGCTGCGTCAGCAAAGTGCGTGCGACACCCTGGTGGTGACCAGCCGCTGCGGCAGCGAGCTGGTGCAAAAAGCCGCCCGCTTCGGTGCCCGTCATCTCATCTGCCTGGCATCGCCCAGCCAGCTGGCGGTCAGGTTGGCCCTCAAATACAACCTCAACGTCGTTCATATTCCCAAGTTTGATGCCCCGGTCAGCTATTCGAGCTATCGCCCGGCGGATCCCATCGGAGAGTGCCATGAGTCATATTGAAAAGCCCGCCAAAGCCGGCGGTTTCTCGTCCCTGCAATCCACCATGAAACAGGTGCTGCGCAGCCAGAAGACCCGTCAGAACATCAAGAACCTGCTGCGGGTCAACCAGACCGACGGCTTCGATTGCCCGGGCTGTGCCTGGGGTGACAACGACCACGGCACCTTCCAGTTCTGTGAGAACGGCGCCAAGGCGGTGGCCTGGGAGTCCACCGGCAAGACGGTGGGGGCCGAGTTTTTCTCCGCCCACTCGGTGCGCCAGCTGGCCACCCAGAGTGACTACTGGCTCGAGTATCAGGGGCGGCTGACCGAGCCGATGCGCTACAACCCGGCGACCGATCACTATGAGCCGGTAAGCTGGGATGACGCCTTCTCCCTGATTGCCGACACTCTCAAGGGGCTGAATAGCCCGGACGAGGTGGAGTTTTACACCTCGGGGCGTGCCAGCAACGAGGCTTCTTATCTTTATCAGCTGTTTGGTCGCCTGTTTGGCACCAACAACTTCCCCGACTGCTCCAACATGTGCCATGAGGCGAGCGGGGTAGCGCTGATCCAGTCGGTCGGCATCGGCAAGGGCACTGTGGTGCTGGATGACTTCGACCAGGCCGATGCGGTGTTTGTCTATGGCCAGAATCCGGGGACCAACCACCCGCGCATGATGAATGCCCTGCGTCAGGCGGCGCGCGGTGGCTGCAAGATCGTCAGCTTCAACAACTTGAAAGAGGTGGCGCTGGAGCGCTTCGCCAGCCCGCAGAGCCCGCTCGAGCTGCTTACCCCGGCGGCCACCACCATCAGCCACCAATACCTGACGCCGAAACTGGGGGGCGACATGGCCGCCATCCGCGGTATGGCCAAGTACATCCTGGAAGAGGCGCCAGAGGCGGTGGATCGCGACTTTATCGCCCGCCACACCCACCACTTTGCCGAGTATGAGGCGCAGGTGCGTGCCACCGACTGGGCCATGATCGAGCAGCAATCCGGCCTGACCCGCGCCGACATCGTGCAGGCTGCCCGGGTCTTTGCCGCCAGCCAGCGCATTATCAGTTGCTGGGCCATGGGGGTGACCCAGCACCTGCACTCGGTTGATACCATTCGCGAAATCGTTAACCTGCACCTGATGCGTGGCCAGATTGGCAAGCCGGGGGCGGGACTCTGTCCTGTACGGGGCCACAGCAACGTGCAGGGCAACCGCACTATGGGTATCAACGAAAAGCCGACCGCCGCCTTTATCGAGCGGCTCGAGCGTCACCTGCAGGTGAGCCTGCCACGGGCCCGTGGCCACAACGTGTACGAAGCGCTCAAGGCGTTGGACGAAGGCAAGAGCAAGGTGCTTATTTGCCTGGGTGGCAACCTGGCTGCAGCGGCGCCCGACACCGACTTCACCTACGGGGCGATAAAAAAAGCCGAGCTCAACGTGCAGATCAGTACCAAGCTCAACCGCAGCCATCTGCAGGTGGGCAAGGCGGCGCTGATCCTGCCCTGTCTCGGTCGCACCGAGCTCGACATCCAGCGCACTGGCAACCAGAAGATCACGGTGGAGGACACCTTCAGCATGGTGCACGCTTCGACCGGTGCGGCCGAGCCGGTGTCGCCCCTTTGCCTCTCCGAGACCGACATAGTTGCGCGGATGGCTCATGCCACTGTGGGCAGCGAGCGGGTCGACTGGCTGGCCCTGCGCGATGACTATGCCCGTATCCGTGATCTCATCGAGCAGACCATCGCCGGCTTTGCCGATTTCAATGCCCGCATCCAGCAGCCGTGCGGTTTTCATCTCGATAACTCCGCGGCGCTGCTGACCTGGAATACCGCCAGTGGCTGCGCTGAGTTTCGTGCCAGCCCCCTGCCGCAATCAGTGCTGCCGGAGTGTACCCGCCATGCCGAACAGATGAACGACCAGCCGGTGTTGCTGCTGCAGAGCTTGCGCTCCCACGATCAGTACAACACCACCATCTACGGCATGGATGACCGCTATCGCGGCATCAAGGGCCAGCGCAACGTGGTGTTCATGAACGAGGCGGATGCTCGCCAGCTTGGCTTTGCCGAAGGGGATCGGGTCGACATGGCGGCCATCTGCAACGATGGGCGCGAGCGCATTGTTACCGGATTCAACGTGGTGATCTACGAGATCCCGCGTGGCAACATCGCGGCCTACTATCCGGAGACCAACCCGCTGGTGCCCATCGACAGTATCGGGGCCGGGTCGTTTACCCCCACCTCCAAGTCCATCCCGGTGCTGGTGACGGCCTCCCGCCAGCAGGAGAATTTGTTGCTGCTCAAATAGAAGCGCTAACGCGACTGGCTGCGCTAACACAGCATGCACTGTGAATGCGGTGATGCCCCGGGTGAGCTTTTCATCCGGGGCATTTTTTCAGCTCTGAAAGGGGGAGGGGGAGTTGATCATCAGGCAAAGAAAAAGCCCGTCACGCTGGTGACGGGCTTTTGCTGTTGGTACCCCGAGATGCCGTTGCCGGTTTGGGCCCTTGAACCGTCGGTTCAAGGCGGGGATCGGATCTGACCGCAGGCTTCTCAGTCGTGCCGAGCATGCGCAATAGCCAGAAGGCAGATCCCCTGTTTGGTATGAATATCGGCTCGGGGACTTGAACCGGCTGACAAACATCCCAGGGAATTTTAAAACGGTTTGCGATTAGGGCTGTTGCCCCTCTTCGCTGGAATCACCATATTGTCCGTGCTCGATCAGGGCCGCTTCGATGGTGCGCTGCAGCATCTTGATCCGCTTGTCCATGGTCTCAGAGTATTGGTGGTTCTTCTCTTTTTCAAGGCAGAGCTCATGACAGAAATTGAGCGCCGCCATGATAGCCAATTGCTCGTTGCTGGAGACTTTGGAGCGTTGACGCAGGTCGATCAACTTGTCGGTCAGCTGCTCGGCGGCCTGGCGCAGGGCATCCTGCTGTCCCAGGGGACAGGATACCTTGTAGGGACGTCCCAAAATGACGATTTCTACGGCCTCTGTGCTCATGCCTTCCTCAATACGGCGGAGCTGATTTCCGCCTTTATCCACGTGGACAACTGGGCGGGACTATATAGCGCAGATGCATAAGTTTCAAGGCCTTGCTGGCTCTGCAAGAGGGAGAATGCTAGGATCCTGACCATTAATTCTGCAAATTTGACTGAACTTTGAGCGGATCCTCGATGAGCAAAACGAACCCCCTTAAATATGCGGCAGTGGCCGACATCATGGAACAACATGAGCTGATGGCCAGCGCAGTAGAGGCCCATGGTGTGATCTGCGGTCTGGTGTGCGGCGGTGTGGCACTGGACGACAAGAGTTGGCTGCCCCATTTCAACGATCTGGTGAACGACGGTTTCGGCCTGCCGGCCCCGGTGCGCCAGGTGATGACCGATCTTTATCACAATGTAGTCGAGAGCCTGATGGCCCAGAAGGGGGTCGAGCTGCTGCTGCCAAGCGATGATGCTCCCCTCGACGAGCGCATCGATTCGCTGGTGGACTGGTCACAGGCGTTTCTGGCCGGTTTTGGCGTGGTGCAGCAGGAGCTCTCCCGCGCGTCGGAAGAGCTGCAGGAGATGATCCAGGATATCGCCAGCATCACTCAGGTCTCTGCCGAGTTCGATCAGGAAGATGACGAGAACGAAGCCTCCTTCCTGGTGCTCTACGAACACGTCAAGCTGGGGGTCATGATGGCCTTCGAAGAGTTTGGCAAGCGCCCCGATACCCCGAGCGCGCCGCCGACCCTTCATTGAGGTGCGGGTCAACGCGACCCTTACTGAATCTGCAAGAGCGCCTGATGGCGCTCTTTTTTATGGCGCTGTTGTGGCTAACCCTGTGAGGCACAACCGGTTTTTTGCCGGTGACCTCGCATTCGGCCTGCGGCTTTGTGATAGCATGAGGCCACCTTTTTCACTTCTTCCTCTCTGCTTATGTCTCAATCTGATGTGCGACAGGTCGATGTCACCCTGGTCGGCGGTGGAATGAGCGGTGCCGTGCTGGCCCTCTCGCTGGCAGCCCTGCTTCGATCCGATGGCTCCCCCCTCGAGATCCTGCTGCTGGAGGCAAGCGTCCCCGAACAGCACACCCATTCAGGGTTCGACGCCCGCGCCATTGCGCTCTCGGCCGGTACCTGTGATGCGCTGTTGCGACGCGGACTCTGGCCGCTGTTTGCCCCCCATTGCGCCCCCATTACCCAGATTCATGTCTCGGATCGGGGCCACTTCGGTCAGGCTCGCCTGTCGGCCGCTGAATACGGCCTGCCCGCGCTGGGCCAGGTGATCGAGCTTGCAGCTGCCGGTCATGAGCTGCAACGGGCGATGGCGGCCTCTCCCAATATCCGGGTCTGCTGTCCGGCACGGGTGAGCGAGATTGTGCCCGATGAGGAGAAGGTGACCCTCACCCTCGAGAGCGGTGAACAGATTGAGACCCGCCTGCTGGTGGCGGCAGACGGCGGCAACTCCTTTGTGCGTCAGCACTTCAAGTTGCCGGTGACCCGCCACGACTTTGAGCAGCACGCCATCATCGCCACGGTCAAAACGGCGCAAGACCCTGAGGGACGCGCCTTCGAGCGTTTTACCGAAGGGGGGCCGCTGGCCCTGCTGCCGATGCAGGAGGGGCTCTCCTCGCTGGTGTGGAGCGTCGGGCAGCATGAGGTGGATGAGCTGATGGCGCTCGATGATGCCGCTTTCCTTGCCCGTCTGCAGCAGACCTTTGGCTGGCGGCTTGGTCGCTTCGAGCGATGCGGCGTGCGTCACGTCTATCCGCTCATTCTGACCGCCTGCGACTACCCGCTGGCCCAGCGCACCGTGCTGGTGGGCAATGCAGCGCATGCCTTGCACCCCATTGCCGGACAGGGCTTCAACCTCGGGATGCGGGATCTCGACCTGCTTACCGGCGCCGTAGCCAAGGCGTTGGCAGAGGGGGAGGATATCGGCAGCTTCAAGGTACTGAGTGGCTACTGGCAGCAGCGTCAGCGCGATCAGGAGCAGACCGTCTGGCTCACCTCTTCGCTGGCCCAGCTCTTCTCCAATGGTCACGATCCGCTGGTGGCGGGGCGCAATCTGGCGCTCACCCTGATGGGGCGATTCCCGTGCCTCAAGGCGCCGCTTGCCTCGCGCACCCTGGGCTTTGTCGCCGATGTGTGCGGCAACTAGCCAGCACTTGTTGAGTGGAACCTGTTGACCGCCATTCGTTGATCAAAACCTATTGAATAAAGAGGTGATGCCTGCGGGCGTCCTCTCGCTGGCCAGCCGGTCAGCCCTGAAAGGATGAGATGATGCAGATGCAAAATGTGGATGTGGTGATTGTCGGTGGCGGCATGGTGGGGCTGGGGCTCGCTGCGGCCTTGAAACATAGCGCCCTCAAGGTGCTGGTGGTGGAGGGACAACTGCCCGACCCGCAGCTGGCGGAGGTGGCCGATAATCGGGTCAGCGCCCTGAGTCTGGCCAGCCAGCAGATCCTGCGCCATGTCGGCGCCTGGGACGGCATTGAAGCGCGCCGCCTGCAGGCCTATGACAAGATGGCGGTGTGGGAGCAGGACAGTTTCGGCCATATCGACTTCGATGCCGCCAGCCTGCGTCAGGCCAACCTCGGCCACATCGTCGAGAATCGGGTGATCCAGCTGGCGCTGCATGAGGCGATTGAAGGTGCCAGCAATATCCAGCTGCTGACCCCCGCCAGAGCCAAGAGCCTGCAGAGCGGCCCGGCGGGCGCCTTGTTGCTCCTTGAAGATGGTCAGGCCATCTCGGCCAAACTGGTGGTGGCTGCCGATGGCGCCCACTCCTGGGTGCGCCGTCAGGCCGATATCCCGCTCACCAGCTGGGATTATGGCCACCACGCCCTGGTGGCGACGGTGCGCTGCGCCGAGCCCCACGAGGCGGTGGCACGCCAGATCTTCACCCCGGATGGCCCGCTCGCCTTTTTGCCGCTGTGGCAAGAGAACCTCTGCTCCATCGTCTGGTCGCTGCCTGCGGCCCGTGCCGAGGCGCTCTGTGCCTGCGATGACGAGCAGTTCAATCGTCAGCTTACTGCCGCCTTCGACGCTCGGCTCGGTCTGTGCAAGGTGGAGGGGCCGCGCAGCGCGATTCCGCTTACCGCCCGCTATGCTCGCGACTTTGCCCGCGAGCGGCTGGTGCTGGTGGGAGATGCCGCCCATACCATCCATCCGCTGGCGGGGCAGGGGGTCAACCTTGGCCTGCTGGATGCTGCCGCGCTGGCGGAGCTGATCTTGCAAAATCATGCCGCGGGTGAGGATATCGGCCTGCTCGCTAACCTGCGCAGCTACGAGCGCTGGCGCAAGAGCGAAGCGGCTCGCATGCTCGCTGCGATGGAGGGGCTCAAGCGGCTGTTCAGCGGGGCTAACCCGCTCAAGAAGCTGGTGCGGGGCGTGGGATTGCGGGCAGCCAATCTGCTGACGCCCTTCAAGGAGGGGGTGATCCGCGCCGCCATGGGGCTGGAGGGCGAGTTGCCCGCATTGGCCCGTCCTGACTGGGTCGTTGCGGCGACCAAAGGCAGTGCCATGCAGGCCAAGGGTGAAAAAAACTAATATTACTCGCCGTTTTTGACAACAAAAGTAATCCGACAAGGCTGATGACCCGTTTTGGGTGTCAGCCTTTAATTTTGCTCTGGAGCGAAACGTTTTTCTGCAAATTGTGACGAAACGGTAAAAATCAAAATTTAATCTCGCCTGAGTCGGCTTATGGCTGTTTTTATCACTGCATTTATCTTAGTGTCTGGAGTCAGTTTTACGGGAGGGGATTAGTTTTTTTTGAGCGGCACGCTCGCCTGCTTGTCATATAATCCGCTCCGTTCAAGGAATCCCTCTTGCCTGGCAAGGGCAGGAGCGAGCACACACTTTTGGATCCGGTCGCTTTTTGCTGTACGTAGTGCAGTTAGAGCGGTGGCGCGGGTCGCAAGGGTGGTCGCCAAAGCGAAAAGGCTTTTTGCTAAGGAAAGAATGCGATGATCCAGACTACTGTACTGCATCCCAAACACCTGGAAGCCGGCGCCAAGATGGTGGACTTCCACGGTTGGGAAATGCCCATCAACTACGGCTCCCAGCTGGAAGAGCACCACGCGGTGCGCAGCGATGCCGGTATGTTCGATGTCTCCCACATGACCATCGTCGATTTGACCGGCGAACGGGTCAAAGCCTTTCTGCAACACCTGCTGGCCAACGATGTGGCCAAACTCACTGCCCCCGGCAAGGCCCTCTACAGCGGCATGCTCAATCCGGAAGGCGGCGTCATCGATGACCTCATCACCTATTACCTGACCGATACCTTCTACCGGCTGGTGGTCAACTCCGCTACCCGCGAGAAGGATCTGGCCTGGATCCGCCATCACGCCATCGATTTCGATATCACAGTCACCGAGCGTCACGAGCTTGCGATGATTGCGGTGCAGGGCCCCAACGCCAAGGTCAAGGCTGCTGCTGTGCTGAGCGCCGCTCAGCGTACCGCCGTGGTGGGGATGAAACCCTTCTTCGGCGTGCAGGCTGGCGATCTCTTTATCGCCACCACCGGTTACACCGGCGAAGATGGTTATGAAATCGTGGTGCCGCAAGAGAAAGCCTGCGAGCTGTGGCAAGCGCTGCTGGATAACGGCGTCGCCCCGTGCGGCCTCGGTGCCCGCGATACCCTGCGCCTCGAAGCGGGGATGAACCTCTATGGTCAGGATATGGACGAGTCAGTCTCTCCGCTGGCCGCCAACATGGCCTGGACCATCGCCTGGGAGCCGAGCGATCGCAACTTTATCGGCCGCGACGTGCTGGAAGCACAGAAAGCGGCGGGCAATCAGCCCAAGCTGGTGGGTCTGGTGATGGAAGAGAAAGGGGTGCTGCGTGCCGGTATGCCGGTCACCTTCACCGCGGCAAACGGTGAGAAGCGGGAAGGTGTGATCACCTCCGGCTCTTTCTCCCCCACCCTGGGCTACAGTATTGCCCTGGCGCGGGTGCCCCGCGATATCGGTGAGCTGGCCGAGGTGGAGATCCGCAAGAAGCTGGTCACCGTGAAGGTCACCAAGCCCGCTTTCGTCCGTAACGGCCAGAAACTGGTTTAATACCGTCTTGGGGGAGGGCAGTGCCTCCCCCATCCCTTTTCATATTCGTTTTTAAACGCGACTCAAAGATCAAAGGAAGCACAAATGAGCCATATCCCGAGCGAACTGAAATATGCCACTTCCCACGAGTGGATCCGTGTTGAAGCCAACGGTGAGGCCGTGGTCGGTATCACCGAACACGCCCAGGAGCTGCTGGGTGACATGGTGTTTGTCGAGCTGCCGGAAGTGGGCAAGCAGGTCAGTGCCGGTGACGACTGCGCCGTGGCCGAGTCGGTCAAGGCGGCCTCCGACATCTACAGCCCGGTGAGCGGCGAGATCATCGCCGTCAACGAAGAGCTGGAAGGGAGCCCCGAGCTGGTCAACTCCGACCCCTACAGCGCTGGCTGGCTGTTCCGCATCAAGCTCGATGACGAGAGCGAGCTGGCCAACCTGCTGGATGCCGAAGGCTACCAGAACGTGGTGGACGAAGAGTAATGCCCCCGGGCCCTGCCAACACAGCAGGGCCCCTTTGTATGACCGCCAGCCGGGCAAGCACCGGCCGGTGGAAGGGTGAAGTCGCCCACGCCTGCCGTTTACCAGCCTGGGAGCCTAGGGGGGAAACGGGCGGGTTCGAAACAAGGCGATCCCCTCTCGATGCTGCCGCAGCATCCGGTGCCGCACCCTGTCTGCGGGCCCCAGAACATGAGTGGAGTCGGTATCAGCCGACGATCAGGAACATCAGGTCTTGGTTATCAGGATGTCATGCCAGGACTTATTTATCAGGAAATAGGGAAATGACCCAGTCACTGTTTGAACTCGAGCAAAAAAACGATTTTGTCCGCCGCCATATCGGCCCGGGCGAGGAAGAGCTGCGCCAGCTGCTGGCGACCGTCGGGGCCGAAAGCCTGGACGATCTGATTGCCCAGACCGTGCCCGCCGCCATTCGCCTGCCGGGCCCGCTTGGGATCGGTGCCGGCATGACCGAAGTGGAGGCGCTGGCCAAGCTCAGGGGCTATGCCGCCCAGAACAAGATTGCCAAGAGCTATATCGGCATGGGTTATCACGATACCCATGTCCCCCACGTCATCCTGCGCAACGTGCTGGAAAACCCGGGCTGGTATACCGCCTACACCCCCTATCAACCCGAGCTGGCACAGGGCCGTCTCGAAGCCCTGCTCAACTTCCAGCAGCTGACGCTGGATCTCACCGGCATGGATCTGGCGAGTGCCTCCCTGCTGGATGAAGCGACTGCCGCTGCCGAGGCGATGGCGCTGGCCAAGCGGATGGCCAAGTCCAAATCCAACCTCTTCTTCGTGGCCGATGACGTGCACCCGCAGGTGATCGATGTGGTCAAGGAGCGCGCGGTTCACTTTGGTTTCGACGTGGCGGTTGGCGCCGCGAGCGATGCAGTGAGCGAAGAGGTGTTCGGTGCACTGTTCCAGTACCCCACCACCACAGGTGAGGTGAAAGATCTGCGCGCCCTGATTGCCGCGGTACAGGCCCAGAAAGGGCTGGCTTGCGTCAGCGCCGACTTGCTCTCCCTGCTGCTGCTCAAATCCCCGGGTGAGCTGGGCGCCGACGTGGTGTTGGGTTCCGCCCAGCGCTTTGGTGTGCCCATGGGTTATGGTGGCCCCCACGCCGCCTTCTTCGCTACCCGCGATGCCTACAAGCGCTCCATGCCGGGCCGCATCATCGGTGTTTCCAAGGATGCCCGTGGCAAGGCTGCGCTGCGTATGGCGATGCAGACCCGCGAGCAGCATATCCGCCGCGAAAAGGCCAACTCCAACATCTGTACCGCACAGGTGCTGCTGGCCAACATGGCGAGCTTCTACGCCGTCTACCACGGCCCGGTGGGGCTGAAAACCATCGCCTCCCGCGTGCACCGTCTCACCACCATTCTGGCGCTTGGCCTCAAGGCCAAGGGCATGCCCCTCAAGCATGCCAGCTGGTTTGATACGATCACTGTGCTGACCACAGGCAAATCTGAGCTGATCGCCAAGGCCGAGGGGCTGGGCATCAACCTGCGTGCAGACCTAGATAGCGCGGTAGGGGTGTCGCTCTCTGAAACCACTACCCGTGGCGATGTGGCCGAGCTGTTCGAACTGTTCCTAGGGGCAGGCCACGGCTTGGACATCGAGGCCCTCGACAAGGCGGCTCAGGCTCATCACGCCATTCCGCAGGATCTGCTGCGCACCGATGCCGTGCTGACCCACGAGGTGTTCAACAAGTACCATTCCGAAACCGAGATGCTGCGCTACATCCACCGTCTCGAAGCCAAAGATCTGGCGCTCAACTACGCCATGATCTCCTTGGGCTCCTGCACCATGAAGCTCAACGCTACCGCCGAGATGATCCCGGTGACCTGGCCCGAGTTTGGCAAGCTGCACCCGTTCGCCCCGCTGGCGCAGGCCAAGGGTTATCAGCTACTGCTGGCTGACCTGGAGAACTGGCTGGTGAAGGTGACCGGTTACGATGCGGTCTGCATGCAGCCCAACTCAGGTGCCCAGGGCGAATACGCAGGTCTCTTGGCCATCAAGAAGTACCACGAATCCCGCGGCGAGGGGCATCGCGACATCTGCCTCATTCCGGCTTCTGCCCATGGTACCAACCCGGCCTCTGCCCAGATGGCGGGGCTCAAGGTGATCGTCACCGCCTGTGACAAGTCCGGCAACGTGGATCTCGACGATCTGCGCGCCAAGGCGGCCGAGGCGGGGGATCAACTCTCCTGTCTGATGGTGACCTACCCCTCTACTCACGGGGTGTATGAGGAGACCATCAAGGAGGTGTGCGACATCGTTCACCAGCACGGTGGTCAGGTCTATCTGGACGGCGCCAACATGAACGCGCAAGTCGGGTTGACGGCGCCGGGCTTTATCGGGGCGGACGTCTCTCACCTCAACCTGCACAAGACCTTCGCCATTCCTCACGGTGGTGGCGGCCCGGGCATGGGCCCCATCGGCGTGAAGAAGCATCTGGCACCGTTCGTGGCCGGTCACGCCGTGGTCAAGACCGACAAGGAGAGCCGTGACAACGGCGCCGTGTCGGCGGCACCGTTCGGCTCGGCCAGCATCCTGCCCATCAGCTGGATGTATATCGCCATGCTGGGTGACGAGGGGCTGAAGAAATCCACTCAGGTGGCTATCCTCAACGCCAACTATCTGGCCAAGAAGCTGGGTGAATCCTTCCCGGTGCTCTATTCCGGCCGTAACGGTCGGGTGGCCCACGAGTGCATCCTGGATATCCGTCCGCTTAAAGAAGCCTCAGGCATCAGCGAGATGGACGTAGCCAAGCGGCTGATGGACTACGGCTTCCACGCGCCGACCATGAGTTTCCCGGTGGCGGGCACCCTGATGGTCGAGCCGACCGAGTCGGAATCCAAGCGCGAGCTGGACCGCTTCGTCGAGGCGATGACGTCCATCCGCGCCGAGATTGCCAAGGTGCAGGAGGGGCAGTGGAGCCTCGCCGACAACCCGCTGGTCCATGCGCCGCACACCCAGGACGACGTGATGGATGCAGAGTGGTCCCGTGGCTACAGCCGCGCCGAGGCGGTCTTCCCGTCCGACGCCGTGCGCGCCGCCAAGTTGTGGCCCTCTGTGAACCGCATCGACGACGTCTACGGCGATCGCAACCTGTTCTGTGCCTGTATCCCGACTGAGGATTACGCCAAGTAAGTGGCGTCCAAGAGCAACAGTTAAGCTGTATAAACAACAGGGCCACCCAAACGGGTGGCCCTTTTTATATGTCATTTGATTGCTGCTATCCAAACGTCCGGCTTAAGTCCTTGAGCTGGCTCGCTTTGCTCTGCAAGTTGGCACTGGTTTTACTCACCTGATCGATTTTGAGACTGTTATCGTGAGAGAGCGAGGATATCTGGTTGATATTGCGACTGATCTCCTCGATGACCGCTTGTTGCTCGGTGGCTGCGGCGGTTATCTGGTTGGAAAAATCAGAGACCTTGTCTATCTCGACCACAACCTGATTCAGGTTGCCGGTGCTTGCCCGGGTGGTGGCGAGGCAGGCGTTGGTTCTGGTCACATTGAGATGCATCATCTCTTTCCATCCCCCCAGGGTTTGCTGGATATGGCCAATGCTGTTCTGGATCTGCTCTGTCGCCTTATGGGTTCTGGTCGACAGGCTGCGAACCTCGTCCGCCACCACTGCAAAGCCGCGCCCCTGATCGCCTGCCCGTGCGGCTTCGATGGAGGCATTGAGCGCCAGCAGGTTGGTTTGATCTGCAATGCCGCGAATTTCGCTCATGATGGTGCCGATCCGCTCGGATTCGCTCGCCAGTTCGACGGCTGACTGAAAGGCTTGCTCCGCCTGGGTGGCCAGCGCCGACATCTCTTCTCCTGCTTCCGAAAGCTGGGTGCTGGTGGTGATGCAGTGGCTGCGGGCCTCTTCAATCTGGCTGTTGCTGTCTTGAATATTGCGGTTGATCTCCTCGGCGGCCGAAGCCATCTGGGTGACGGCGGTGGCAATCTGCTGGATCTGCGTGTCTTGCGAAGAGATATCCTGGCTGGCCAGCGAGGCGGAGCCGCGCAGGTCATTGGCCATGGCATTGAGCGACGCGGTGGTGTCATCCACCCGGCCGAGTACGGTACGGATCTTCGCTTGCCCGAGTTTGATATGGAAATCGGCAATGCTGTGGGGGGCATCCCCCGAGAAGATAAGGCGGCTGATGCTGTCGTAATCCTGCTCGAGCTGCTGCAAGAATCGCGGTGTGAGGAAGAGAGGGTGGCGATTGAACCAGATGGCTGCCAAGAGGGGAATGATGATCCAGAGCGCCTGCAGCGGTGAGATCAGCCAGAGCGCGCTGATCACGCTGACGAGCAGCAGGGGGATGGTCATCATGGCCGGCGTGAGTTGACGCAGGCCCACGTGAATGGCAGAGCCGGTTTCACGGGCTTTAAGGGTTTTGTACATCTGGCTGGCACGCGCTTTGTGCTCTGCGGCGGGGCGGCAGCGGACGGATTGGTAACCCACCATCTTGCCATCTTCATAAATCGGGGTGACATAGGCATCAACCCAATAATAGCGACCATCTTTGCAGCGGTTTTTTACCATCCCTCGCCATGGTTTACCCGCCTGCAGGTGGGCCCAGAGATCGGCAAACGCTGCCTTGGGCATGTCGGGGTGGCGCACCAGATTGTGATGCTGCCCCAACATCTCTTCCAGGCGATAGCCTGCCACCTGACAAAACGCCGGATTGGCGTAGGTGATGTCCCCTTTGAGATCGGTCGTCGATACCAACTGGATATCGTCGGCAAATTCAACCTCGGTATCTGTGGTGTGAAGCGAGCTGGTTACCATGATCAGACTCCGGTTTCGGCGTAACGGAATACTTCGTCTGAGTATGGCAGAGGATGTTCATTTATTGTGTTGTTGCACATTAACTCTTGTGCTACTGCGTGGGGACGGGATGGGTCTCACATTTTTACAGCGCGGTTTGGCGAGGGGAGGCAAGCCAAGTAACATGGCGTGACTTATGGCTGTGAAGCGAGACAGGTAACGCAATGAAGTTGGATGCGATTTTATGGGATTATGACGGTACTCTGGTCAATTCGGTGCCGAAGAATATCGATATCACCAAGCAGATCCTGGCTGAGGTCGCCCCCCATCTGACCGGAGAACATCTGCCGCGCTATCTGCGCAGCGAAGCGGAGTATCACCATGCCAATCACGCCGCCAAGAACTGGCAGGCGCTCTATATGGATTACTACGGTTTGTCGCGGGACGAGATGGTGCTGGCTGGCAGTCTGTGGGCCAAGCATCAGGAGATGAACCGGACCGAGGTGCGTTTTTTTGCGGGGCTGGAGGCGGTGATTGACCATTTCTCTGCCATTCCCCACGGAATTTGTTCGCAGAACTCCCAAAAAAACATTCGCCGGGTACTGGAGCTGCATGGCGTGAACAGCCTGTTCAAGGCTGTGGTCGGCTATGATGACGTGCCCGGACAGCAGCAAAAACCTCATCCTTTCGGTGGCCTCAAATGTCTGGAGTCTATCTTCGGCCCAGCCAGGTGCCAGTCGCTGATCTATATCGGTGACCATGAAGCGGATGTGCAGTTTGCCCGTCATTTGCAAGCGGCGCTTGGCGAGCAGAGCCGTGTGATATCGGTGGCTGTCGGCTATAGCCGCGCGACCCCGGAGCGCTGGGAACACCAACCCGACCATATCGCCCGTGACGTCGAGGATCTGCTCCCCATTATCGGGCAATATCTGTAACGCCGGTTGCAGATTGTCGTACGGAACATGCAAAACGCCGATCAGTTGATCGGCGTTTTGTCTATGTGAAGCCTGATGGTTTCACACTCTGCTGGCTTAACACCCTGTCTGTTTAATGATGGGTGACTTAAAACAACAGTTGCGTCAGGTAGCCCATCAGGATCGCCATGCCGAGGATCACGGTAAGGAAGGCCGCAATCATCGGGGTTCTGAACATGGATTTGAGCAGGATCACCTCGGTTAGACTGGCACCGGCACTGCCGATGATCAGCGCCATGACGGCGCCCATCCCCATCCCTTTGCCCAGCAGTACCGACGCCAGCGGGATCACGGCCTCGGCGCGGATGTAGAGCGGGATCCCGACGATGGCGCTGAATGGAATGGCCAGCGGGTTGTCGGCACCAGCATGGGCGGCGATCCACTCGGCCGGAATAAAGCCGTAGATAAATGAGCCGATAAGCACCCCCAGCAGCAGGAAGGGCAATACCGCTTTGAACTGCTGCCAGGCATCGATGCGAGCTTTGACCCAGGCGGTGGGGAGCTGTGGCGCACTGGCTAGGGTTGCAGTGCCATCGCCGCAGCAGGAGAGGGCGGCCGGCTCTGCCATCTCTGGTTGCGGTGCCGGGCAGCACGCTGCCCCGTTGAGGGGTTTGATTGCACGAATGGCGCTGCGTTGGTTGTCACTGCAATGTGCTTGAGTGGTGGCGCGGGTCGCCGGGCCACAGCCGCTACCGCAAGAGGGGGTGGCCTCTTTGGGGTCGATGACATGGCGCTCGAACCCCAATCTGTCGAGCAGCATGCTCGCCATGATGGAGACGCTGGCAGCGATCACGGCGTAGAGCAGGGTCACTTTCCAGCCAAAGGTGGCCCACATCAAGCCGACGATGATGGGGTTCAGCAGTGGCGAGATAAACAGGAAGGTGAGGGTGGGGCCAAAGCCAGCCTTGGCCGAGAGCAATCCTCTCAGCATGGGGATGGTGGAGCAGCTGCAAAAGGGGGTGACGGCACCGAGCAGGGCCGAGAGCAGATAGCCTTTGCCATGTCTCGCCCCCAGCATCCGCTGGATCTTTTCGTCGGGGATCTTCTGACGGATCAGGCTGACCCCGGCGCTAATGACCAGAAACAGCACCGACAGCTCGACAGCCAGAAACAGGAACATCTGGGCTGCATCGGTCAGCATGGTTAACCACTCATTCATTGTCGTATCCTCACTTTGTTTCTACATTTCCAAAATAATCGAAATTAATGGTCGGTCAAGATATTTCTGGTATTATCGAAATGTCAAATTCGTGGAGGGCGCAGAGATGCAACTGGAAGAGGTCGCCAAGGCATTGAAAGAGCTGGGTCATCCGACCCGGCTGTTTATCTTCAAGCATCTGGTCAAGGCGGGAGAGCAGGGGCTGCCGGTGGGGGAGCTGCAAAAGCAGCTGGCGATCCCCGCTTCTACCCTCAGCCACCATATCGCGGCGCTGGTCTCGGTGGGGCTGGTGAAGCAAAACCGGGAGAGTCGCACCCTGCTTTGCGTCTCTCAATACGCGGTGTTGGAGGAGATCATCGCCTTTTTCCGCGATGAGTGTTGCGTCAACAGCCCGGAGCATCGGCAAGATCAAAGGCAAGAACTGTCTTCCTGAGGGCTATGACTGCTAGTCGTGCTGCGCGCAATAAAAACGCCGATCATGCGATCGGCGTTTTGCATTGTTTTTCTCAACTGCGGGTATTAACCCAGATTGGCTGCAACCTTGCTTTGGGCCTGTCCTTTGCGCTTGATGACAAAGCCAATGCCCAGTACCACCAGCCAGGCGGGGATAAGTTCGACCGAGATGCGGAAATCGGGGGTCATATACATGATCACCAGAATACCGGCCATAAACGCGAGGCAGAGGTAGTTGCCGAAGGGGTACCAGAACGCCTTGAACTTGGGCTGGACGCCTTCTGCGACCTTGGCCTTGCGGAACTTGAGGTGCGCGAGGCTGATCATCGCCCAGTTGATCACCAGTGCGGAGACCACCAGCGCCATCAGCAGGCCGAACGCCTTGCCCGGCATCAGGTAGTTGATCAGCACGCAGAGCAGGGTGGCGATGGCCGAGACCGAGAGGGCAACCAGCGGCACGCCGCTCTTGTTGGTCTTGAGCAGGGCTTTCGGGCCGTTGCCCTGCTTGGCCAGACCGAACAGCATCCGGCTGTTGCAGTAGACGCAGCTGTTGTAGACCGACAGTGCCGCCGTCAGTACCACGATGTTGAGTACGGTGGCGACCAGATTGCTGTCCAGAGCGTGGAAAATCATCACGAACGGGCTGCCGCCTTCCACCACTTTACCCCAGGGATAGAGGGACATCAGGATAGCCAGGGCGCCGATGTAGAAGATGAGGATGCGGTAGATCACCTGATTGGTGGCCTTGGGAATGCTCTTCTCGGGGTTGTCCGCTTCGGCGGCGGTAATGCCCACCAGCTCCAGACCGCCGAAGGAGAACATGATCACCGCCATCGCCATCACCAGACCGCTGATGCCGTTGGGGAAGAAGCCGCCCTGGGCCCACAGGTTGGTCACGCTGGCCTCGGGGCCGCCGGCACCGGAGATGAGCAGATAGCCGCCAAAGCCAATCATGCCGATGATGGCGACCACCTTGATGATGGCGAACCAGAACTCCATCTCGCCAAACGCTTTGACGTTGGAGAGGTTGATGGCGTTGATCAGCACGAAGAAGAAGGCTGCCGACATCCAGGTCGGGATCTCGGGCCACCAGTACTGGACATAGATGCCCACCGCGGTCAGCTCGGCCATGCTCACCAGCACGTAGAGCACCCAGTAGTTCCAGCCGGACGCAAAACCGGCAAACTCGCCCCAGTATTTGTAGGCAAAGTGGCTGAATGAACCGGCTACCGGCTCTTCCACCACCATTTCACCGAGCTGGCGCATGATCAGGAAGGCGATAAAGCCGCCGATGGCATACCCCAGCAGGACCGAGGGACCTGCCATCTTGATGGTTTGGGCAATGCCCAGAAAGAGGCCGGTGCCGATGGCGCCGCCCAAAGCAATCAACTGAATGTGGCGGTTTTTAAGGCCGCGCTTCAGCTCCTCACCGTCTTGTTTCAAATCCATGGGTCTGTCCTTACGTCTCTGTTGTCTCTGGTCGGTGTTGGGCTCATCCTGAGCAGGCCGCAGTGCGTAGCCAAAACCTGACGAAAGCTGTATTTATTTCGTTACATCATGCCATTTGCAATTTTTAGTGTTGGCTGGCAACCGAAGCAGAATAGTGATAATCCGCCATGAATGCACCTGTTTTCCATCTCTAATGGCCGTGTTTTGTACCAAAGGCAGCTTTTTCATGATCTGAAGAGGCTTCTTGGTAGTTTTTGGTTAATGTTTGTGCAGTCGAATTCTGTTTGATTGACATTTTGTCTTGTTGGTGTGCTTTTGTGGTGCCAAGCCACAAATGGATGCAAATGATGCCAAACAAGCGAGAGTACAGGGAAGAGTGCAGGGAGTTGGAGTACAGAAAGTGCGAAAGCGTGCTGCAACAGGGGGTTGCCCGGGGTGTACAGGTGGCGCTCTGGTTAGGGATTGCCGCCAGTCCGCTGTTGTTGCTGGTGGCCGCGATTATGTTGCTGGGTTGGCTGTTACTCGGTGATCAGGAGTTGCTGCACTACTGGCAGTCGCTGTTGCTGGCGGGTGGGGTAACGGGGGCGCTCGTTGGCGGCTGGCTGGCGGAGCGGGTTCGCCTGCGCCACGGTTTGCTGGCCTTCTATGCCCGGTTGATGAACAACCCGGAGCTCAATCGTTAGTTAACGCTGGCTGTTTGCCGAGCGCAGCAGAACGGAATCGAATAGCGGCTAACTGGCTGCAGGTGACAAGGGCACAACGCTAAGGTCGACAAGAAGAGGGATAAGCATTTGTGGTGCTTATCCCTTTTTTATCCACGCTTTTCACTGTCATCTATGTGAATTGCAGTTCGCCACAGCTGACTTTCGCCGCGACACTGTAATTTTTATCTTTTGTTGATGCCGATAGCTGTCAAGCTGGCTTAACAGAGCTGGCGGCGCAGACCGGTTGCCTCGAGGACCTTGGCGCTGATCTCCTCCACCGAGTGGGAGCTGGTATCGAGGAAGCGGATCGCCTCCTGGCGAAACAGCCGCTCCACGCAGGCCAGCTCCTGCTCGCACTGTTCGATGGAGGAGTAGCGGCTGTTGGCACGGCGCTGGTTACGGATCTCGTGCAGCCGCTGCGGCGCTATGGTGAGGCCAAACAGCTTGTGACGGTTGGCCTTGAGGGGGGCGGGCAGCTCCAGCATCCCCATGTCCTGCTCGATAAAGGGGTAGTTGGCGGCGCGAATGCCGAACTGCAGCGCCAGATAGAGGCTGGTGGGGGTCTTACCGCAGCGGGAGACCCCGATCAGGATGATGTCCGCCTCATCGTACTCTTTGGTGGTGATGCCATCGTCGTTGGCCAGTGCGAAGTTGACCGCCTCGATGCGATCGTCATAGAGCTTGCGATTCTCCATACCGTGGGTGCGGTGGAGGCGGGGCTCGGCTTTTACCCCCAGCTCCTGCTCCAGCGGGCTGACGAAGGTATTGAGAAAGTCGTGGCCGCACGCCTCCGATTTCAGTACCTCTTCCCGTACCAGCGGGTCGACGATGGTGTGAAACAGGATGGGGCGTACACCGGTCTGGCGGAACTGCTCGTCGATCCGCATCCGTACCTGACGGGCTTTCTCCAGTGTCTCCACAAAGGGGATAGTGATCTGCTCGAAGGCCAGCGGAAACTGGCTCAGTACCGCGTGGCCGAACACTTCGGCGGTGATGGCGGTGCCGTCTGAAACATAAAATACGGTGTGCACGTAGGGCTCCTGTGATACCGCGGGTGGGGTCGCATGGGGTAAGGGGTGAGAAGTATCTCCCGAAACCATACCAGTTTTGTCAACCGGTCTGCTGTGCCCAAGTTGTGAAGTGGCTTGCAAACCTGAATCGTTATCTTTTTGTGTCGCCATTGTAGAATGTTCCGGTCATTCGACCATCCCCAACTCTTGCTCGGGGATTTTTTTGAAAACCAATAGAAAACGTTTTCATGGTCGTTGGCAACAAAAGAAACAGACAATAACGCACCTGACTTACCCATAACCTCATCGATTAAATCGGGCGCACGAGGTGCTATGGCATCGGTGCCCACCAACCTGGAGACATCCAAGTGCAACAGTACGTGCTCTGGTACGAACAACTCGGAATGCAGGACGTAGAACGAGTTGGCGGCAAGAACGCATCCCTTGGCGAGATGATCAGCAACCTCTCTGGCGCCGGCGTATCC
This sequence comes from Aeromonas sp. 25-AL00135, assembly GCF_054052385.1. Classification (NCBI taxonomy): domain Bacteria; kingdom Pseudomonadati; phylum Pseudomonadota; class Gammaproteobacteria; order Aeromonadales; family Aeromonadaceae; genus Aeromonas; species Aeromonas sp. 25-AL00135. The sequence goes on along the minus strand of NZ_JBSTYQ010000008.1, from coordinate 191,610 downwards.
GTGCCGGGGGGCTTTGCCACTACCGCCTTTGCGTTTAACGAGTTTCTGGAGTCAAGCGGCCTCAACGGCAAGATCCACCATCTGCTCGACAATCTCGACGTGGACGATATCGCCGCCCTCAACCGGGCCGGTCAGCAGATCCGCGACTGGGTGATCGACGCCCCGTTCCAGCCCGAGCTGGAGCAGGCTATCCGGGTTGCCTATGAGAAGTTGAGTGCCGGTGTCGAGGCCTCGTTTGCGGTGCGCTCCTCCGCCACCGCCGAGGATATGCCGGACGCCTCCTTTGCCGGTCAGCAGGAGACCTTCCTCAACGTACGTGGCATCGATGCCGTCATGACGGCGGTCAAGCATGTGTTTGCCTCCCTGTTCAACGATCGCGCTATCTCCTATCGGGTGCATCAGGGCTATGACCACAAGGGTGTTGCCCTCTCGGCCGGGGTGCAGCGGATGGTGCGCTCGGATCTCGCCGCCTCCGGCGTCATGTTTACTCTGGATACCGAGTCCGGTTTCAACGACGTGGTCTTTATCACCGGCGCCCATGGTCTTGGCGAGATGGTGGTGCAGGGCGCGGTCAACCCGGACGAGTTCTATGTGCACAAGCCGACCCTCAAGGGGGGGCGCCCGGCGGTAGTGCGCAAGACCCTCGGCTCCAAGCTTATCAAGATGACCTACTCGGACGATGCCGGTCACGGCCGTCAGGTGAAGATTGTCGACACCAACGAGGCCGAGCGTAGCCGCTTCTGCATCACCGATGAGGAGGTGATGGCGCTGGCGAAACAGGCTCTCATCATCGAGCAGCACTATGGCCGCCCGATGGATATCGAGTGGGCCAAGGATGGGCAGGATGGCAAGCTCTACATAGTGCAGGCGCGCCCGGAAACCGTGCGCAGCCGTCAGGAGGCCAACACCCTCGAGCGTTTTGCCCTCAAGCAAGCGGGCAAGGTGCTGATCGAGGGGCGGGCCATCGGCCACAAGATTGGCGCGGGTCCGGCGCGAGTTATCTCCTCCATCAGCCAGATGGACGAAGTGCAACCCGGCGACGTGCTGGTCACTGACATGACCGACCCGGACTGGGAGCCCATCATGAAGCGGGCCTCCGCCATCGTCACCAACCGGGGTGGCCGCACCTGTCACGCTGCCATTATCGCTCGCGAGCTGGGCATTCCGGCGGTGGTGGGCTGTGGCAACGCCACCGACCATATTCAGCCGGGCCAGCGGATCACCGTCTCCTGCGCGGAAGGGGATACCGGTTTTATCTATGACGGCGAGCTGGACTTCGATGTGGCAGTGACCGAGGTGGGCAATATGCCACGCCTGCCCATCAAGATCATGATGAACGTCGGCAACCCGGACAGGGCGTTCGACTTTGCCCAGTTGCCTAATGCTGGCGTAGGACTGGCACGCCTTGAATTCATCATCAACCGGATGATCGGCGTGCACCCCAAGGCCTTGCTGGAGTTTGACCAGCAAACCCCAGAGCTGCAGGCCACCATCGGCAAGATGATCGCCGGTTACGACAGCCCGCGTGAGTTCTACGTGGCCAAGCTGACCGAGGGGATCGCCACTCTGGGGGCCGCCTTCTGGCCGGAGCGGGTGATCGTGCGGATGTCGGACTTCAAGTCCAACGAGTACGCCAATCTGGTGGGCGGTCGTGGCTACGAGCCCCACGAGGAGAACCCGATGATCGGTTTTCGTGGCGCATCCCGCTACATCGCCGATAGCTTCCGCCCCTGCTTTGCCCTCGAGTGCGAGGCGATCAAGCGGGTGCGCGATGTGATGGGGTTGACCAACGTTGAGGTGATGATCCCCTTCGTGCGCACCGTGGGCGAGGCGGAGCAGGTGATCGACATCCTGGCCGAGAACGGTCTGCGCCGTGGCGAGCGGGGGCTCAAGGTGATCATGATGTGCGAGATCCCGAGCAATGCCCTCTTGGCAGACAAGTTCCTCGAGCACGTGGACGGCTTCTCCATCGGTTCCAACGACATGACCCAGCTCACCCTTGGGCTGGATCGGGATTCCGGGCTAATCGCCCATCTGTTCGACGAGCGTAACGAGGCGGTCAAGGCGCTGCTGGCGATGGCTATTCAGGCTGCGCGCAAGGCGGGCAAGTACGTGGGGATCTGCGGTCAGGGCCCATCCGATCACCCGGACTTCGCCGCCTGGCTGGTGGAGCAGGGGATCGACTCGGTGTCGCTCAACCCGGATACCGTAGTCGATACCTGGCTCTATCTGGCGGAGCAGCATGGCGCCAAGTAAGCCACTATCAAAATAAGCAGCACAGAAAGGGGGCCATGATGGCCCCCTTTGTTATTTGTGTGTCACGACCTATTTCGGCTGCTGTTCGGCCCCCGACAGCTCGATCTGCACATTCACCCCTTCGCTCTTGAGCTTGGTGGCGATGGCATTGAGATCGGTGCCCGATTTGGCCTCAAGCAGGGCGATACCGCCGCTGCTCTGTTTGAAGTTCAGGCCGTGGCGAGTCGCCAGCGCCTTGGCGCTGGCATCGTCAGCTTCCACCAGCAGGGTGCCGCTTACAGTCAGCTCGGGGCTGGCGGCCCCTTGCATCAACACGTCACCGCGGCGCAGGGTCTGTTGCGGGACCTTGCTGTCAAGGCTGCGGGCGACCCGCTTCTTGCTGCCGTTGTCGGGAATGAGGTAAGTCTGGCCGTTCACCTCTATGGTGCTGTACTGCTTGCCATCCATGGTGACGGACTCCTGGGCGCAGAGCTGTCCCGAGAGGGGGGCCAGCAGGGTTGCCAGAAGCAAGGTAACAGGTTTGTTCATGGTAATACTCCTAGCGTGTTAGCTGCGGTTGGCATCGTGACCCAGGACCCGCAGGGACCATGAGATCAGCTTGCCCGGTTGGCGATTGTTGCGCTCGGTCAGGGTGGTACGCTCACGGGTCTCGCGATTGAGCAGAGAGACCTGACGGGTACCGTTGGCAACGTCGGTCACTTCCAGTCGCCATGTGCCTTGCGCCGATTCGCCGTAGAACTTGTTGGATAGCATCCGCATGTCACGCAATCCCTTGGTTCGCACAAAGCCCAGCTGCTGCTGGTCGAGAGATTGGCCGACCAGGCTGTTGAAGGGGCTCAGCAGGATGCTGCGGGTGCCGGCGGGGGAGACCAGTTCGATCAGCAGATCGGGCAGGCGCTGGTGATCCAGGCTCACCATCACCTGAACCGCTTCTACCGTCAATGGTGTCGCGATGCGGGTAGTGGAACGGGTCGGGCTGTTGCCCACATCCGGGATAGCGGCGGCACTGCCGCTGACATTGATCTTCTGCCATGGCAGTTGCACCAGCGGGGGCAGGGGCTGGTGATTGGCAGCCAGCTCGAGGGCCTTGTTGACGTCGATCAGACCAAAACCGTAAGTCGGGCTGAACCACATGCCGGCGGCATTGCGCTCCCACCCTTCCAGCCCTTTCACATCACGCACCTTGCCGGTGCTGCTGGTGTAGCTGACCATCACAGGTTTCTGTGTGGCATCGACCCGGGTTGCGCTGCGCGCCAGCAGATCCCGCAGGTCACGTACCGACAGATCCGGGTAGGCGGACATCAGCAGCGCCATGGCGCCGGAGGTGCTGGGGGTGGCGGAGGAGGTGCCGTTCATCACGCCGTTGTAGTCGCAGCTGGCATCCAGTTGCGGGTTGCCGTGCAGCCGGTTGGTGCTGGGATCGTCGGTGCGGTTGTAACCCATGTCGCAGCCGGGCAGATCCGTGGTCACCATCGCCGGAGCGTCGGTACCGTACTCGCCGCCGGTCGCGCTCAGGAAGATGTTGCTGCCGACGCTGGAGTAGGAGGATCTGACGCCATCGGCGTTGAGAGCGCTCACCACCAGGTTCCAGAAGTTGCTGTTGGAGGGATCGAGGTTGCTGTTTTCAAACGGCAATTTAGGACCATTGCCGGTGCGGTTAAGCACATAGCCGCCCGCCGCTATCTTGTTGAAGCCGTTGCCAGCGGCCTTGATATAGGCAGCGCCCTGCGCCTTGAGGGTCTGCTGTTCAAACAGGCGATCAAGCTGGGATTGATCCAGAGAGTTGGCTGAGCGGGGATCCACCATACTCATGCCGTAGCTCTGGTTGAACACCCGATTGTCGCGGCTGGCATCGCTGTCGCCAAGGGCGTAGAGCCAATCTTTCTGCAACTGCTGGCTGTTGTCATCCAGCAGGTTGAACCCCTGCAGCTGGGCTCGCGGGGCAATTCCCTTGGTACCGATGGCGTTATCTACCGCCGCAATAATGCCGGAGACCGATGTGCCGTGGGCCGTATCCGGATCGGTCGGTGTCGGGTCATCGCTGCCGGTCACCACGTTTTTCGAACCCGGACGCACGTTCTCCGCCAGATCCGGGTGGGCGATGGCCAGACCATCATCCACCACGGCCACATTGACTCCCTGGCCCAGCACGCCGGTGCGATGAGCCCACCAGAGGTTGAGGTCATTGTTCGCTATACCGCCACGGGCGCTGAACCCATCCTGGCCGCTGTTGAGCAGATACCACTGCTGCTCCTGCAGGGGATTGGCACCTGGCAGGCAGCGCTCGGTGCTGCTGCGTCCGATATCCATGCCGCTCTCCTTGCCGGTGAGCGGCGCACAACCTTCATTTGCCTGAACGAGCGCACTGGGCAGGGTCGACAGCAGTGCTGTGATCGCCAGTGCTAACGATGTTTGCTTCATTATTTTTTTAACTCCATCTTGGATCGCACCATCCTGAGTGCGACGGAAATCTATACACGGGTGGTAGGGGTTCAAAAAGAGCCATTTTCAAAAAACGCAATGAGGTTCAAAGAAATCCGATCTGGTTTGTGGTAGGTATTCCAATGACGCTGATTATGTGTTTTATTGAGAATGGTTCTCACCGCTCGCTACTGATCTTTTTATCTGTAATTCACTCCTCTCGCGACTCTCCTTCGCCGCAGCCATCTCGATTCGGGGTGATCCCGAGGGGAGTTCGTGCACTCTTGAACGTGAGCGGCATGGTTGTGTGTGCCAACGTGAGTACAGCTATGCATTCGGGGGTGACAGCAAGGGTGATGAGGTGGAACCAGCGGTATATTGCTTGGCGGCGGTGGATGGCTCTGTTATAGTCATTGAAATAGCCATTTAGACGGCTAGATTGCTGCGGTTTGAGGGGCTTAATCTCTGAGAGCCACCCCGCCGCAGTCCCATAGCTTGATGCGTACCTGACAGGGAGTCCCTATGCCGTTTCGTTCCTTTTTATCTTCTCCTTTGACTGCTTCCTTGCGCGCCACTGCTGGCGCCAGCACCTTTATTGCCGCGATGGCGGTCGGGAGCCTCTCTTTTTCCGCGGTTGCCGCCGATGCGTCCTTGCCGACCAAACAGGAGATCGTGATTGGTACCACGGTGGGGGATTTTGCCGACATGGTGACCGATTCCATCAAGCCGCAGCTGGAGGCCAAGGGGTACAAGGTCAAGCTGGTGGAGTTCACCGACTATGTGACCCCCAATATTGCTCTGGCTGACGGATCACTGGATGTGAACTGCTTCCAGCACAAACCTTATCTGGAGAGTTTTGCCAAAGATCGCGGCTTGTCGCTGGCACCCATTACCCAGGTGCCAACCGGCCCGATGGGGCTCTACTCCGGCAAGCTGGCGGCACTCGACAAGGTGAAAGAGGGGAGCACGGTGGCCATCCCCAACGATCCCACCAATCAGGCGCGGGCTCTGCTGATGTTGCAGGATCTTGGTTGGCTCACTCTCAAGGAGGGGATAAACCCGCTCAAGGCGAGCGAGTTTGATGTGGTGAACAATCCGCACAATCTCAGGCTGGTGTTGCTGGAGGCGGCGCAACTGCCACGCTCGCGGGAGGATGTGGATTTCTCGGTGATCAACGGTAATTTTGCCGCCTCCAGCGGTATCCCGTTCAGTGAAGGACTGTTTCTGGAGCGCAGCTACGATTTCATCAACTGGGTGGTGGTGAAAAGCGCAGATGCGGATCAGCCTTTTGCCAAAGATGTGGCGGCGGCCTACAACTCGGCGGCTTTCAAAGCCTATGCAGCCAAGCGTTTCGTTGGCTACAAGTACCCGCAAGGGTGGGGTGGCTAACAGTCGTGAACGTGGCTCGGCTATACAACGAAAAACGCCCCGAATTCGGGGCGTTTTTTATGCTATCAAGCCATCAACGGGCGCTTCACTGGTTGCGATAGAAGCGGTTCAGCTCGTTCATCACCTGGATCATGGCGCCCATATCCGGGGTGCCGTGCTTGATCGGGCGATAGCTGTTGCGCTCCAGCAGTTCGAAGTCACCCTGCTTGTTGAAGTGGGTGATGGTCTCCCCTTCATAGATGGCGAAGTCGTTCTGATCCCCGGCCAGCAGCCAGTTGCGCGGGCTGGTATCAAACAGCGAGCGGCCAACGCTGTAATCACGCGCCGGATTGCGCACGCCCAGCATCCCCTGCATCAGGGTCGGCGCCAGATCAAAATGGCTGCTTGGTTGTTCCCTAACGTCACTGCCGCGCCCTGGCCAGGCCAGTACCAGCGGTACCTGCACCTGATAGGGTGAGTAGTTGCTGCCTGCGCCCCAGCTGTTGCTGCGGGTGTCGTTGAACTCCTGACCGTGGTTGGAGGTGATGACGACGATGGTGTTGCTGTCCATCCCCTGCGACTGCAATTTGGTCAGCATCTGCTCAAGCAACTGGTCGGTATAGAAGACCGAGTTCTTGTAGCGGTTCTCCAGTTTTTGCAGGTTCTCCGCCCGATAGGCGGTCGCCGGATTGAAGTTGGCAAGCTCCGGTTGGAACGGCCCCTTCATGGTGGCGGGCAACTGGTAGTCGCCTGGGCTCGAGAGATAGACCAGCGAGAACCAGGGACGCTCGGGAGAGCGCTTCTCCAGCCACTGTTGCCAGTCGGTCAGCAGCTTGCCATCGTCACTCTGCTCTGAGACAAACACCTGTTTGCGCAGACCGGCGAGGATGCTCTTGCGATACTTCTGGGCATCTTCCATCGCGCCGAACAGCCCGAACTGGTAATCCTGGCGCAGCATCTCGTCGAACAGCACCGGCGGACGCTTGTCGCTGCTGATGTCCTTGTAGTAGTGGCCGGGCAACCCGTAGAAGAGGCTGAACATGCCCATCAGGTCGTCGTTGCCGCCACTCAGGTGATTGCGGAACGTCAGATGCTGATCCGCATAGCGTTGCAGATTGGGCATGTTGATGTTGTTGAGCATGTCAAAACGCAATGAGTCGACCACCACAATCAGCAGATTGTTGTGAGTCAGGGGGGCGTTGACGTTGAGCGGGCGCAGCGGATAGTGCATCCGGCTGTCGCTGTTATCACCCTGGGAGGCCGCCTGCTTCTCGTACTGATCCAGATCCAGCCAGCCATGTTTGGCCAGGAAGGAGCGGGCCGTCATGGGGTAGGATAGGGGGAAATTGGCTCTCTGCATGGTGATGGGCTGATAGAGGGTCGCATCCGCCCAGCTGTTGACCACGTGGGTCAGAATAAAGCAGATCAGCAGAGCCAGCCCCACCTGATTGCCGTACTGGCGGCGCTTGCGCTTGTTGATCTTGCGCCAGACATAGGCCGACAGCAGCAGTTGCAGCAGGAAGATGGTGGGCACGGCAACGAAGATGATGCTCCAGATTGAGCCCTCTTCGGTCTGCGCCTGATCCAGCAGCAACTGCCATACCTGACTGTTGAGGTGGAACTTGAACAGCCGGAATACCTGGGTGTCGATCAGCAGCAACACCAGCGCCAGGGTGGCGATGATGGCGGAGATGAACCGCAACGACTTCTCCTTGGGCAGCACGAAGCTGAGCGGGAAGATCGTCAACAGGTAGGTGACAAAACTCAGAAACGAGAAGTGGCCAATCCAGCTTACAACGAGATAGATCACGCCAAGCGTGGTCGATGGCCAGCTGATGGCACCCAGATAACGGGTGGCGATGAGCATGGCCAGAATAATGTTGAAGAAGGAGAACCAATGCCCCCAGGTGATCAGGCGAGAGACATTATCACGATAGGGGTTACCGGTTTCGACCATAGTGATCCATCTGCGTTGAGAAACGTCAAATCAACAGAGTCGGGGACTCAGTGTGCGTCGTGGCGATTATCGACCGATGCGGTCAGGGCCTGGACAAACTTTTCAGTGATGGCCTGGCGCTGGGCCGGTGCCATACCGTTGATGATATTGGTGGTCAGATTGCCAAGCACCATAAGGCTGAGATCTACCGGCGCTTTATGCTTTTCCAGCGCGGTGATCAGGTCGTTCATCAGGGCGTCAAATTGCTCGTTATTGTACTTTGATACGATAGGCATAATCTTCAGTTCATCTCGGTTCAAAGCGCCTTATAATACTTCACCCTTTCGGCTAACACTATGGCTTTGTGACATGAGTCTCGATATCGACAAGATCATTCTTCACTCCTTGCGCCAGGGCGGCGATGGTCAACCCCACGCCGATACCCGCAGCCAGACCCTGCCCCCTGATGAGGCGGTACAGGGACTGATGGCGGAACTGCATCGGATCTACAACGGCAAGGGTGGCAAGGGCTTTGGCTTCTTTGCCGACCCCGAGGCCGCCGTCGCCGAGCTGGCCGACGGTGAAGAGGCTCCCAAGCAGCCTTCACCCGCGTTTCGTATCGCCCTCGAACAGCTGCTCGCCGAGCAGACCGAATTCGTTCCCTTCTCGGTCACTGTGACCCAGATGCTGGTCAAGCAGCTGGTGGAGCACGCCCTCGATGAGCAGGGGGTGCTGCTGTTTGCAAAATATAACTACGTCGGGGTCGATTATCTGCTGATTGCCCTGCTGGAGGGCAAGGAGAGCGTCACCGTCAGCGAAGCGCTGGAATTACGCCATATCCAGTATCTGGATATCGGCAAACTCAATCTGGTGGCCCGCATTGATTTGACCGAATGGAAAACCCAACCTGATTCGCGCCGCTATATCACCTTCAGCAAGGGGCGCATTGGTCGCAAACTGGGCGACTTCTTTATGGATCTGCTGGGTGCCCGCGAGGGCATGGATGCCAAGGTACAAAATAAAGGCTTGCTGCAGGCGGTCGAAGATTATTGCGACAGTCGTCAGCTCGAACCGACCGAGCGCAATGACTATAAAAAGCAGGTCTTCAAATATTGCACCGAACAGGCGAGCGCCGGTGAAGAGATCGAAATCAAGGAGCTGTCTGCAGAATTGCCCGGCGACGGTGACCTCGATTTTTACAGCTTTATCGGTCAGGAGTATGAGCTGGAAGAGCGCTTCCCGGCGGATCGCTCTACCCTGCGTGGTTTGACCAAGTTTGTCGGCTCCGGCGGCGGTCTGACTCTGAGCTTTGAGCAGAAGCTGTTGAACAGCCGGATCTTTTACGATCCCCAGACCGACACCCTGACCATCAAGGGTGTGCCGCCCAATCTCAAGGATCAGCTGCTGCGCCAGTCGTAGTCATGCTCCCGAGTGTGATCAACTCGTCATTTCTGGCAAAAAGAGACTCCGCCCCGGCGGGGTCTCTTTTTTTATTGCGCCCGGGCAGACCTCGAAACTGGCGCGGTACTTTGTTAACAAATCAAACAAAATAAACCATCTGAAAGGGTTTTCATTGAGGTGAAAACCCTTTCACTCATGAAATTTTATTTCATTTTGGTAATTATTATTCTGTGGTTGTCTGGAATTAAGCCGATAAATGGCCGTAATTCCCTGAAATAAGAAAATGTTTTCAAAACTTTCTGGAAGGAAATACGTAATTGCATTTCAAAAATGCGAGTTGCGTCATGTGAGCCGTTTGCCGCTTGGGATAATATTCATCTCGCACACAATGCTCTTACAGCGCGGAACTAATACAAGGAAAGGCTCATGAAAAAGAAATTGCTGTCATCCCTGATCGGTCTGGCCACTCTTGGCGTCGCTTGCTCTGCTACTGCTGCCATCGATGAAGGCCAGCTGACCATCTGGATCAACGGTGACAAGGGATACAACGGTCTGGCTGAAGTGGGTAAGAAGTTTGAAGCAGAAACCGGCATCAAGGTTACTGTGGCTCACCCGGATCAGGTTGAAGTGAAATTCCAGCAAGCCGCCGCCACTGGCAACGGCCCGGACATCTTCTTCTGGGCTCACGACCGTTACGGTGAGTGGGTCAAAGCCGGTTTGCTGGTTCCGGTAACGCCAAACGCTGCCACCAAAGGCAAATTTGAACAGCTGGCATGGGATGCCATGACTGTTGATGGCAAAACCTATGGCTACCCGGTTGCCATGGAAGCGGTCAGCCTGATCTATAACAAAGACCTGCTGCCCGAGCCGCCGAAAACCTTCGAAGAGATCGCCAAGATTGACGAGACTCTGAAGAAAAACGGCAAGCGCGCCATCATGTGGGCTTATGACACCCCGTACTTCAGCTATCCGCTGGTGGCTGCCAACGGTGGTTACGCCTTCAAGAAAACCGCTACCGGTTATGACGTGAAAGATACCGGCGTGAACAACGCAGGTGCCAAGATGGGCGTGGGCTACATCTCCGAGATGATCAAGTCCGGTCACCTTGAAAAAGGCATCGACTACGGTGTGATGGACGCCAAGTTCAACAAGGGCGAAGTGGCCATGATGATCAATGGTCCCTGGGCCTGGAGCAACCTGGACAAGAGCGGCATCAAGTACGGCGTAGCGCCGCTGCCGACCCTGAACGGCAAGCCGGCCAAAGCCTTCGTTGGCGTACTGGGTGCCACCATCAACGCCGCCAGCCCGAACAAGGATCTGGCTATCGAGTTCCTGGAAAACTACCTGCTGACCGATGCCGGTCTGGCGCCGGTTAACGCCGACAAGCCGCTGGGTGCCGTTGCGCTGAAATCCTTCCAGAAGACCCTGGAATCCGATCCGCACATCAAGGCCACCATGCTGAACGCCCAGGCTGGCGAGCCGATGCCATCCGTTCCCGAGATGAGCCGTTTCTGGTCTTCCTTCGAAACTGCCCTCAAGAACGTGACCTCCGGTCGTCAGGGTGTTGACGAAGCTCTGGATACCGCTGCCAAGCGTATCGTTCAGTAAGCACGCACTACCCGGGAGGCCGTCATGGCCTCCCACTCTCTCAAATCTCTCTTGGCGTTATAAAGGTTAATTGGCATGGAAGTAGTACCTTCTGTTGAGTCCTATGCCGGTCCGAAGGATAAGCACACCTGGCTTAAGTGGACCATAGCGGCCCTGGTTGCCATCCTCAACGGCTACGCAGCCGTGATGATGTACGCCAGTGGCGAGTGGGTATTCGCGCTGCTGGATCTGGTGGTGGTTTCCGTCGGTCTGTATGTCTTCATGAACAAGAAGACCTATGCCCATCGCTACATCTTTCCGGGTGTTGCGGGCATGGTTGTGTTTATCATCTTCCCTCTTGCCTACACCATTGGCATTGCCTTCACCAACTATTCGGGGTCCAACTTGCTCTCCGTGGAGCAGGCGCGGGACTACCACTTGAAGAAAACCTACAAGGTGGCGGGCGGTGAATTCGATTTTACCCTGCTGGGTGGCGACAACGGCCAGTTCCAGCTGCTGCTGACACAGGATGATCAATCCTTTATCAGCCAACCTGTTTCCCTGATGACCAACAAGGCCCGTGAGCTGGCGTCCCGCGAGGGCCGTGTGCAGAACACCCAGCAAGTGGTCGAGCTGCAGCCCTTCACTGGCGAAGCGGCCAGCAAGGCCGCACCGATCCGCGCCATTGTTGAGCATCGTACTCACCTGAGTGACCTTGATCTGGTACTGCCGGATGGCGGTACCCACCTGACCCTGAGCAGCCTGCGCAAGTTTGCCGCCCAGAAGCAGCAATACATCCGCTTGGTTGATGGTATCAAGCTCGAATCCGGCGTGGTGATCAAAGACAGCAACTTGCTGCGTGATACCCAGAATGGCGAGCTGATGCTGCCCAATGGTGAGACCGGCTTCTATCAGTACATCGACGAACAGGGTCAGTTTGTCGGCAAGGGGATTGCTCCGGGCTTTGTGGTGAGCGTCGGTTGGAAGAACTTCGCGCGCATCGTCACCGATCCGGGCATCCAGTCACCCTTCCTGCAGATCTTCATCTGGACCGTGATCTTCTCAACCTGCTCCGTTGCTTTCACCTTGGCTATCGGCATGGTGCTGGCCTGTCTGGTGCAGTGGGAAGAGCTCAAGGGGCGCGGTTTCTATCGGGTCATGTTGATCCTGCCCTATGCGATCCCGGCGTTTATCTCCATCCTGGTGTTCAAGGGGTTGTTCAACCAGAACTTCGGTGAGATCAACATGTTTCTGGAAGCGGCGTTTGGCATCAAGCCGGACTGGTATACCAACCCCTTCCTGGCCAAGGTGATGATCCTGATTGTCAACACCTGGCTCGGCTACCCCTACATGATGATCCTCTGCATGGGCCTGCTCAAAGCCATTCCGGAAGATCTCTATGAAGCGTCCGCCATGGACGGTGCCGGTCCGGTACAGAACTTCTTCAAGATCACCGTGCCGCTGCTGATGAAGCCGCTGACACCGCTGTTGATTGCCTCGTTCGCCTTCAACTTCAACAACTTCGTGCTTATCCAGTTGTTGACCAACGGTGCGCCCGACATCATCGGCGCCAGCACTCCGGCCGGTACCACCGACTTGCTGGTGAGTTATACCTACCGGATTGCGTTCCAGGGATCGGGTGGTCAGGACTACGGTCTGGCCAGTGCCATCGCCACAGCCATCTTCCTCATCGTAGGTGCGCTGGCGCTGCTCAACCTGAAATTGTCCAAAGCCGACAAGCAGCTGTAAGGAGGCTTCAACATGGCAATCGTACAACCCAAATCAGTCAAATACCGGGTGTGGGCAACCCACCTGGTCATGTGGGGCTTCCTGGCGCTGATCATCTTCCCGTTGATCATGGTTATCGCCATCTCGTTCCGTAACGGTAACTTCGCGGTAGGGGAGATCATCCCCTCCAATCCGACGCTGGATCACTGGAAGCTGGCGCTGGGCATGTCCATCACCAACGCCGACGGCAGCATCACGCCGCCGCCGTTCCCGGTGCTGACCTGGTTGTGGAACTCCATCAAGATCGCCGGCATCACTGCCCTGATGATCGTGACGCTCTCCACCACCTGTGCTTACGCCTTTGCCCGCCTGCGCTTTCGTGGCAAGTCCACCATCCTGCAGGGCATGCTGATTTTCCAGATGTTCCCGGCAGTGCTGGCACTGGTAGCTATCTACGCGCTCTTTAACAAGATTGGTGACTACATCCCCTGGCTCGGTCTCAACACCCACGGTGGCCTGATCCTGGCGTACATGGGGGGGATTGCCCTCCACGTCTGGACCATCAAGGGCTACTTCGAGACCATCGACTCCTCTCTGGAGGAGGCGGCGGCCATCGACGGGGCGACCCCGTGGCAGGCATTCCGTCTGATCCTGTTGCCCCTGTCGGTGCCCATCCTGGCGGTAGTGTTTATTCTGGCCTTTATCGGTTCCATTACCGAGGTGCCCATGGCCTCCATCCTGCTGCAGGATGTGAACAATCTGACCCTGGCGGTCGGGGCCCAGCAGTACCTCTATCCGCAGAACTATCTGTGGGGTGATTTCGCGGCGGCCGCAGTGCTCTCCGGTTTCCCCATCACAGTGGTCTTCCTGCTGGCACAGCGCTGGTTGGTTGGCGGTCTGACCGCCGGTGGTGTGAAAGGTTAAGTTTATGGCCGGGGGAGCTGACTCCCCCCGCTATCACGATTTGCAAAGATTCAAGAGCGGAGCTCGTCATGGCTGAAGTAGTACTCAACAACGTTCGCAAAAATTACGATCCGGCTGTTCACAAGGACACCCTGCGCAACATCAACCTCTCCATCAAGGAAGGGGAGTTCATTGTCTTCGTCGGCCCGTCCGGCTGCGGTAAATCCACCCTGCTGCGGATGATCGCGGGTCTGGAAGACATCACCAGCGGTGAGCTGACCATCGGCGGTCGCTACATGAACGACGTGCCGCCGGTAGAGCGCAACGTCGGCATGGTGTTCCAGTCCTACGCCCTTTATCCGCACATGAACATCTACGAGAACATGGCCTTTGGTCTGAAGCTCAAGAAGATGGACAAGGAGAACATCCACAAGCGGGTGATGCGCGCCGCCGAGATCCTGGGTCTTGAGCCGCTGCTGGACAGAAAGCCCAAGGCGCTCTCCGGTGGTCAGCGTCAGCGTGTCGCCATCGGTCGCTCCATCGTGCAGCAGCCGCAGGTGTTCCTGTTTGACGAGCCGCTCTCCAACCTGGATGCCGCGCTGCGTGTCAAGATGCGGATCGAGATCGCCAAGCTGCACAAGGAGCTCAACTCCACCATCATCTACGTGACCCACGATCAGGTGGAAGCGATGACTCTGGCCGACAAGATTGTGGTGCTGAGCCCGCTCAAGGCCGAAGCTGCCACCAACCTGGAACAGTTCGGTTCACCGCTGGATCTCTACCACAACCCGGACAACAAGTTCGTGGCGGGCTTTATCGGCTCTCCCAAGATGAACTTCCTGGCGGGCGAGTTGCTGGAGATTGGCGAGCAGGAGTGCCTGGTCAAGTTGACCTCTGGCGATACCGTGCGTGCCCGGGTCGATGCCCGCAGTGGCGCTGTGGGTGACAAGGTGGAGCTGGGTATTCGCCCCGAGCACCTGATGCCGCTGGATCACCCCCATGCGCACAGCAAGGTGAGCGGGATCGTGCAGGTGGCCGAGCACCTGGGCGCCGAGTCTTTCGTTTATATGGATGTGGATGGTCACGACTTTACCGTCAAGGCTACCTCGGATGTGGATGTGGCGACCGGTCAGACCTACAGCGTGGGTATCCCGGCCGAAGCCTGCTACCTGTTCGATGCCAAGGAGCAGGCGTTCCCCCGTACCGCCAAATATATCCGTACCTGATTTTTTGTTGTGCCGGTTTTCCTTTCTTAATAATCAATGCCTTTTTGCCGGTCGTCAGACCGGCTTTTTATTGCCTGCGATTTGAACATGCAGATAGGCAAGGTAACCCGGTTCAGGCCTCGAGTTCGGCGGTAATATCGGGCACAAAGGTCTGGCTGGCCAGCGGCGGGCGCTCATACCCTTCGGTCTTGATGGGGGGGAGCTTGATAGGCTCGTAGTGGATCGCCTCGTAGGGCACCTTGCTCAGCAGATGGGCGATGCAGTTGAGGCGAGCACGGCGCTTGTCGTCCGCCTCCACCACGAACCAGGGGCAATCCTCGGTGTCGGTGTAGGTGAACATGTCATCCTTGGCGCGGGAGTACTCCACCCAGCGCGAGCGGGATTGCAAATCCATCGGGCTGAACTTCCAGCGCTTGATGGGGGTGTTGATCCGCTCCTTGAAGCGCTTCTCCTGCTCCTCATCGCTGACCGAGAACCAGTATTTGATCAAGGTGATGCCGGAGCGGATCAGCATCCGCTCAAACTCGGGGCAGGCGCGCAGAAACTCGCGATACTCGGCATCGCTGCAAAATCCCATCACCCGCTCGACTCCGGCCCGGTTGTACCAGGAGCGGTCAAACAGCACCATTTCGCCAGCGGCGGGCAGGTGGGCCACATAACGCTGAAAGTACCACTGGGAGCGCTCCCGATCGGAGGGGGCGGGCAGCGCCGTGACCCGGCAGACCCGGGGGTTGAGCGGTTCGGTAATCGCCTTGATGACGCCCCCTTTACCGGCGGCGTCCCGTCCCTCGAACAGTACCACTACCTTTAACCCCTCCTGCTTGACCCACTCCTGCAGCTTGACCAGCTCCTCCTGCAGATGGGCAAGGTGGTGCTCGTAGCACTTCTTGTCCAGACGTGGCCGCTTCTTGCTCTTCTCCTTCGCCATGGGCTTCTCCTTTTGGCATCCTTTCATAGGTGACTTCTTTGAGTCACTGTCAGCTTGCACCAGGGAGGCGTCACCTGCCAAGGGGGACGTGATACACTGCCCGCCCATCGCTGGCAACAGGAGATAACATGAAGCATTTTATGGAGATAGCGGGCCGCCGGATGGCCTATCTGGATGAAGGACAAGGGCCGGTACTGCTGTTTGGTCACAGCTATCTGTGGGACAGCGCCATGTGGGCGCCGCAAATTGAGGCGCTCAAGGGCAGCTATCGCTGCATCGTTCCCGAGCTGTGGGGCCACGGCGATTCCGACCTGCTCCCCGAAGGTGGCTGCACCCTGGCGACGCTGGCGCGGGATCACCTGGCGCTGCTCGATGCCCTCGGGGTTGACGAGTTCGTGTTGGTGGGCCTCTCCATCGGCGGCATGTGGGGTGTTGAGCTGGCGCGCATGGTGCCAAACCGCCTTAAGGGTCTGGTGCTGATGGACAGTTTTGTCGGCCTGGAACCGCAGATCACCTGCGAGCGCTACCTCGGCATGCTGGCGATGATCGAGCAGCTCGGCACTGTGCCGGCGCCCATCATCGAACAGGTGGCGCCGATCTTCTTTGCCAGCCAGCCTGATGAGGCGCTGATGAGTGGTTTCAAGGCGCGTCTGGCCGCCTGGCCAAACGAGAAGATTGCCGCCATGGTGGCGGTGGGCCGCAGCTTTGTGACCCGCGAAGATCGTATCGAGTGGCTGGAGGAGATCACCACTCCCGCGCTGGTGATGACCGGCTGCGAGGACAAGGCCCGTCCGGTGCTGGAGGGCTATCTGATGGCCGAGGTGCTGGGTTGCCCGTTCAAGGAGATCCCGGCCGCTGGCCACATCTCATCGTTGGAAAATCCGGCTTTCGTCAATCAGCAGCTGGCCGGGTTTCTGGCGGCGCTGTAAGCCTGAATTGGTGGCCTGAGTAGGCTGTACTACCAGCCTGATGGTCGTGAAAAAGGGAGCCGAGGGCTCCCTTTTGTTTGGTCGTGTCTCACGGTTCAAGACTCATAACCGTTACCAGATATAGCCCAGCGCAAAACCCGCATAGAGCTCGCCATCGTGCTGGACGATGGGGCTGTTTTTGATGTCCCGATCATACCATTCGTAGTTCATGGCAAACATGCCAATCCAGTTGGGGCTGAAGCGGTAACTGGTGATGAGGGCCGCCATCGGGGATAGGGTGGTACCGGTATCCCAAGCAGGCCGCTGGGCGGTTGCCTCGCTCTCGGAGATGCCGCCGAAGTAGTAGTTGGCCATCTTGTCGCTGCGCAGCATCAGCCCCATCCCCGGCATGATCAGCAGGTTGTCACGCAGGATGGGGAAGTCGGTCCACAGCAGCAGCTCCTGCCCCTTGCTGCGGCCGGTGACATCGCTGTTGGCACGCACTGTCAGCAGGGCGTAGGGGGTGATGATGTTGCCACCGATCCCGCCTTCCAGCTGCCATTTTCGCTGCTCCATGCCAGTAAAGGCCGGAGAGTCCTCGGGATCCAGATTGCCAAAACGGACCCGGCCATAGCCGTAGAGGGCCACGTTCTCATCCTTGTGGAAGTAGTAGCGGGCCCGATCCCCCAGAAACATGAACTGGTCGCCAAAATAGATAAAGCCCGGGATGGCGTAGAGGCTGTTATCTTGTGCTTCATAACGGGCCTGCCCCCCGATGAGCGCCGCACCGGCGACAAAGCCTTGTGGCACCGGACTGGTTGGGCTGTCGCTGGTGAGCAGATCCATGGCGCCAAGATCGATATCGGCACGCGCTGGCATGGCGGCAGCGAGGAGCTGGGCCGTCAGCCCTGCCGCTCTGATTTGACGAAAAAAGGTCATGGACACTCCGTTGTCACGATTGCAGGGGAAGCAGGTTATTTTGCGGCACCGGGCATCTCTTCGCGTTTTGGCCAGGCATTGATCACCGCCTTGACCAAGGTGGCGAGGGGAATGGCGAAGAAGACTCCCCAGAATCCCCACAAGCCGCCGAAGACCAGCACGGCGATGATGATGGCCACCGGATGGAGGTTGACCGCTTCCGAGAAAAGCACAGGTACCAGCAGGTTGCCATCGAGAGCCTGAATGACCAGATAGGCCACCATCAGCCAGGCGAACTCGGGGGTGAGCCCCCACTGGAACAGGGCGACCATGGCGACCGGTACGGTCACCACGGCGGCGCCGATATAGGGGATCAGCACAGAGAAGCCGACCGCGACCGCCAGCAGCACCGAGTAGCGCAGTCCCATCAGGGCGAAGGGGACATAGGTGGCGATGCCGACGATGAGGATCTCGATCACCTTGCCGCGGATGTAGTTGATGATCTGGTTGTTCATTTCGACCCACACCCGGTTGACCAGGGTGCGGTTGCGCGGCAGGAAGCGGCGCAGGCTGCCCATCAGTACCCGCTTGTCCTTGAGCATAAAGAAGACCATCAGCGGTACCAGAATGAGGTAGATCATGATGGCGACCACGTTCACCAGCGAGCTGAGGGAGGCGCTTACCAGATGCTCGCCGCCACTGAGGATGCGCTGGCGAATATTGTCGATGACGGTCTCCACCAGACTGACGTCGATGAGCTCGGGGTATTTGTCAGGCAGGGTGCGGACATAATCCTGAGCGTGGGTCAGCATGGCCGGCGCCTCTTTGGCCAGATTGATCCCCTGACTGACCAGCGTCGGGATAAGACCCAGCAAGGAGGCGACTGCTACCGCAATAAAGAGGATCAGAATGACGCTGGTGGCCAGGGTGCGCGACAGCCCCGCTTTTTGCAGCCGGGCGACCGGCCACTCCAGCAGATAGGCCATTACCAGCGCCACCAGCAGGGGGGCCAGCAGATCGCCAAACAGCCAGATGATGGTGAAGCAGAACACCAGCAACAGAAAAAGGGTAACGGCATCGGGATCGGAAAAACGGGTCTGATACCAGCGCTTCAATACTTCTAACATGACGGCATCCTTACATCACTGGGGCTCAAGATGGTTGTTTCGCCCCGACAACCAACTGCAAAGAGAGGGTATTGTCCGGTTGTTGCTGCATCTCGACATGGTGGCCCTGACGGTGCAGATAGGCCGGAATATCCTGCCGGGAGCCCGCATCGGC
Organism: Aeromonas sp. 25-AL00135; assembly: GCF_054052385.1. Lineage (NCBI taxonomy): Bacteria > Pseudomonadati > Pseudomonadota > Gammaproteobacteria > Aeromonadales > Aeromonadaceae > Aeromonas > Aeromonas sp. 25-AL00135. The sequence goes on along the minus strand of NZ_JBSTYQ010000008.1, from coordinate 172,749 downwards.
CAGCCGAATGGTGACGGTTTGACCGCTTTTGGCCCCCCTTAACCAGAGCTTGAGCCGGATCAGCGGCTCGGGGCAACGCCAGGGGGTCAGGTCGAGAATTTCCATGGGGGCTCCATCAGGCAGGTGGCCGCTATTATGGCCGTGATAAGAGCATGAAACAACGCTTGTAGCCCTTGATGGGCAAGGGTATTCTGCCGAGGCCCTTTCTGATGGAGATAGAGATAACGTGGCACGTTTTTCCCCCCTGATGGCATCGCTTCCCCTGCTGGCTTCCCTGATGGGCGCCACGTTTCATGCCGAGGCCAACAATCAGCTTCCCGACATCGGCACGGCCGGGGTTGCTGCCCTGCCCATCGAGCAGGAAGTGCGTTACGGCAACGCTTTTATGCGCTTTGCCCGTGCGGGTCTGCCGATCATCGATGATCCGGTGCTGAGCCAGTACATTGACGATCTGGGTCAGCGACTGCTGACCAACGCCGATGGGGTGCGTTTCCCGTTTACCTTCTTCCTCATCAATGATCCCACCATCAACGCGGCTGCCTTCCTCGGCGGGCGAGTCAAGGTGCACACTGGCCTCTTCCTCTACGCCGACAGCGAGAGCGAACTGGCCTCGGTACTGGCCCACGAAATCACCCACGTGACCCAGCGCCATATCGCCCGTTATATGGAGGCGCAGGCGAGCAGCTCGGCGGTGACCCTGGCCGGTCTGGTGGGCTCCATCGCGCTGGCTGTGATCAACCCGACCGCCGGTATCGCTGCATTGCAGACTACGTTGGGCCTCTCCATGCAGTCGGCCATCAACTACACCCGCGACAACGAATATGAAGCGGATCGCATCGGCATGAAGACGCTTTATGATGCCGGTTTCGACCCCATGGGGATGGCCAACTTCTTCCAGAAACTGGCTGCCGAATACCGTTACGCCAGCAAGCCGCCGGAAATGCTGCTCACTCACCCGCTGCCGGAGACCCGGATCAGCGAGGCCCGCGCTCGGGCGGGCAGCTATGGTCGCCGCGACTTGCCGCCCAGCCTCGACTTCTGGCTGGCCAAGGTGCGGATTCAGGTCCGTTTTGGTACCGATACCCCGCAGGGGCTGCTGAGCTACTTCGATAGCCGGATCCAGAAGGGGGATTATCCGCTCAAGGATGCCGCCATCTATGGCAAGGCGCTGGCGCTGATCCAGCTCAAGCGCACCGACGAGGCGGATACCCTGATGCAGGAGCTGGCGGCCCGTCATCCGGAAGATCTCTTTATCGTCGATGCCCAGACCGATATCGATCTGGCCAAGGGGCGCAGTGCTCAGGCCATCGCTCGCCTCGAGAAGTTCCGCAGCCGGATGCCGGACAACGAAGTGGTGGTGGTCAACCTCGGCAACGCCTACCTCGAGAGCGGCAACTACAAGAAGTCCATCGCCATCCTCGACCCCTATGCCCGTGCCCATGAGGAGAACAATCTGGCCTGGAACCTGCTGGCCGATGCCTATCGCAAGGCGGGCAGAATGACCGAGCTGCATATGGCACGGGCCGAGATGCTCGCACTGCGCGGGGATTATCAGGCGGCCATCGACGAGCTGATCGTGGCGCGCGGCACCACCAGTGACCGGATGACACTGGCCCGACTGGAGGCGCGTATCACCGAGCTGGAGCGGGCCAAGAAGGATCTCGACAGCCTCAAGGGCTAACGAAACCTGGCATTGGCCTATCAAACAAGGGCGCACTACGGTGCGCCCTTGTTGTTTATGGCTGTGGCGTTGATGTGGGGGACGGTGATAGCAGCGATGGGCTAGTGACTCATGCTGCTGGCGGTCGCTTTGAGCATCTCGATCTGCTGCTGGTCGAGCTCGCCGACCAGCGTTTGCTTGAGTTTGCCCTCACTATCGAGCAGGTAGCTGGTGGGCAGGCCGCTTGGGCGAGGGAAGGGGAGGCTGGCATCTTCATTGGCAATAAGGAGCGGCACCTTGATGTGATACTCCGCAGCCAGCTTGTCCAGCTCTGCTGGCGTGGTCGGGTCGTAGTTGATGGCCACCACTGTGAGCTGGCCTTCTGCCGCCAGCCCGTTGAGGCGCGGCATCTCCCGCAGGCAGGGGGCGCACCAGGGGGCGAAGTAGTTGACCAGCAGCGGCTTGCCGGCAAAGTGGCGCAGGCTGACCGACTGCTTTGTTGCATCGGTAAATTCGGGGGCTGGTGTGCAGGCGCCCAGCAGGCCAGCCACAATCAGCCAACAAATTCGTTTCAATTCCTTTCCACTGCCGCTTACCCTGACCATCACTTTCCCCTACAATAGCGCCGTTTCTAGTCCCATCTTGCGATTAATCAGGGAGTTACCATGAGCGAGACCCAAATCTACCACAATCCGCGCTGCTCCAAGAGTCGCGAAACCCTGGCTCTGCTGGAACAGCACGGGATCGCCCCTGATGTGGTGCTCTATCTGGAGCAGGCCCCGAGCGAAGATGAGATCCGCAACCTGCTCTCTCTGCTCGGTTTTAGCGATCCCCGCCAGCTGATGCGCACCAAGGAGGATCTCTACAAGGAGCTGGGATTGGCCGGTGTCAGCGGCGATGCCCTCGTCCGCGCCATGCATCAGCATCCCAAGCTGATCGAGCGTCCCATCGTCATCAAGAATGGTCAGGCCCGTATTGGTCGCCCGCCGGAGCAGGTGCTGGAGATCCTCAAGTGAGCACCCGCTTCGCACGTTGGCTGACTCTGGTCGGCTTCTTCGGCCTGCTGGGCTGGGTCATCCTCTGGCATCTGTGGTTATCACCCCATCCGGACCTCAACCCCTGGCTGCTGCCGGTGATCTGGACGGTGCCGCTGCTCTTCCCTCTCAAGGGAATCGTGCAGGGCAACCCCTACACCCACGCCTGGGGCAACTTCGTGTTGATGCCCTATTTCCTCCACGCCCTCACCCTGATCACCACGGATGAGGGGGAGCGGTGGCTGGCGGTGGTGGAGCTGGTCTTCACCACTCTCGCTTTTGTCGGCACCATCTATTACGCCCGACTGCGTGGTCGGGAGCTGGGCTTAAGCATTCGCAAAAAGAAAGACGAAGCCAACTGATGACAAACGCCCCGCAAGGGGCGTTTTTTATGGGGAAGCAGCGTTATCCAGAGGGATCACTGTGCCCCTTGGGCTGCCCGATATTGGGCCAGCTGTTGCTGGCTAAAGTCCATCAGCGCGGGATAGAAGCGCAGAAATCCCGCCTCGCATGTTTGCCACTGCGACTCATCGAGGGTCAACAGCGCCTCTCCCAGTTGTACCGGGCGGCGCAGTCGGCGGCCGATGCCATTCAGCGCTTGCCCCAGCCCCTCCCTGTGGCGGTAGGAGGCGATCCAGTTCTGCTCGGCCATCCGTTTGAGGGGGAGTGGCAGTCCATCCGGCAGGCGTGGGTGATCCGCCAATAGCTGGTCATAACTGCGTTGCAGGAAGCGGGGCAGGGGCTCGGTGCTGAACAGTCCCCAGTGCAGGCTCAGCCAGTGGTCGTAGATCATATCCACCACTATGCCGCCAAAGCGGCGCCAGGGGGCCTCGAAACAGGCGACGGCCGCCTTGTGCTCGGGGTGGCCGTCGGTGAAGGCGTCAATTTTGCGGTGCAGCCAGATCCCCTCATCGAAGTGGGCGGCAAGCCCCGTGGGCAGCGTGCCTTTGACGAAATCGCCGAGCAGATTGCCGGTGAGGGAGCTTCGGGTGTGGGCAGCCAGATGGAGATGGGCCAGAAAATTCATCGGTAGCTGTGGGTCTGTTATGGGATGGCAAGGTGCTTCGAGCCTAACGGATCCCTCCCGCCTTGACCATGATCGGGATTTTGCTACTGTCCTGCGGCTGCCTCTTGCCGGGCAAAATTCGGGCGTGCTAAGGTGATGCCATCTTTGTCACAGGACGCGACAAACCACCATGATGCGCAAAGCCAGAGGCTTTTTTCTGGCCTTCTACTTCAAGCCTTTCTATCTCTCCGAGTGGTTCGACGAATAGATCGAACCCCTGAAGCAGTTCACTGACGCCCGCTCGGGCGTGATCTCGCTCATCCAGATTCTGCCGCTTTTGGTCATCGCATGCATTCGCCTGCGGTGCCTTGTCCGCGCCTGTGCGCTTTTTATGTAATGGAGTACTCAAGATGAAGATCAGACTGACCCTCTCAGCCCTGTTTGTTGCTAGTCTGCTGGCCACCCCCGCCATGGCCAAGGAGTGGAAAACCGTGCGTTTCGGGGTGGAGGGGGCCTACCCGCCCTTCTCCTGGACCGATGCGTCGGGCGAGATCAAGGGGTTTGATATCGATCTCGCCAACGCCCTTTGTAAGCAGATGGCGGTCAAGTGCGAGCTGGTGGCGCAGGATTGGGACGGCATGATCCCGGCCCTGCTGTCGCGTAAATACGATGCCATCATCGCCGCCATGTCGATCACCGACGAGCGGCGCCAGAAGGTCGATTTCACCGAGAAATATGCCCATATTCCCAATCGCTTTGTGGCGGCCAAGGGGACCGAGCTGACGCTGACCCCGGAAGGCATGGCGGGCAAGCGCATCGGGGTGCAGCGTGCCACCACCCACGATAAGTACCTGACCGACAATTTTGGCTCGAATGTCACCATCGTCCGTTACGGCAATGCCGATGAGGCCTATCTCGATCTGAAGGCGGGTCGGGTGCTGGCCCTGCTGGCCGATGCCTCTGCCATTGAGCAGGGGCTCCTTGGCAAAGAGGGGGGCGACAAGTTCGATTATGTGGGGCCCGCCCTGACCGATCGCCAGTGGTTTGGTGATGGTATGGGGATCGCCGTGCGCAAGAGCGATAAGGAGCTCAAGGGCAAGCTGGACGAGGCGATCAAGGCCCTGCGTGCCAATGGCACCTATCAGCAGATCAACCAGAAGTACTTCAAGTACGATATATATGGTGGTTGACGGGGGGAGGGAGCTTGCTCCCTCTCTTTTCATTGGGCAAGCGACAATCGTGCAAGGAGGATCGCCATGTTGACCCTGATCGAGGGAGCCGAGATCTTCAGCCCCACCCACCTTGGCCAGCAGGATCTGCTGGTGACCGATGGCCGTATCGCCTGGATGGGCAAGGGGTTGACGGTGCCCGCAAACTGGCCGCTGCACAGGGTCGATGGTCGTGGCCGCTATCTGGTGCCCGGACTGGTGGATCCGCTGGCCCATATCACCGGCGGCGGCGGTGAGGGGGGCTTTGCCTTTCGCACCCCGGAGCTGGCGGCGAGCGAGGCGCTCAGGGCCGGCGTCACTACCCTGGTGGCGGCGCTTGGCACCGACAGCCTGACCCGCACTCCCGCGCAGGTGCTCGGCAAGGTGCGCGAGTTTCGCGCCGCCGGGGTGAGCGCTTTTATGTATACCGGCTCTTACCATCTGCCGGTCAAGACCCTGACCGGCACGGTGGAGTCGGACATCATCCTGATCCCCGAGGTATTGGGGGTGGGGGAGGTGGCCATCAGTGACCACAGATCCAGTGCGCCGACCCACGACGAGCTGGCCAGGCTTGCCAGCGAGGCGCGGGTGGCCGGGCTGCTTGCGGGCAAGAGCGGGGTCAGCTTCTTCCACGTCGGGGATGGCAAGGGGGCATTGGCGCCCCTGCGGGCCCTGCGCGATGAGACCGACATTCCGCTGCGCCAGCTCTATCCCACTCACTGCAACCGCAACCCCTGGCTCTTTGCCGAGGCCGTCGAGTGGGGCAAGGCGGGAGGCTGGGTAGATCTCACCACCTCGAGCTTTCCCGATCTGCTGGAGGATGGCGAGCGGCTTGCCGCCGATGCACTCGTCGAGCTGTTGGCCGCCAGTGTGCCTGCCGAGCGCATCACCTTTAGTTCGGATGCCAACGCCAGCCTGCCGCGCTTTGATGGCGAAGGGCGCCTAATCGAGATGCGCTGCGGTCAGATTGCCAGCCTGTGGCAGCAGTGCGTGCGCGCGACCCAACTCGGTGTCTCGCTGGAGAGGGCATTGGCCGCGGTGACGAGCAATCCGGCGCAGGCGCTGGGACTCGGCAGCAAGGGGCGTATCGGGGTCGGGCAGGATGCGGATCTGCTGCTGGTGCACGACCGGACGTTTGCTATCGAAAGGGTGATGAGCGGCGGCCTGTGGCGCGAATAAGGCTGCGGGCAATATCGCAGCCAGTGCGAGTGTGTGGTTGCTCCAAACAGCCAAAGCCCGACAACAAGGTCGGGCTTTTTTATCTGCAATGTGGGAATCAGGCTTAGATCGCCAGAAATCCGAGGATCAGGATGGGGCCGAGCAGGCTCAGGATAAAGCCGGAGACAATGGCCACCGGCACCACCTGAATGCCCCCTGATTTCTGGATAACCGGCAGGGTGAAGTCCAGCGCCGTGGCGCCGCCGTAACCGATGGCCGCCGAGGGGTGGCGTCGCATCAGGACCGGGATGATCAGAATGGCGATAAGCTCGCGCCCAAGATCGTTGATAAAGGCAGCAGAGCCGAGCACCGGCCCCAGTTTGTCGGCCACCAGAATGCCGGAGAGCGAATACCAGCCGAAGCTCGAGCTCATCGCCAGACCATGGGCAAAGGGCATGCCCAGCAACTGGGCCGCCAGCAGGCTGCCCAGCCAGCTGCTGAGGATGACGGTGGCGGCTATCTTCATCCCCCAGGGGTTGAGCAGGATCTGGCGCAGCCGCATGCCAGAGTTGCGCATCTGCACCCCGATGAGAAACAGCAGCAGCATCAGGGCCCACTCGCTCCACTTGTCGATGGGCAGTGCGCGCAGATCCACCAGCAACCCGAGCAGCACACCGCCGAGCACCACAAAGCAGAGCTGCAGGGATTCCCACAACAGGTGTAGCTTGCTCGGCATCTTGGTATCACTCGCCTCGTGGGTCGGCGGCGTGCGCTTGTCGAGCCACCAGAGGGCCAGCAGGTTGCAGAGCGTGATCGCGGTGAGCATCACCCCGGCGACCTTGAAGATCACCGCCAGATTGCTGCCCAGGTTCTCCACATAGGCAAGCCCGAGCCCCATCAGAAACAGAATGAGGTAGACCATCTTGCCCAGACTCTGGTTGACCAGCTTGATCAGCCGGGCAGAGGAGAGGGGAATCAGATAGCCGATTGCCAGTGGCAACAGGATCAGCAACACATTGAGCAGCATCGAGGCCTCGATCACAAAAACTGATAAAAACACCACCTTATCATTACTTATTGGTTCTGTGTCACATATCTATCGCTTTCATGGCCGAAAACAGCCCTTTTGGGGGCGGATTGTTACTTTTTTGCCACAACCTCTCTGCTTGATAAGGTTCTGTGCGAGCCCGAGTGCACCAATGAAATCAAGTCGATCCGATCGGGGGGCCGATATTTCGCTCGGCAAGGGGGTGCATAAAGCCATTTTGGTGCCGGTTTGGCACACATCACGCTTTTCTCTTGCCACTGATATGATTGGGGTATAAAAAGGCGGTATCGGAATAGCCATTGAAACGGCTGTTTATGCAAACAAAGTGCTGAAAAATACGCAAAGAGCGAATAAAAATAGAGCGAATCCCCTGAAGACCCTCGTTCTGTATTGTTTTTTCACTATCCGGGTGATATTTTCGCTGAAGGTTGCCATCGGTTAACTTTTTGTTAAATGGACGATGGTTGAGTCACGCCCCCTGCGGCGTCTAGGGACAGACAAGGTTGTAATGGATGAGCGACGTTGCCGCACTGGAAGTACGTGATCTGCACAAATATTTTGGCACCCACGAAGTGCTCAAGGGCATCGACATGACCGCCCACAAGGGGGATGTGATCTCCCTTATCGGCTCCTCCGGCTCGGGGAAGTCGACCTTTCTTCGCTGTATCAATCTGCTCGAAACCCCCTCATCCGGCACCGTCTCGCTCCATGGCGAGCTGATCCGGATGAAAACCAGCCGCGCCGGCGAGCGGTTGCCCGAGGATATGCGTCAGGTGGAGCGGATCCGCAGCCGGCTGGCCATGGTGTTTCAAAGTTTCAATCTCTGGTCACACATGACCATCATGCAGAACATCATCGAAGTGCCAATCCAGGTGCTCAAGGTGCCTCGCGCCGAAGCACTGGCCAAGGCAGAGCAACTGCTCAACCGGGTTGGACTCTGGGAGCGGCGTGACTACTATCCCGGCCACCTCTCCGGTGGTCAGCAGCAGCGGGCCGCCATTGCCCGTGCGCTGGCGGTAGAGCCCGAGGTGATGCTGTTTGACGAACCCACCTCGGCGCTGGATCCCGAGCTGGTGGGGGAGGTGCTCGGCCTGATGCGCGAGCTGGCCGAAGAGGGGCGCACCATGCTGGTGGTGACCCACGAGATGTCGTTTGCCCGGGATGTATCGAACAAGGTGATGTTTCTGCATCAGGGGCGGGTGGAAGAGGAGGGCAACCCCAAGGAGATTTTCGCCCATCCCAAATCCGAGCGGTTCAAGCAATTCATCTCCTCCATCTACTGATGGCGGGATGCCTGGTTACCCAATCAACTGTTTTATCAAGGAGAGATACATGAACAAGCTGATGCTGGCGACAGCCGTAGTTACTGCCCTTGCGTCCGGTAGCCTGATGGCCAAGGAGTGGAAAGAGGTCCGGATCGGGGTTGAGGGTGCCTATCCCCCCTTCTCCTGGACCGAGCCCAGTGGCGAGGTGAAAGGTTTTGATATCGACATCGCCAACGCCCTGTGCGAAGAGATGAAAGTGAAGTGTACCCTGGTCAAGCAGGACTGGGACGGCATTATTCCGGCGCTGCTGTCGCGCAAGTTTGACGCCATCATCGCTACCATGGACATCACAGAAGAGCGCAAGAAGAAGGTGGACTTCACCCAGAAGTACCAGCACATTCCGGCCCGCTTTGCCGCCAAGAAGGGCACTGACGTGCAGCTCGACAAAGCCTTTATGGAAGGCAAGTCCGTCGCGGTGCAGCGTGCGACCTCCATGGATACCTTTATTACCGACAACTTCCCCAACGCCACCATCAAGCGTTACGGCACCGCCGATGAAGCCTATCTCGATCTGAAATCCGGTCGTGTGGACTATGTGCTGGCCGACTCTGCCGCCATCACCGACGGTCTGTTGAAGAAAGAGGGCGGTGATGCCTTCGAATTCGTCGGCCCGAAACTGACCGATCCCAAGTGGTTTGGCGAGGGTGCCGGTATTGCGGTGCGCAAGGCCGATAAGGATCTGAAAGAGAAATTCAACGCCGCCATTCTGGCGCTGCGTGCCAACGGCAAGTACAAGGAAATCAACGACAAGTACTTCGAGTTCGACGTTTACGGAGAGTAAAACAAAGAGACGTTTACGGCGAGTAAGTCCAAAGACGTCTACGGCAAGTAACGACAGATTGATCCCGTCAGTAGTCATCGGGCCCGTCACCTCCCTGAGGGAGTTTACGGGCCCGCATTGATTGCAATGGAGCTGCACATATTTCATTCGGACTGCTATGGATCCTTCTGGTTAGCAGGTGCGTGAAGATTCAGTGGCGATGGAGCTGCATATGTTTGATTTGAAAGGATACGAAGCCTCGCTGCTGGAGGGCGCCTGGGTCACCCTGGAAGTGGCGCTGGCCTCCCTGCTGCTGGCGTTGCTGCTGGGGATGCTGGGGGCGCTGGCCAAACTCTCTCCCTACAAGTGGGCCAGGGCCATCGCCACCGGCTACACCACCATTATTCGCGGTATCCCCGATCTGGTGCTGATGATGCTGCTCTTCTTTGGCGGCCAGGTGCTGATCAACGGCATCTGCACCTGGGTCAACGAGGCTTACAACAACTGGTTGCTGGAAAGCAATCCCAATCAGGAGTGGGTCTCCCTGCTGCCGGACTATATCGACATCAGCCCCTTTGTGGCCGGTGTCGCGACCATCGGCTTTATCTTCGGCGCCTACATGACCGAGACCTTTCGCGGCGCCATTCTGGCGGTGGACAAAGGGGAGCTGGAGGCAGCACGGGCCTTTGGCATGCGGGCAACCCAGGTGTTTGTGCGGATCCTCTTCCCCCAGATGATGCGCCACGCTCTGCCCGGGTTTGGCAACAACTGGCTGGTGCTGCTGAAAACCACCGCGCTGGTCTCCATCATCGGCCTTGATGACATGGTGCGCAAAGCCTCGCTGGCGGCGGGCTCGACCCAGCAACCCTTCACCTTCTACATGGCGGTGGCGCTGATCTTCCTGATCTTCACCGCAGTCTCCACCTCGGCGCTCAAGTGGGCCGAGCGTCACTATGCCATCAAGACGAGGTAAGCCATGTCGTACTCAATGCAGTCATCCGTTTACTGTGAGCGTCGCGGTGCCAGTGCCGAGCGTCACTACATCACGATGAAGACGAGGTAAGCCATGGATTTCTCAATCATTCTCAAAGAGTGGCCCACCTATTGGGAGGGGCTCTATACCACCGTCTGGCTGGTGGCCCTCTCTCTGATCCTCGGCCTGATGCTGGCGGTGCCCATGGGCATCCTGCGCAATAGCCGCAACTGGCTGATCAAGGGGCCAATCTGGGCCTATATCTACTTCTTTCGCGGCACCCCGCTGCTGGTGCAGCTCTTTATCATCTACTACGGCGCCGCCCAGTGGGAGTGGCTGAAGAACAGTGCCGCCTGGTCGCTCTTCTCCGAAGCCTGGTTCTGTGCGCTGCTGGCCTTCACCCTCAATACCGCTGCCTATACCGCCGAGATCGTGCGCGGGGCGGTACACAATATGCCGCGCGGCCAGATTGAGGCTGCCAACGCCTTTGGCATGACCCGCTGGCAGACCCTGACCCGGATCATTTTGCCCAACTCGTTTCGTCGGGCACTGCCGGCTTACAGCAACGAGGTGATCTTCATGCTGCAAGGTTCGGCGGTGGCGGGCATCATCACCATCGTCGATCTGACCGGCGCGGCGCGGATCATCAACTCCCGCTACTACAGTCCGTTCGAGGCCTTTTTGACCGCGGGGCTGCTCTATATGCTGCTCACCTTTGTCATCGTCTGGCTGTTCAAGAAGTGGGAAGCGCGCTGGCACGCTCACCTGCGCCCGCGTAATGTGTAAGGTGTGATCTGCCAAGATGAGCGAAAATGGCCCCGCCTGTTGCAGGCGGGGCCATTTTTTATCTTTATCCTCCGCCCGTCCGGTTTGCCAAATGGCGGACGAGCAGGGAGAATGCAGCACTCCCGAGTGCCGCCAGTCGTTGGCTGCATGCCTTATTCCCCAGTTCCCGAGGTTTTATGTACCGGATATTGTTTGAGCATCCCGCTTTCCTGGTTATCGACAAGCAGCCCGGCATCGGCATGCACGACGAGAAGGGCGACGGGGAGGCGGTCAATCCGGGGCTGGTCAATCGCGTGAAGGGCGATACCGGGCTCACTCTCTATCCGGTACACCGGCTCGACAAGATGACCTCTGGGCTGGTGCTGCTGGCCCGCACCACGGAGGCGAACCGTGAGCTGAGCATGGCTTTTGCGGCCCGTGAGGTGACCAAGCAGTATCTGGCGCTCTCCGATCGCAAACCCAAGAAAAAGCAGGGCTGGGTGAAGGGGGATATGCAAAAGGGGCGCGGCGGTAGCTGGATGCTGGCTCGCACGCTGGAAAACCCCGCCATCAGCTGGTTTGATTCGGTGTCGGTGCGCGAGGGGCTGCGGCTCTATCGCATCAAGCCCCAGACCGGCAAAACCCACCAGATCCGGGTTGCCCTCAAAAGTATCGGCGCCCCCATTCTCGGGGATGAGCGCTATGGCGGCACGCCAGCCGATCGCGGCTATCTGCACGCCTGGCGGCTCAGCTTTACCCTGGCGTGCGAGCCGTTCGATTTTGTCTGCCCGCCCGATGTGGGGAGTGAATTTGTCACTCCCGAGCTCACGGCAGCCATCGCAGCCCTTGCGCCCTGATGCTGATGCGCCCAGCGTCTGACGCCATGATCCATTCAGCGAAAGAGCGTGATCCTGACGGACGTGCACCGCGCTGGATCCTGGCCGACTTTGACGACACCCTGGCCCCCGGCGACAGCCACGCCGGTCTGCTGCGCTATATCCTGCGCCGCCGGATCTGGCCGCTGCTGCTGTTGCCAGTGATTGCACTGGGTGGCTTGGTCTATCTTCTTCCCAGCCAGCGGCGGCGCAGTATCTCCCTTATCTGGTGGGCCATCTCGTTGGGACTTTCTCCTTTGGGCTGGCGCAAGCTGGTGCGCGCCTATTGCCGCACCAGGCCGGGGCTGTATCGTCAGGCTCGCGAATTGCTGCAAAGCGAGGGGGCGCGCTGCTGGGTGATCTCCGCCAGCCCCTGCGCGCTGGTGCGAGCCCAGCTCTATCAGCAACTGCCCGGGCAGTTGCCCCACCGGATCATTGGCTCGCAGATGTACTACCGTTTTGGCGGCCTGATGCCGCGCTTCTATTGCCACGGCCAGCATAAGCTGTTGCCGGAGATCTGTGCCCTCGATGCCGAATTGGCCTTGAGCGACAGCCTGCACGATCTGCCACTGCTGGGGTTGGGGAAAGAGGCGTGGCTGATCAATCCAACGCCCACGCGACTGCAAAAAGCCCGGGCCTGCTTGCCCCATCTGATGGTCAAAAACTGGCAACTGTAATGCAAAGCTGACAGCCATGCGGGTCGTTACCGTTTGATCCGCAAGGCTGTGGCTTGAATGTCACAATCCATTTACATCTTTTGCTACCAGCTGCGAAAAACTATCTGCAACCCGCCTCTTCTCTTCCTGCTACGCCCTGCTTCTAATGAAACAAGTTGTTAACACTTGCCGCACCGCGGGGTGCCGCAATCCGTTTTAACCGAATCAAGAGCAAGGAGCGCCCGATGAATGCCACCTCTTCCGCCACCCATACCATCAATCCGTTAGGCACTGACGGTTTCGAGTTTGTCGAGTACACGGCCCCCGATGCCAAAGGGATTGCCGCCCTCAAGAGCCTGTTCGTTTCGCTCGGGTTTGCCGAGGTCGCCAAGCACAAACACAAGCAGTGCTGGCTTTACCGGCAGGGGGATATCAACTTCGTGGTCAATGCCGAGCCCCACTCCCAGGCGGAGCAGTTTGCAAGCCTGCACGGGCCGAGCGTTTGCGGCATGGCATTTCGGGTGAGCGATGCGGGTAAGGCCCAGCAGTTCGCCATCGCCAAGGGGGCCAAGCCCTTTGTCGGCAAGATTGGGCCGATGGAGCTCAATATTCCCGCCATCTACGGTATCGGCGAGAGCACGCTCTCCTTTGTCGACCGCTATGGCGACAAGGGTTCCATCTATGACGTGGATTTTGTCTTCTACCCCGACTGGCAGTCCCGGATGGCAGAGGTAGATGCCGGTCTTATGGAGATCGATCACCTGACCCATAACGTGCATCGCGGCAATATGGATGTCTGGTCCAACTTCTATGAGCGGATCGGCAACTTCCGCGAAATTCGCTACTTCGATATCGAGGGCAAGCTGACCGGACTGCATTCACGCGCCATGACCGCCCCCTGCGGCAAGATCCGCATCCCCATCAACGAGTCGGCGGATGACAAGTCCCAGATCGAGGAGTACCTGCGCCAGTACAAGGGGGAGGGGATCCAGCACATCGCCATGGCCTCCAGCGATATTTACCACACCATCCGCACCCTGCGCAGCCGCGGTACCGGCTTTATGCCGACGCCCGATACCTACTACGAGAAGGTGAACAGTCGGGTCGAGGGGCATCAGGAGGATCTGGCGGCCCTCAAAGAGCTGCGCATCCTCATCGACGGCTCCCCCACCAAGGATGGCATCCTGCTGCAGATCTTCACCGATACCGTGATAGGCCCGGTCTTTTTCGAGATCATCCAGCGCAAGGGCAACGAAGGGTTTGGCGAGGGCAATTTCAAGGCGCTGTTTGAATCGATCGAGCTGGACCAGATCCGCCGTGGCGTGCTGGATGGCGGCGAGGATGAGAAGGGTGCCCGCAAAGAGGGAGCGAGCGATGCGTAACTGGATTAACATCCCCCATCGGGAGGGAACCCACTCCCGGCAGGCCCATGCCGACCTGCCGGAGCAGGCCATCTATGAGCGCGAGTTGGGGCGCAGCGGCTTTTTCGGCCCAGCTACCCACATGCACCACAAGCATGCCCCCACCGACTGGAGCAGTTGGGAGGGGCCACTGCGGCCACGGCTGTTTGACCTCAATGCTCTGCAAGAGGAGGTGAGTTCCCTCTCCCCCTGGGTGGCCCCCGATATTCTCAGCAACCCCCACTGCCGCTACCGCATCTGGCGGCTATCCGAGGTGATGCCGTTTCTGGTGCGCAACGCCGACGGCGACGAGCTGCTCTTTATCCACGAAGGGAGCGGAGAGTTCTTCTGCGATTACGGCCATCTGACTCTGCGGGACGGCGACTATGTGGTGATCCCCCGTGGCACCATGTGGCGCATCGAGCCGACAGCGCCCCTGTTCATCCTGATGATCGAGGCGACCAACGACAGCTACCAGTTGCCGGACAAGGGGCTGGTGGGCAATCACGCCATCTTCGACCCGGCGGCGCTGGATGTACCCGCCATCAACGAGCGCTTTTTGGCCCAGCAGGATGAGAATCCCTGGTCGCTGCAGGTGAAGCGCCACGATCAGGTGTCGGTCATCACCTGGCCCTTCAACCCGCTGGATGCGCAGGGGTGGCACGGCGACTTGTGCGTGGTGCGCCTAAACTGGCGGGATATCCGCCCGCTGATGAGCCACCGCTACCATCTGCCGCCATCGGCTCATTCGACCTTTGTGGCGAGCCGCTTCGTGATTTGCACCTTTGTGCCGCGCCCCATCGAGAGTGACCCCGGCGCCCTCAAGGTGCCCTTCTATCACAGCAATGACGATTACGACGAGGTGCTCTTCTACCATGCAGGGGACTTCTTCAGCCGGGACAACATCGAGCGGGGCATGGTCACCTTCCATCCCGCCGGTTTCACCCACGGCCCCCATCCCAAGGCGTTTGCGGCAGGGCAGGCCTATGCCAAGAAGTTCACCGACGAGGTGGCGGTGATGTTAGATACCCGCGATGCGCTGAACGTCGGCAGTCTGTGCGAAGGGATAGAGAACACCCGGTATGTCTCCAGCTGGCAGCGCCCGGACGTGGCTGCCGGCAAATAAGGAATCGCTTATGAAATTGGCAACATTGAATAATGGCAAGCGCGATGGCGCTTTGGTGGTGGTGAGCCGGGATCTGACCCGGGCGGTGCGGGTGAGCGAGATTGCCCCGACTTTGCAGGCCGTCCTCGACGAGTGGGCCGAGGTTGCCCCCAGGCTGGAGGCTGTCTATCAGCAGCTTAACGAGGGCCGCGTGGCCGAGGCGTTCCCCTTTGACGAAGCGTCTTGCCTCTCTCCGCTGCCGCGCGCCTATCAGTGGGCCGATGGCAGCGCCTACGTCAACCATGTGGAGCTGGTGCGCAAGGCGCGCGGCGCCGAGATGCCGGAAAGCTTCTGGCACGATCCGCTGATGTATCAGGGGGGCTCCGACAGCTTTTTGGCTCCCCGTGGGCCGATTGTGATGGGTTCGGAAGAGTGGGGGATCGATTTCGAGTCGGAAGTCGCCATCATCACCGACGACGTGCCGATGGGGGTGAGTGCGCAGGGGGCCGCCAGCCACGTCAAATTGCTGATGCTGGTCAACGACGTGAGCCTGCGCAACCTCATTCCGGCGGAGCTGGCCAAGGGCTTTGGTTTCTTCCAGTCCAAACCATCGAGCGCCTTCTCGCCGGTGGCCATCACCCCGGATGAGCTGGGGGATGACTGGCGCGATGGCAAGGTGATGCTGCCCCTGCGCACCCATCTGAACGGCGCCCTCTTTGGCGCACCGGATGCCGGGGTGGACATGACCTTCAGCTTCTTCGATCTGATTGCCCATGCCGCCAAGACCCGTCCCCTTGGCGCTGGCTGCATCATCGGCTCGGGCACCGTCTCCAACTACGATCGCAGCGCCGGTTCATCCTGCATCGCCGAGCGCCGCATGCTGGAAATTCTTGATTGTGATCAAGCTATAACCCCCTATTTGCAGTTTGGTGATAGAGTGTCGATCGCGATGGAAGATCGCTCTGGCCAAAACCTGTTTGGCACCATCTCTCAACAGGTGGTGCCAGCGAGCGGTCAGGGAGGTTGATGGCCAGCGCCGGTTGGCGGCAAACCTATTCGGGATATGTCCGGATCACGACGAGCCCTCAACCGGTGCCGGATACACAAGGAGGCAGGTGGTGAGCACCTGCCGGGCTTCGGGCCCAGATAAGATGCAGGGACAGATTATGTTGCAGTTGTTTGGCTATTGGCGTTCGTCGGCAAGTTTTCGGGTGCGGATCGTGTTGCAGCTCAAGGGGCTCGCCTACGAGCAGCATCCCATCAATTTGCGGCAAGGCGAGCAGAGCGAGAAGGCCTATCGCCGGATCAACCCCCAAGGGCTGGTGCCGTTTCTGGTGGATGGCGATGTGCAGATCGGTCAGTCGGTCGCCATCATGGAGTACCTTGACGAGACCTATCCCGCCTATTCTCTGATGCCCTCTTCCCCCGACGCGCGGGCCCGGGTGCGCCAGATCGTCAATATGATCGCCTGTGATATTCACCCGCTCAACAATCTGCGGGTGCTTAACTATCTGGAAGAGCACTTCAGGGCCAACAACGAGCAGGAGGCCCGCTGGTATCGCCACTGGATTGACGAGACTTTCACTGCCCTCGAACAGCTGTTGATGACCACCGCCGGTGTCTACTGCGTCGGCAACGAAGTGACCCTGGCTGACTGCATGCTGGTGCCCCAGGTCTACAACGCCCGCCGCTACGACATGACCCTTGACGATTACCCCACCATCCGCCGCATCGTCACCAACTGCGAACAACTGCAAGCTTTTATCAAGGCCGCCCCCGCAAACCAGCCGGATGCGCAGGGGTAACTATGATTTCTCACGCAAGCCAACGTTAGAAGGAGTTAATGATGGGGATTAAGCCTGGTCCAAAAAGGAAAAATGAAGATGGAACACCGGATAAACGACAAAGGGTCACACCTGAAAAGCAAAAAGATCATCCAGACCTTAAGCCGCATAAACACAAGCCCGGCGATTGAAATGAAGGCAGCTTTATAAGCTGCCTTCATTCTTGGTATCACTTAATTAGCATCGACAAAAATCATATCACTGCTTTGCTCGAAGATATAAAACACTTTAGTGTTGACCCCGGTGCTGGCCGCGCCTCCGTAATAAACAAATCTGTTTTTGCCTTAACAAGATCGGAGAGTTTTTTGAAGCCATAAAGTCTAGAATCGAAGTCAGGTTGTAATTTTGTGAGATAACTACCAAAAATTCCCAGTTGCGCCCAACCAGCATCGTCACTTGACTGTTCTAGCGCAGCTAAAAGAAATTTTGCAGGGAAAATTGGTTTTGTTTCTGATGGTGGGTGATGTTCTATCGGTTTATTTTCGTTTTCAACTTTCTTATCTAATATTGTTTGCTGGGTGACAGCACCTGGGCGAAGGAATTCAGTAAACACAAACTTATGACAGGCATTGCGAAAAGCATCAGGGGTCTTTTTTTTTCACCGAAACCAAGAACAGTAAGCCCCTCTTCACGTAGCCTCATAGCAAGACCAGTGAAATCTGAGTCACTTGTTATAAGACAAAAACCATCGAATTTTCGTGTGTAGAGCAGGTCCATAGCGTCGATTATTAAGGTGCTGTCAGTAGCATTTTTTCCTGTGGTGTATGCGAACTGCTGGATAGGTTTTATAGCATATTACTGCAATACTTTTTTCCAAGATGCACTTGTTGGGGCAGTAAAGTCGCCATATATACCCTTTACCGTAGCCTCCCCAAATCGAGCTATCTCTGCCAACAGTCCCTCAATTACTGCAGCTTGGGCATTGTCGGCATCAATGAGTACAGCTAAGCGGAGAGTAGGCTCTTCTGCTTCAATTTTTGCAACTAGTCGTGGTGATACCAAGGTAACTCTATGCTCTGATATTCTAGCTTGGCACTGTAATGATATTTAATTGACTGGGATCAATCTCAGCCGTATGTATATGGTGGTTAATAACATCTCTACCATATTACTTAGCTAGATGATAATTATCTATCATATCTACGGAAGGGTTATCAAATAATTCTATTCGAGATATATCCGATTAAAAGTAAAAAACCCCTCTCAGGAGGGGCTTTATGCTATCCGAGGTTGTGCCTTGGCTTAGTATCCCTGCTGGTGCACATCCATCACGGCGCGGCCGGACGGGTCGGCCATCTCCTTGAACTTGGCATCCCACTCCAGCGCGGTGGGGGTGGAGCAGGCGACCGACTTGCCGTAGGGCACGGTACGGGCGGCGGCTTCCAGCGGGAAGTGCTCGTCGAAGATGGCTCGGTAGAAGTAGGCTTCCTTGGTGAGCGGGGTGTTGATGGGGAAGCGGAATGCGGCCGCCTCGAACATCTGATCCGTCACCTCTTGTTCTACCATGGCTTTCAGGCTGTCGATCCACGAATAACCCACGCCGTCGGAGAACTGCTCCTTCTGACGCCATGCCACTTCGTGGGGCAGCAGATCCTCGAACGCTTCGCGCAGGATGTGCTTCTCGATCTTGCCCTTGCCGCACATCTTGTCGGCGGGCTGCAGGCGCATCGCCACATCCATGAACTCCTTGTCGAGGAAGGGCACGCGACCTTCCACACCCCAGGCGGCCATCGACTTGTTGGCTCGCAGGCAGTCATAGAGGTGCAAAGAGGCAAGCTTGCGCACGTTCTCTTCGTGGAACTCGCGGGCATTGGGCGCCTTGTGGAAGTAGAGGTAGCCACCGAACAGCTCGTCGGAGCCTTCACCGGAGAGCACCATCTTGATCCCCATCGCCTTGATGTAGCGGGCCATCAGGTACATGGGCGTGGAGGCGCGGATGGTGGTGACGTCATAGGTCTCGAGGTGATAGATGACGTCGCGCAGGGCATCCAGACCCTCCTGCACGGTGAAGTGGATCTGGTGGTGGATGGTGCCCAGATGGTCGGCCACTTTACGGGCGGCGGCGAGATCCGGCGACCCTTCCAGACCGACGGCGAAGGAGTGCAGTTGCGGCCACCAGGCTTCGCTCTTGCCATCGTCCTCGATGCGGCGCGCCGCATAGAGCTTGGTGATGGCGGAGATGACGGAGGAGTCCAGCCCGCCGGAGAGCAGCACGCCATAGGGCACGTCGCACATCAGCTGGCGCTTGACCGCCGCTTCCAGCGCGGCTTTCAGCTCCGCCTTGTCGCTGACGTTGTGCTCGACCGCGGCGTACTCCATCCAGTCGCGCTTGTACCACTGTTTGAGCTCGCCATCCTTGCTCCACAGGTAGTGTCCCGGCGGGAAGGTTTCGACGCTCTTGCAGACCGGTACCAGCGCCTTCATCTCGGAGGCGACATAGAAGTTGCCGTGCTCGTCGCGACCGGTATAGAGGGGGATGATCCCCATGTGGTCGCGACCAATCAGGTAGGCATCCTGTTCGGCGTCATAAAGAATGAAGGCAAAGATGCCGTTGAGATCGTCGAGAAACGCCGGGCCCTTCTCCTTGTAGAGGGCAAGCAGCACTTCACAGTCAGATTTGGTCTGGAACTGGAAGTCGACCTTGAGGGTTTTCTCCAGCTCTTTGTGGTTGTAGATCTCGCCATTGACCGCCAGCACATGGGTGCGCTCGGGGTTGTAGAGTGGCTGGGCGCCATTGCCCGGATCGACGATGGCCAGACGCTCGTGCACCAGGATGGCTTTGTCGGAGCTGTAGACGCCGGACCAGTCAGGCCCGCGGTGACGAAGTCGCTTGGACATCTCCAGCGCCGATTTGCGCAGGGCAACTGCATCGGACTTGATATCCAGAATGCCGAAAATTGAACACATTGGCGGTAATCCTCTTGATTTTTATATGAGCCCCCCACGTTTGGGCTCGAAATTCCATTTACATTCCTCGTCAGACACAATGCCTAGCGGAAAAACCTTTTGCAAGCGGGAAAACCGCAGAAAATCATGCCGTAAGCGTCAAGCAGATCAACAGGATAAGGATTATTGCAACTGGGCAGGGTGCCGTGAACGTCAAGCCGAGGCGGGTTCGAAGATCACATAGACCTTGCGACAGGGGGTGAGGGTCTCCCACTCACCGACAAAGCCGGCGGGAATGACGAATTGATCGCCGGGTTTGAGGGCCAGCTGGCCGCCCTGACTGTCGTGGATCACCACATCCCCCTCCAGCAGCTGGCAATACTCGTGCTCGGTGTAGTGAATGGTCCAGCGGCCTGGCTCGCAGCTCCAGAAGCCCACGTGAAACTGCTGGCTGGGGTCGGAGTAGTGGTTCCACACCGTTTGCGCCGGGTTGCCCGCTTTAATGCGCTCGGGGTCTGGCATCAGCGGGGTAGGGGCCGCCTCGTGGCAATCGAGCAAAATCCAGTCGTTGAGAGTCTTCATGGTGCCTCCTTGGCTGCGGCAGATAGGAACGCGGGGCCATCCTGGCCCTGCGTTTGTTCGTTTTATTAAACGAGGTTGTGCATAACTTAAACGATGTGCATTCCCTTGCCAAGAGCCGCTGGCCGCAGGATCAGAGCGGTTGCAAACGGCGGATCACATGGCGGGCAAAGCCGCTGCCCGCTTCGTTGTAGACGTTGAACACAGCATCCACCCCCTGCTCCTTGAGGGAGGCGATATCATCCTCGAAGCGGACGATGGCGGCTATCTTGCCGGCAAAACCGTGGCTGCGCAGCTTCTCGATGGCGTAGAGATTCCCCGAGTGGTGGGGCATCGCCAGCAGCACCAGATTGACCTGATTGGAGAGCAGTACCTTGTCCCAGAAGTCGGTATCGGTGGCATCCCCCTCGATGACGTTCATCCCCTGGGCGCGCAGGGTGGGCAGCTTCTCGCTGTCGTTCTCCACCCCGAGGATGACGTTGCCGTACTTGTTCTCCAGTTCGAAATAGGCCCCCTGACCGATCCGCCCCATGCCGAGGATGATCACCTCTGCATCGCCAAGCTCGATGGGTCTGTCTTCCGGAT
Organism: Aeromonas sp. 25-AL00135; assembly: GCF_054052385.1. Taxonomy (NCBI): domain Bacteria; kingdom Pseudomonadati; phylum Pseudomonadota; class Gammaproteobacteria; order Aeromonadales; family Aeromonadaceae; genus Aeromonas; species Aeromonas sp. 25-AL00135. The sequence goes on along the minus strand of NZ_JBSTYQ010000008.1, from coordinate 151,882 downwards.
GAAGGTTGCTCGCCTGCAACCCCTTGAGCCAGTGACCGATACGGTGGTAGATCCGCTCACTCTGGGCATTGAGCGGGGCGGAGATCATAAAGCTCGCCGCCAGTGCCAGCGAGACTGCCACCAGCCACTCGTGGGAGAGCCAGCCCGCCTTGGCGGCGATGGCCGCGACGATCAGGCCAAACTCCGAGAAGTTGGTGAGCGCCAGGGTGGAGAGCAGCGCGGTGCGCACCCGCAGGTGAGCGCCGCTGTAGACCAGATAGTAGAGGACACTTTTGAGCGGCAGGGCCAGCACCAGCGCTAGTGCCAGCAACATGGTGTCGTGGGTCGGCAGGCCGTTGAGGCCGATGGTGAGAAAAAAGCAGACCAGAAAGAGGTCTTTGAGGTTGAAGAGCGCCTTGGCAAGCCCGGCTGCGGCAGGATGGGAGGCGAGCATCATGCCGATGATGAGGGCTCCGAGATCCGGCTTGAGGCCGACCACTTCAAAACCGGCGGCCCCGACCACCAGCGCCAAAAACACCCCGAACAGCACCTGCAGCTCGCCGTGACCGGCCCGCTCCAAGAGCTTGAACAGCAGCGGGCGCAGCAGCGGCAGTCCCAGCACCCAGAGCGCCCAGATGCTGGGCCACTTGCCGCTGGAAAACGCCAAAAAGGCCACGGCGAACACATCCTGCATCACCAGCACCCCGATGGCGATGCGGGCGTAGAGGGCATTCATGTCGCTGCGATCTTCCAGCACCTTGACTGCGAAGACGGTGCTGGAGAAGGAGAGGGCAAAGCCCAGCAGCAGCGCCAGTTTCCAGTCCAGCGAGAGGGCAAGTTCAAGCCCCAGTCCCTTGCAGACCAGCAGCACCACGGTAAAGAGCAGGGTGGAGAGCAGCAGGTGCAGGCTGGTGGTGCCCCACACATCGCGCCGCATCAGGGTTTTGATATTGAGCTTGAGGCCGATGGTGAACAGCAGCAAGGTGACGCCGAGATCGGCCACCTCGCTCAGGGCAGGGGTATTTTCATATCCCATGCCGTTGAGGATAAAACCGGCGGCCAGAAAGCCGAGCAGGGGGGGCAGGCCAATCAGATTGACTACCATGCCGCAACCAAAAGCCACGGCGATCAGAATGGGTTCCATAACAGATCCTGCAAGGGCAGGAGAGACCTGCCCTGTTTAACGCTTGGGTGGTGATTAGACGATATCGATGTCGACCACGGAGTCGAAAATATGGTTCGGTCTGAACGGCATGCGGTCGATATCGGCGACCTTGCTCACCCCGGAGAGCACCAGCACCGTTTCGAGACCGGCCTGAAAGCCTGCCAGAATGTCGGTGCGCAGGTTGTCGCCGATGATGATGGTGTCGTCGGAGTGGGCCTCCATCCGGTTGAGCGCCGCACGGATGATCCAGGCGCTCGGCTTGCCGACATAGAACGGCTTCTTGCCGGTCATTCGCTCGATGGGGGCGCACAGGGCGCCGCAGGCCGGGTGCATCATGGGGCCGTGGGTATCGGGGTTGGTGGCGATAAAGCGGGCCCCCTGATCGACGAACTTGGCCCCCTGTTGCATCATGGTCCAGTTGTAGTTGCGGGTCTCGCCCACCACCACGAAGTCCGGGTCTATGTCGGTGATGGTGAAACCGGCCTTGTAGAGCTCGTGGGTCAGCGCCCCTTCACCGATCACATAGGCCTTCTTGCCATCCTGACGCTTGAGGAAGTCGGCGGTGCCCATGGCGGAGGTATAGAAGCACTCCTCCGGCACCTCGATCCCGGCGGAGCGGAAGCGGTTTTGCAGATCTTTCTGGGTCTGGGCCGGGTAGTTGGTGAGGAACAAGAGCTTGCTGCCCTGCTCCAGCAGGCGATGGACGAAACGGTCGGCACCGGGGATGAGATCGTTATTGTGCAGGATGACACCGTCGATATCGCAGATGACGTTCTTCTTCATGAAAACTCCTTGTCAGGGCGCAGGCGAGCCGCCAATCGTTAAGATGTTCAATCATTTATGATTTTTGTGACGCCATTATAAGTCTGTTTGATGACAAGTCTCCCCTGTCTCGCCACTTCGGTGCACAATAAAGCTGCCGTCGGGTCAGTCTGGTGGAGGGGCTGACGCCGGATCACTTTGCTGATGGAGCCGTCGCTATGGACACCCCGATTTCCAAGCCAGTCACACCCGAACACCTCACCGCCGCGCAATTTATCGCCGGACTGCCGAAACTGGAGCTGCACCTGCATATCGAGGGCAGCCTCGAACCCGAGCTGATGTTTGAGCTGGGCCGCCGCAATAACATCCCGCAGCCCTGGCCCGATGTGGCCAGCGTGCGCGCCGCCTATGACTTTGACTGCCTGCAATCCTTTCTCGACCTCTACTATCGCGGCGCCAGCGTGCTGGTGACCGAGCAGGACTTCTTCGACCTCACCTGGGCCTATCTTGAGCGTTGCGCCGCCGACAAGGTGGTGCATGTGGAGATCTTCTTTGACCCGCAGACCCACACCGCCCGCGGCGTCCCCTTTGCCACTGTGCTCGGCGGCATCGAGCGGGCGCTGCAGACCGGGGAGCAGGAGTTTGGCATCAGCTGGCGCCTTATCATGAGCTTTTTGCGCCACCTCAGCGAAGAGGATGCTTTTGCGACGTTGGAAGAGGCTATGCCCTTCCTGTCGCGCATTCACGGCATCGGCCTCGACTCGGGTGAAAAGGGCAACCCACCGACCAAGTTTGCCCGGGTCTTTGCCAAATGCCGCGAGCTGGGGCTGCCGGTGGTGGCCCATGCGGGTGAAGAGGGCCCTGCCGACTACATCTGGCAGGCGATCAACGAACTGCAGGTATGCCGCATCGATCACGGGGTGCGCTCGGCAGACGATCCCGAGCTGCTGCGCTATCTGGCGGATACCCGCTTGCCGCTCACCGTCTGCCCCCTCTCCAACACCCGGCTCAAGGTGTTCGGCAATATGGCCCAGCACAATGTGTTGCGACTGCTGGAGCAGGGGCTCTGCGTCACCATCAACTCGGACGATCCCGCCTACTTTGGCGGCTATATGAATGCCAACTTTGTGGCGCTGGCCGATGGCCTTGGCGCGACCATGAGTCAGCTCTGTCGCTTGTCGCTCAATGCGGTGGAGGCGAGCTGGCTATCTCTGGCCGACAAGGCGCGCCTGACTCGGGAGATCCGCAGTTATGCCGAGACTCACGGGGTGATCCTGCATTGAGTCAGGCGCCAATGAAGCCGAGATGACATGCACTATATAAAGAGAGGCCCGCCATCACTGGCGGGCCTCTTTTGTTTCAATGGTCGGTGTGGTTATTAGGGAAGGTCAGCGTTATGCCACTCGTACCAGAAACTTCTCACCCTGTCCTTCGCGCTTGAAGCGCTCAAGCAAAGTAGGCAGTGCCTCAAAGTCGCCCACCACCAGCGGCGGCAGGGTCAGCTCGCCGCTCGCCATCTGCTCCATCATGGCGACCCCGGCGGTGACCAGTCGGCTCCACTGTTTGTCCGAGCCAAAGGCGTGCTGGGCACCCAGTGCAATCTCGTGTAACGAGTGGCAATGGGCAAAGGCGGGCAGCGGATTGTGCGGGATGCGCCCCAGCACAGTCACCATATGGCCGTAGTAGCCAAGGGCGGGCAGCAGGCTCTCTGCCTGTTGGCTCGAGACCAGATCGATGATCCCCTCGAACGGCTCGTTGCCGTTGGCGGCCTGCAAGGTGGCCAGCCAGTCTGGTTCCCGATAATCGGCCACCCCCTGCACGCCGATCTGTTTGAGCCACTGATGGTGGCGTGGGCTGGCGCTAGCAAAGACCCGCGCTCCTTGCTGGAGGGCGAGCTGCACCGCAAAGCGGCCGACACTGCTGCCTGCACCTGTGATGAGCAGTGCTTCCCCGTGCAGGCGCGGCAGCTTGGCCAGTGCCTGCCAGGCGGTGAGGCCTGGACAGGGCAGGGCGGCGGCGGCCTCGTTACTCAGGGCATCTGGCACCGGCAGCAGGGCGCGGGCCGGTACCCGGGTGTGGCGGGCAAAGCTGCCGTGGTGGCGCAGGTCGGTGTGATAGGTGACCCGGGCACCGAGGCGCAGATGGCTGACGTTGGCGCCGAGGGCCACGATAGTGCCCATGCCATCGACGCCGGGCACCTGACCGTCCTGCCAGTTGGAGTGGCCATATTCGATCAGCTTCCAGTCCACCGGATTGAAGGCGATAACCCGGTTTGCCACCAGCACCTCGTCAGGGGCGAGCGGTGCCAGGGGCAGATCGGCGAGGGTCAGCTGGGTTGGTTCACCGGGGGCATGCCAGCACCAGGCTTGGGTGTGATTCATGGTGACTCCTTGTGAAAGCGAGGGGAGATAACAACGAGATCATTGCAACAGCAATATAGAGAAACTGCCACTGCTGCGAATGGGCAACAATACGGCAGGCCCCAACCTGTGGGGCCTGCGTTACATGGCTGGTTGGCCATCGGCAATCAGCGGCTGGTGGTTGCGTCCTCGGCCTGATAGACGGGGTAGTCGGTCAGCCCTTTCTCGCCGCCGCCAAACAGGGTGGCCGGATCGTGGGGGGCCAGCGGGTAGCCGTGGCGCAGACGGTTCGGCAGATCCGGGTTGGCAACGAAGGGGCGACCAAAGCCAATCATGTCGGCCCAGCCCGCTTCGAGGGCGGCGCGAGCCCGCTTGCCATCATATTTGCCGGCATAGATCAGGGTGTTGGGGAAGGCATCCCGCAGACCCTGCTTGAAGTTCTCCGGCATCAGGGGGGCATCGTCCCAGTCCGCTTCGGCGATGTGCAGGTAGACCACGTTGAGCTGGCCCAGCAGGCGGGCGGCGGCCAGATAGGTCTCCTGCGGATTGGCATCGACTGTGCCGTTGAGGGTGGTGAGCGGCGCAAGACGCACCCCAACCCGGTCAGCGCCGATTTCGCTGCTGACTGCCTCGGTCACCTCTTTGAGGAAGCGCAGCCGGTTTTCCAGCGATCCGCCGTAACTGTCGGTGCGGGCGTTGGACTCGGAGTCGAGGAACTGGTTGATGAGGTATCCGTTGGCGGCGTGCAGCTCGATGCCGTCAAAACCGGCGCTGATGGCGTTGCGGGCCGCCTGACGGAACTGGCCCACTACCGCATCGATATCGGTTTGTGTCATGGCGCGCGGGGTGACGGTCTCGACAAAGCCCGGTGCATCGCTGCCGTTATCGACGAACACCTTGACACCCACTGCGGGCAGGGCTGAAGCGGAGATGGGCTGGGCGCCGCCGATGTTGTCGGGATGGGTGACCCGGCCCACGTGCCAGAGCTGGGCGAAGATGGTGCCCCCCTTGGCGTGCACGGCATCGGTCACCAGTTTCCAGCCAGCGATCTGCTCGGCGCTGTAGATGCCCGGCGTCCAGGCATAGCCCTTGCCCATGGGGTCGATTTGGGTGCCTTCGCTGATGATCAGGCCCGCCTCGGCGCGCTGGGCGTAGTAGCTCGCCATCATGGCGTTGGCCACGTCACCCGGCTGACTGGCACGGGAGCGGGTCATGGGGGGCATGACGATGCGGTTGGCAAGGTGCAGCTGGCCAAGGCGCAGCGGGCAGAACAGGTGATCGTGGCTCATCTTGAGTTCCTCATGGTGGAAGTGAGGCCACTTTATGCCGCCATCTTGTTGTGAAAAAGAGGGGTAATTGCACAAGAGAATTGTGCTTGATGCAGCAATCAGCACAAACCGCCGGGAAAGAAGGCGTTGAGGCATAAAGTTGAAGCATAAAAAAGAGGGCCGTCTGGCCCTCTTCTATTTTCTGCTGGTGGCAGGCTCAAGCAGCGGCGGGCATCACTTTCACCCGCTCGATGCGCCGCTCGCTCACCTCGATCACCTCGAAGTTGAGCTGCTGCAGTTGCAACTGCTGGCCCGGGGTGGGCAGGGTGCCGAAGTGGGAGAGCAGCATGCCCGCCAGGGTCACGTATTCATCGCTCTCGCTCACCAGCCCCTCATGCTCCAGCACCTGCTCCACATGATGGATGTTGGTGCTGCCGTTGATCAGCCACCCTTCGCCATCGCGCACGATATCCGGGGTTTCGTCTTCGTCCGGCAGCTCGCCGACGATGGCCTCCAGCAGATCGTGGGTGGTGACCAGCCCCTGGATCACGCCAAACTCGTCGGAGACCAGAATAAGGCTCCCCTTGGCTTTGCGCAGCTCCGCCAACAGACGGATCACGTTGATGGTTTGCGGCACGATAATGGGGTCGTTCTGCTTGGCCAGTTCACTTAAGGATTGCCCTTCGTTCAAGGCAAACAGCAGGTCCCGCGCCTTGACCACTCCGATCACCTCGTCCAGATCCCCGTCACAGATAGGGAACAGGCTGTGGGGCTCGCGCTGCAGCAGGGCGCGGATCTCGTCGCTGGAGTCGTTGATATCGATCCAGGCCATCTCGGAGCGCGGGGTCATGATGGTGCGAATGGAGCGCTCGGCCAGCGACAGCACGCCGGTCACCATATAGCGCTCCTCCTCGCCAAAGCTCACCGGCGCTACGGCCGGGGCATCCAGATCGTCATCCGGCTGATCCTGATAGGCCTTGCTGCCCATCAATTTGAAGATGGCGGCAGTGGTGCGCTCGCGCAGCGGCTGTTTGGATTCGTGACGCATGGCGCTGCGCTGGGCCAGCTGGTTGAAAAACTCGATCAGCACCGAGAAGCCGATGGCCGCGTAGAGGTAGCCCTTCGGAATGTGGAAGCCGAACCCTTCTGCCACCAGGCTGAAGCCGATCATCAGCAGGAAGCTCAGGCAGAGCACCACCACGGTTGGATGAGCGTTGACGAAGCGGGTCAGCGGTTTGGAGGCGAGTACCATCACCACCATGGCGATGGTCACGGCGGCCATCATTACGCCAAGGTGCTCCACCATGCCGACGGCGGTGATGATGGAGTCGAGCGAGAAGACCGCATCGAGCACCAGAATTTGGGCGATCACCACGCCGAAGCTGGCGTAGGCGCCGACCGGGCCATCATCCTGGGGCTTGGCTTCCAGCCGCTCATGCAGCTCGGAGGTGGCCTTGAACAGCAGGAACAGGCCGCCCCCCATCAGGATCAGGTCCCGACCGGAGAAGGGGTGATCCCACAGGTGCAAAATCGGGGTGGTCAGGGTGACCAGCCATGACATGACGCTCAAGAGCCCAAGTCGCATCAGCAGGGCCAGCGACAGGCCGATAATGCGCGCCTTGTCCCGTTGGGCGGGGGGCAGTTTTTTCACCAGGATGGCGATAAAGACCAGGTTGTCGATCCCCAGCACGATTTCCAGAATGATCAGGGTAAACAGACCAATCCAGATATGGGGATCCAGCAGCAATTCCATTGTATGACCTCAATAAAAACAGACAGAGCAGAGAGTGATCACGGCGCGCGATGGCCGCAGTAACAGCAAGGCAAAGGTGTTATTCAGAGGCGCTGATTAAGCAGAAAAAGATAGGCTTTGACAGAGAGAGACGAAGGGCAACTTCGGGGATTGTCCATGATGGGCAATAAAACCTCGGGTGAAAAATGAGCCCTGATGATAGCGGCTGGCGCCAATTTGGCAAGAGCAGCGTCAGCGAGGCGTGATGGGGTTGTGATGCGACAGGGGAGGCGGCGGTGCCGCTCTCCCCCGTGCGGTCGTTACAACCAGCGCTTTTCGCGGGTGAAACAGACCGACAGCCAGGCATCGCCCAGGGTGTCGCCAAGGCGAGACCAGAGCTCCTGGCGCAGGGCATCCTGACGTTCGACAGGCCACTCCTGACCAGGCGCCACCAGAATGTTCAATTCCAGATCGAAGCGGCGACCGCTTTTGGCCAGATGGCTATAGCACTCGATGCCGTGGCGCTGGCGCAGCGCCTCGATCTCCTGCTCGACTTGCCGTGGCACATCCCCCTTGGGGGCGATCTTCAACACTTCCCGCAGGTTGCGACCGAGCACCTTGATGGGAATGAGAGTGGCGCAGAGGGCCAGCAGCGAGACCAGCACCGGGTCGATATAGCGGTTGTATTGGCCGTAGCCGATGGCATCGAGGCCAATGGCGACTACGAAACCGATAAGCAGGGTGGCGCTGAGCAGGGTATCCACCAGCCACTCCTTGGAGTCGACCCGCACCAGCTCGGAGTCAACCTGTTCGGCAACCTGGGCTTCGATGCGATAGATGATGGCGCAGAAGAAGGTGGATACGGCGGCATAGATGAGGGCGTGGCCGAGATCGATCTCCCGTCCCCCTGCAAACAGGGTGGTGAGGCCGTTGTAGAGTGCCGCCAGACAGAGCAGCAGAATAATGGAGCCGTTGATGACGTTGGCGATGGGCTCGAAGTGCGCATAGCCATACTGGAAGCGCGAATCGGAAGGGCGGGTAACGAGATAGGCGGTAACAAGACCGAGGCCCGTCATGCCCATGCTGAACAGGGTGAAGATACCGTCGAGCATGATGGCGTTGGAACCGACGAAGAGGCCGTAGCCGATGCCGAAGATGGCAAAGGTGATACAACCGAACAGCGACAGGGTAAGCGCCTGTTTTTCGGTGGTGACCAGCGTACTGATAACATGGCTGTGGTGAGCCATAAAAGTCCTCCTTTCAAATGGTGAATATTGCCAAGCGCAAGCGGTTTTCTAGCTGATATACTGCCCGCTCACATGTGAGCGGACTGGCCTGACTGCCATTGACAGGCGGCTGGCCAGTCGTTGTCGCCGGCGTGCCGGCATCAAGCAAAGGATGGGAACAAGGATTCATGATCCCGAGACTCGATTACCAGGACAGTTTGTCACCCGCAACCCTGCAGTTTCTTGAGTTGCTAGAGCGCAGCGCATTTCGTGGTGATATCGAAAAGTCTTATGCAAGCCGGTTGGCGATGGCGACGGATAACAGCGTCTATCAGGTAGTACCTCAGGCGGTTCTCTATCCGCGCAGTGCGGATGACATAGCAGTGATGCTCAAGCTGGCCGCAGAGCCGGCGTTCGCCTCCTTGAGTTTTTTCCCTCGCGGTGGCGGTACCGGCACCAATGGTCAGTCATTGGGCGGCGGCATTATCGTCGATCTCTCCCGTTATATGAACCAGATCATGGAAATTAATCTGGAGGAGGGGTGGGTGCGTGCCCAGGCCGGGGTGGTGAAAGACCAGCTCAACGCCTATCTCAAGCCCCACGGCTACTTCTTCTCGCCGGATCTCTCCACCTCCAACCGCGCCACCTTAGGGGGTATGATCAATACCGACGCCTCGGGGCAGGGGTCTCTGGTCTACGGCAAAACCTCGGATCACGTGCTTGGCCTCAAAGCCGTGCTGGAGAATGGCGATATCATGGCCACCGAGCCGCTGACCGGTGAGCGACTGGCCGACAAGCTGGCGCTGGAGAATCGGGAAGGGGAGATCTATCGCACCCTCTATCGCATCGGTAAGGAGCGCCGCGCCGACATCGAGGCGACCTTCCCCAAGCTCAATCGCTTTCTGACCGGCTACGATCTCAAGCACCTCTATCAACCCGATACCGATACGCTGGATGTGAGTCGGGTGCTGTGCGGCTCGGAAGGATCCTTGGGCTTTATCACCGAAGCCAAACTCAATATCACCCCCATCCCGCGCTACCGCACCCTGGTCAACGTCAAGTACGACAGCTTCCCCTCCGCCCTGCGCAACGCCCCCTTTATGGTTGAGGCCCAGGCCCTCTCGGTGGAGACGGTGGATTCCCGGGTGCTCGGGTTGGCTCGCGCCGACATCATCTGGCATTCGGTGAAAGAACTTATTCAGGATGTGCCCGGCAAGGATCTGCAGGGGCTCAACATCGTCGAGTTTGCCGATACCGATAAGGCAGAACACAAGGCCAAGGTAGCTGAGCTCTGTCGCCGTATCGACGGTCTGCTGGCCAACGGTGAAGCCGGGATCATCGGCTATCAGGTGTGTGACCACCTGCCGAGCATCGAGACCATCTACGCCATGCGCAAGAAGTCGGTTGGGCTGCTGGGCAACGCCGAAGGGCGCAAGAAGCCGGTGGCGTTCACGGAAGATACCGCCGTGCCGCCCGAGTCACTGGCCGATTTCATCATGGAGTTTCGCGCCCTGCTGGATGCCCACGGCCTCGACTACGGTATGTTCGGCCACGTCGATGCCGGTGTGCTGCACGTGCGCCCGGCGCTGGATTTGTGCGATCCCGAGCAGGAGGTGCTGCTGCGCCGCATCTCCGATCAGGTGGTGGCGCTGACCGCCAAATATGGCGGTCTGATGTGGGGCGAGCATGGCAAGGGCTTTCGCTCCGAATACAGCCCCGCCTTCTTTGGCGAGCTGTGGGAAGAGCTGCAGCGGGTCAAGGGGGCGTTCGACCCGGCCAACCGCATCAACCCGGGCAAGATCTGTATCCCCTACGGTAGCGGTGCCGAGCTGGTGTCGGTGGATGGCCCCAAGCGCGGCAAGTATGACCGCCAGATCCCGCTCGCGGTGCGCACCAGCTACACCCGCGCCATGGATTGCAACGGCAATGGTCTGTGCTTCACCTTCGAGACCGACTCCCCCATGTGCCCCTCGGTCAAGATCAGCCGCGATCGCCGCCACTCCCCCAAGGGGCGGGCGGGACTGATGCGCGAATGGTTGCGTCAGCTGGCGGAGCAGGGCTTCGACCCGCTGGCGGAAGAGGTGGCGCTGCAATCCGGTGGTGTGCGCTTCAAACAGCTGGTGGACAAGGTGCGCAACAGCTGGGCCAAACAGCGTGGCGTGTATGATTTCTCCCACGAGGTGATGGAGGCGATGGCAGGCTGTCTGGCCTGCAAGGCGTGCACCAGTCAGTGCCCGATCAAGGTGGATGTGCCCGATTTTCGCGCCCGTTTTATGCAGCTCTATCACGGCCGCTACCTGCGCGCGCCGAAGGATTACTTCGTCGGCACCGTCGAAAGCTATACGCCGCTGCTCGCCAAGGCGCCGAAGCTGGTCAACTTCTTCCTCGAAAAAGAGTGGGCCCAGAAAGCGACCGAGAAGAGTATCGGCATGGTCGATGTGCCGCTGCTCTCTGTGCCGACCCTGGCCGAGAGCCTGCACGATAACCGCGCCCGCTATTTTGATCTGCCGGGACTGGAGCGGATGAGTGCCGAGCAGCGCAAGCAGGTGGTGCTCATCGTGCAGGACCCCTTCACCAGTTATTACGATGCCCCTGTGGTGCGCGACCTGGTGAAACTCGCCAGCAAGCTCGGTTTCCAGCCCTACTTGCTGCCCTTTAAACCGAACGGCAAGCCCCAGCATATCAAGGGGTTCCTGCGCGCCTTTGCCCGTACCGCGGCCAACAGCGCCCAGTTCCTCAATAAGGTAGCGGCGCTTGGCATTCCCATGGTGGGGGTGGATCCGGCCATGGTGCTTTGCTATCGCGACGAGTATGCCAAGGCGCTGGGGTCGGCTCGCGGCGATTTTCAGGTGTTGTTGCCGCAGGAGTGGCTGCTCTCGCTGCCGGTAGATCAGTTGCCTGCTCGAACCGACAAGACCAAGAGCGAGGAGGGGAGCGAGCCCTGGTATCTCTTTGCCCACTGCACCGAGAAGACCGCCAAGCCCTCGACCCACGGCGACTGGAGTACCCTGTTTGGCCGTTTCGGGGCCAGTTTGCAGCCGGTCTCTGTGGGTTGTTGTGGCATGGCGGGCACCTATGGTCACGACGTCAAACAGGTGGAGAACTCCAAGGGGATCTATGGGTTGAGCTGGGCTGAGCCACTCGCGCGCCTGCCCAAAGCGCGCTGTCTGGCGACCGGCTATTCGTGCCGCAGTCAGGTCAAGCGGATGGAGGGGGAAAAGCTCAAACATCCATTGCAAGCCCTGCTGGAGCTGCTCTGATGCTGACGTTCCCCAAGCGGTTTCGGGTGCCGAAGGCCTATCGGCACCCGCGTTTCTTGCTGTTACCCGCAACTCCCGCTCAGGCGGTGGTGGAGTTTGTCGCCATGTTGCGCGAGCGCGAGCAACTCCATCAGCTGTTTCGCCCGAACGATATCTGGCCCTCGGCCAACTTCAGCCTGAGCCAGCACGAAGGGGATCTGGAGTGGCAGCAGTCGGAGTTTCTGGCCAAGCGCTCCTTTGCCTATGGCCTCTGGAGCCCGGATCGGGAGCCGCAATTCTGGGGCGGGGTTTATCTTTACCCCTCGGTGTTGCCAGAGGTAGCGGTGGAGCTCTTCTTCTGGAAGATGGCCGAGGCGCCAATCACGGATGAGGAGCTGGAGATTCAGCTGCGCGACTGGCTCGCCAGGGTGTGGCAGTGGCCAGAACCCCGCTTGCCGGGGCGAGATGTGCCTTGGTCTGAGTGGCCCGGCGTTACCTACCCCTGGTGACATCCCGCTTAAGGGCATGATTGTGTAACACGCAGCTCCGGGTCGGGGCTGCGTTGTTACCACGTCACCTGGTAACCAACAACTCATATAACCGAACCATGTTGCCGATGGAGGTCGTTTCACCCATATCGGTACGCATTCATCGCTACATAAGGAGTCTGCTCGCAATGAGTCACGATATTGCGCCCATCTGGCGTAAACCCATGAGTCTGGAGGGGCTCAACGCCACCTCTCGCAACACCCTTATGGCCCATCTCGACATCGTCTACACCGCTTTTGGCGCTGATTGGCTGGAAGCGACCATGCCGGTGGATCACCGTACTCACCAGCCCCTGGGCATGCTGCACGGTGGTGCCTCTGTTGTGCTGGCGGAGACGCTTGGGTCGCTGGCGGCCAATATGGCGGTCGGGCCAGATAGCTACTGTATGGGGCTGGAGGTGAATGCCAACCATCTGCGAGCCAAGCGGGAAGGGGTGGTGACCGGGCGTTGCACGCCGCTCCATCTGGGAGCAACAACCCAGGTGTGGCAGATTGAAATTCGGGACGAACGTGAGCGTTTATTGTGCACCAGCCGACTGACCATGGCGGTGCTCAAACACAAGCGGGGCAAGGACTCCAGCGAGGAGTGATCTGCAATCACGCACTATGAGTGCAAAATAAGCAAGCCATACTCGTCAGATCCCTCTATAATTGCCAACGTCTTGAGAGGCTTATCACATTTTTCAAGACAGCAGAACAAAGTGGCGCTATAATCGCCGCCTTTTTGCTATTCCGCGGTGTTAGCCGCCTGCCTTAATCTGGAAGAATCTATGTCTGATACCGAACAACTGCCCCTTTTTAGTGAGCTCGGACTGGCCGCGCCTGTATTGAAAGCGCTGCAGGACGTGGGCTATGAGCGCCCGTCACCGATCCAGGCCGCAGCAATTCCCCACCTGATGGCGGGACACGATCTGCTGGGGCAGGCGCAAACCGGTACAGGGAAGACCGCTGCTTTTGCCTTGCCTCTGTTGTCTCGTCTGGAAGCTGGTAACCGCAACACCCAGATCCTGGTGCTGGCGCCTACCCGCGAACTGGCGCTGCAAGTGGCTGAAGCGTGCCAACGCTATGCCCACCACATGCCTGATTTCCACGTACTGCCCATCTACGGCGGTGCCTCCTACGAAACCCAGACCCGCGCCCTGCGTCGCGGTGCTCAGGTTGTCGTCGGTACTCCGGGCCGCGTGATGGATCTGATCCGTCGCAAGAACCTGGACCTCTCCGGCCTGAAAGCCCTGGTACTGGATGAAGCTGATGAAATGCTGCGTATGGGCTTCATCGACGACGTGGACTGGATCATGGAGCAGTGCCCGAGCACTCGTCAGGTTGCCCTGTTCTCAGCCACCATGCCGGAGCAGATCCGTCGTGTGGCCCAGAAGCACCTGAAGCAGCCCAAAGAGATCAAGATCGCCTCCAAGACTGCTACCGCTACCACTATTCGCCAGCGTTACTGGCAGGTAACCGGTCTGCACAAGCTGGACGCCATGACCCGTCTGCTGGAAGTGGAATCCTACGAAGCCCTGCTGGTATTCGTACGTACCAAGAACGCTGCCGAAGAGCTGGCTGGCAAGCTGGCCGCACGTGGCCACGCCTGTGAAGCGCTGCACGGCGACATCCCGCAGAAACTGCGTGAGCGTACCGTCGACAAGCTGCGCCAGGGCCAGCTGGATATCCTGATCGCCACCGACGTTGTCGCCCGTGGTCTGGACGTTGAGCGCATCACTCACGTAGTGAACTACGACATTCCGTACGACACCGAATCTTACGTACACCGTATCGGTCGTACCGGTCGTGCCGGTCGTAAAGGCGAAGCCATCCTGTTCGTCGCTCCGCGCGAGCGCCGCATGCTGCGCGCTATCGAGCACGCAACTCGTCAGGCCATCGAGCCGATGAAGATGCCGAGCACCGAGGACATCAACCAGCATCGTCTGGCCAAGTTCAAGGAGCGCATCCGCGAAACCATGATGGGCGAAGAGCTCGAGATCTACCACAACCTGGTGAACGAGCTGATCGAAGAAGATTCTGCCGATCCGCTGGAGCTGGCTGCCGCACTGGCCAAGCTGGTACAGGGCGACCAACCGCTGCTGCTGGATGACTCCATCCCGGATCCGCTGTTCAACAACAGCAACGATCGCGGTGGCTTCGAGCGCCGTGACTTCAACGACCGTGGCGGTCGTGATTTCGGTGACCGTGGCGATCGTCCTGCCCGTCGCATGCCGTCCCTGGAGCCCCGCCCGCTGAAAGACAACCCGGATGTGGAGATGGAGCGCTATCGTGTAGACGTGGGTGCTCATCACGGCGTCAAGCCGGGCCAGATCGTGGGCGCCATCGCCAACGAAGCGAACATCGAGAGCCGCTTCATCGGTAACATCGACATCGCTGACGACTTCTCTACCGTCGACCTGCCCAAGGGTATGAGCGCCGATGTGCTGGAAGTGATCAAGAAAGCCCGTGTTTGCCAGCGTCCTCTGCAGATCACTCGCTACACCGAAGTGCCGGCCGGTGGCAACACCAGCAGCCGTCCGCCCCGTGGTGATCGTCCGTTCCGTGGTGACCGTCCTTTCAACAAGGATCGCCGTCCCCAGGGTGACCGTCCGTTCAACAAGAGCGGGGAGCGCCGTGAAGGTGGCTTCAACAAAGATCGCAAATTCGGTGGCAAGCGTCGCGAAAGCTGATTGCTGATCCCGTTATGAAGAAGGCCGCTCATTGAGCGGCCTTTTTTCTGCCTGCGGTTTACCCTGTGTGCTTACTGAACGCCAGATCGGCATAAGCCGTTACATGGGTGAGCGCATGATGGCCACTATTTGATAACTGGATGTCGGGGAAAGAGAGAATACCTTTCCTACTCGACAGGCGGTTGTGACGTGGTCGGGTATCATCCGCCGTTCTGCCATAGGTCTGGGCTGGCAGCCGTTTCTTTGTATTGGCAAGCGTTGGGACGTGTGCACTTGGGCGGATGGTTGGATGGGGAGTGACAGCATTGCGCCCGCTGACTCCGGCAATCGTAAGGGGTGGCGACTAGGTGGCCGCTCAGAGGCTTTGTCTGGCTGGCAACCATTATTCATATCGAGCGGGGTAATTGGTTGGCATCAATGAAGAAGGCGACCATCAGGTCGCCTTCTTGTTGTGCATTGTGACGTGCAGAGTTCGCAGCCCGAGGGGCTATCAGAGCACCATGGCGGCAATCCAGCCGAAGATCACCAGCGGGATGTTGTAGTGAATAAAGGTGGGCACCACGCTGTCCCAGATATGGTCATGCTGGCCATCGGCGTTGAGGCCGGAGGTGGGGCCCAGAGTTGAATCAGATGCAGGTGAACCCGCATCCCCCAGCGCGCCTGCGGTACCGACCAGCGCGATGATCGCCATTGGTGAGAAGCCGAGCTGCAGACAGAGCGGCACATAGATGGTGGCGATGATGGGCACGGTGGAGAAGGAGGAGCCGATCCCCATGGTGATGAGCAGGCCAACCAGCAGCATCAGGAAGGCGGCGATGCCTTTGTGCTGGCCGATGCCGGAGGCGACCACCTGGACCAGAGAGTCGACCCCGTGGGTTGCCTTCATCACGGCGGCAAAACCGGCGGCGGAGATCATGATGAAGCCGATCAGCGACATCATCCGCACCCCCTGAGTGAAGGCATCCTGGCTTTCGCGAAACTTGATGACGCCGCCGCAGGTGAAGATGACAAAACCGGCCAGCGCACCCAGTACGATGCTGTTGGTCATTAGTTGCAGCCCCAGCGCCACGCCAATGGCTAGCAGGGCCACCCAGATGTGAGTGAGGTTGAGCTCGACCGCTTCGGGCTCGGCATCCAGGATCTTGGCCAGATCGTACTGGCGCGGTTTGCGATAGCTGATGAATACCGCAATCAGCAGGCCCAGTACCATACCGGCGACCGGAATGGCCATCGCCAGCGGGATCTGGCTGGTGGTGATGGGCACGCCGTTATCGATCAGGTTCTTGGCCAGAATGTTGTTGAGGAAGATGCCGCCAAAGCCGACCGGCAGCACCATATAGGTAGCTGTCAGGCCAAAGGTGATGACACAGGCCACCTGACGACGGTCGATCTGCATCTGTGCCATCACATGCAGCAGCGGCGGGATCAGGATGGGAATAAAGGCGATGTGAACCGGGATCAGGTTCTGGGAGGAGATCGCCACGGCCAGCACGGAAGAGAGCAGCAGGGTTTTGACCCACATGATGCGGGTCGAGCTGGCATCCTTGCCCAACTGGCTGATCACCTTGCGGGCCAGCAGGTCTGTGATCCCGGAGCGGGAGATGGCAACCGCAAAGGCGCCCAACATGGCGTAGGAGAGGGCAATCTCGGCGCCACCGCCCAAACCACCGCTGAAGGTGGTGAGGGTATCGGTCAACGACAGCCCACCGACCAGGCCGCCAGCAATGGCCCCCAGCGCCAGCGAGACCACCACATTGATCCGCAGCAGACTGAGCACCAGCATCAGCCCGACTGCGATAACAACTGGATTCATTTGATTTCCTTATAGTTTGTTATTGCTGTCTGTCATGTGAAGGGGAGTTAGTTTGCGAAAAATGTGACAAATGTCGAGTAAAAAATCAGTCAAACCCCTCATATCGCAGCAGCATGTGGCACAAGGTTGTTCAACATGAGGGTTTGTGACCTGTTTGTCTCCGTGTATCACGTGCGCAGCGGTGGATAGTGACGTTGATAGCGATTTCCTGTGCTCCGTGCAATCAATCACTTCCCCAAAAAAGCGAAGGCTGCCAGTGGCAGCCTTCATTCGTTTATTTTTGCCCCTCATCATCGGTAGGGGCATCGGTTGTGTCATCATCCGGATGCGCTGGCGGCCAACCCCCCATGCTCTTCCAGCGGTTAACGATATGACAGAACAGCTCGGTGGTGCGTTCGGTGTCATAGAGGGCAGAGTGCGCCTCTTTATTGTCAAACGGGATGCGGGCGCTCTGGCACGCTTTGGCCAGCACGGTCTGACCCAGCGCCAATCCGGAGAGGGCTGCGGTGTCGAAGGTGGCAAACGGGTGGAACGGATTGCGCTTGAGGCCAGCGCGCTCTGCGGCAGCCATCACGAAGCCGTGATCAAAGGTGGCGTTGTGGGCCACTATGATGGCGCGGCCGCAATCCTGCTCCTTCATCCCCTTGCGGATCCCCTTGAAGATCTCGGTCAGCGCCTCTTTTTCCGAGACAGCGCCACGCAACGGGTTGTAGGGGTCAATGCCGGTGAACTCCAGCGCGGCTTTCTCCAGGTTGGCCCCTTCGAAGGGTTCGACATGAAAGTGGAATACCTGATCGGGAACGAGCCAGCCCTGCTCATCCATTTTCAGGGTGTAAGCCGCGATTTCGAGCAGGGCATCGGTCTTGGCGTTGAACCCGGCTGTTTCAACATCGATGACGACGGGGTAAAAACCACGGAAACGGCCCTTGAGGGTATGAACTGCGTCGGTCATGGGATCTCGGTCGGGATAAAATGAGGCGGCATTATGGCAAAAAAGCGCTGGCTTGTCCTCCCATCCCACGCAGGATGCCGCGCCAAGATGGCGCCGGATTCAATATCTGTGCAGCCACCAGCGGGCGGCAACCAACGCCGTGAGCGTACCCAACAGGGCGCTGGCCAGCACATCCACCGGCCAGTGCATCCCCATTACCATGCGCGACAGACCAATTCCCAGTGCCCACAACGGTAGCAGCCAGACGCCTGTGGGGGCGCGGGCCAGCCAGATAAGGCCAAAAAATTGGGCCAGGCTGATAGCGGCGATGCTGTGGCCAGAGGGGAAGGCGTAGTTCACCTCTGCCTGCCAGTGGTGGCCGAGCCACTCTGGCAGGGCCAGCAGCTGGCTGGCGGCGTGAACCTGTTCGCTGCGCACATCGACGCTACTGGCGTAGAAGTGCTTGATGGCCGGGATCAGCGACTGACTCTCCAGCCAGAGCAGATAGGGTCTGGGCTCTTCGGTCAGGTGCTTGATCAGGCTTTTGAGCACCCAGTCGCTGGCAAGTAGGGCCGCCAGTGCACACCCCAGCGCAATAAAGGGAGCCAGCTCCAGTTTGAGTTTGTAGCGGGTCAGTAGCAGCAAGAGGGCGCCACTGACCCCGATCCCGGGAATATCGACCATGCGGGTAAGGGCGTATAACCACCATAGCCAGCCTGACTGCAGTGAACCGGTCAGAAAAGGCTGCCAGGGCAGGGTGGCGAGCATCAGCAGGGGCAGGATCAACAGGGCAGTGAAGCCAAGCACCTGACTGCGGGTGAGTGAAGCGGTTGACGCTGAGTGCGATGGAGCGTGTGGCGGCATGGTGGGTATGGGCGATCGCGAAAAAGAGGGGCATTGTGCCACCGTGATATGCCCGGACAAAGCCGAGCAGCACGTTTGTTACCTCTGCTTACACATTTGTGGCGACATCCTCTGTTTGAGCGGGCGGATGGAGCGGCTGCCGCGCAATGTGGGCCCGTTTCGCGCCGGATTGCATCACAGGCTGAAATCTCGGGCGGCTTTGCGCTAGAATGGCGCCCCCGTGGCGGTTGTGACCAAAGAGAGCCCGATGAAGATAGTCGTTGATGAGAATATGCCCCATGCCGTGGAGCTGTTTGCCGAATTTGGCGAGGTGATCCCCTTGCCCGGACGGCAGATGCAGGCCCGCGATCTGCTCGATGCCGATGTGCTGCTGGTGCGTTCGGTCACCCGCGTCAACGGCGATTTGCTGGCGACCAGCCCCAAACTCGGGTTTGTCGGCACCGCCACCATAGGCACAGACCATGTGGACAAGGCCCTGCTGGCAAGCCGCAATATTCCCTTCTTCAGCGCCCCCGGTTGCAACAAGTATTCGGTGGGGGATTATGTGCTCTCCGCCCTGCTGGTGCTGGCGGAGCGTTATGAACTCGACCTCTCGGCCATGACTTTGGCGGTGATTGGCGCGGGCAATACCGGCGAGTGTGTGGCTGGCAAGGCCCAAGCGCTCGGCATGCGGGTACTGCGCTGCGATCCACCCAAGGCGCGTAATACCCCCGATGCGGGCTTTGTCGATTATCAGACCGCTCTTGGTGCCGATATCGTCAGCTTCCATGTGCCCATTACCCGTGAAGGGCAGGATGCCACCTACCATCTGCTCGATGCCGAACAGATTGCCGCCCGTCCTGCCGGGCAGATCCTGATCAATGCTTCCCGTGGCGAGGTGTGGGATAACCGGGCCCTGCTGGCACGCCAGCTGAGCGATAAGCCGTTGCGACTGGTGATGGATGTGTGGGAGAACGAGCCCGAGCCACTGGCTGCGCTGGTGCCCCATACCGAGATTGCCACCCCCCATATCGCCGGTTACAGCCTGGAGGGGAAGGCCCGCGGTACCTGGATGCTCTACCAGGCGCTCTGCCAGCAGCTGGGACGCCAGCCTCGTCAGGATTTGAGTCGGCTGTTGCCCGCCCCCGATGTGCAGGCGGTGGTGCCGGGCCGCGCGCCGGATCAGGCGCTGATCAAGCAGCTGGTGCATCTGGTTTATGATGTGCGCCGCGATGATGCCCGTTTCCGGACCCGACTCGGCTTGCCAGGCAGCTTTGATGAGCAGCGCAAACACTACCCCGAGCGCCGTGAACTATCCTCCCTGCAGATCGAGGGGGCGTTTGCCGACCAGGCGCTGGGCGAGCTGGGATTTGTGCTATCACGCCCCTGAATCGGGGACTAGGAGTTGGAAGACAACCGGCAGGGGTGAGCCGTACTGGCTACTTCGCCCCCATTTTTTTACTGAGGTGGAGCAGATGCTACTGCGCCGGCTCAGCCATATCTGGCAGCGTCATCTCGCAGCGCGGGAGCCTGCCGACCATGGCGCCACCCGGCGCCATTGCAGCATTATCAGAGGAGAACAGAATGAGCCAGCAGTTTAATGTAGCGGTATTGGGTGCCAGCGGCGCCGTGGGTCAGGCGATGATCGAGATCCTGGAAGAGCGCGAATTTCCGGTAGCGACCCTCTATCCGCTGGCTTCCAGCCGCAGTGCCGGTGATACCGTGCGCTTTGGCGGTAAGAACCTCGAGATCCTCGATGTGGAGGAGTTTGACTGGAGCCAGGTGCAGATCGCACTGTTCTCCGCCGGAGCCGAGGTCTCGGCCAAGTGGGCGCCGATTGCTGCCGAGCACGGTTGTATCGTCATCGACAACACCTCCTGCTTCCGTTATGACGAAGATATCCCGCTGGTGATCCCGGAAGTGAACCCGGATGCGCTGGCCGATTTTCGCAATCGCAACATCATCGCCAACCCCAACTGCTCCACCATCCAGATGCTGGTGGCCCTGAAGCCACTGCACGACGAAGTGGGCATTGCCCGCATCAACGTGGCCACCTATCAATCCGTGTCAGGCTCCGGCAAAGAGGGGGTCAGCGAGCTGGCTGGCCAGACTGCTCATCTGCTCAACGGTCGTCCGGTGGAACCGACCCTCTATCCGCAACAGATCGCCTTTAACCTGATCCCGCAGATCGACAGCTTCACTGACAACGGCTACACCCGTGAAGAGATGAAGATGGTATGGGAAACCCAGAAGATCCTAGGGGATGCCAGCATTGCCGTGAACCCCACCTGCGTGCGGGTGCCGGTCTTCTACGGCCACGCCGAGGCGGTACACGTCGAACTGCACCAGCCGCTCGATGCCGAACAGGTCAAGGACCTGCTGCGCAATGCGCCGGGTGTGACCCTGTTTGATGACGAAGGGGACTATCCGACCCCGGTGCGTGACGCAACCGGCAAGGATGAGGTGCTGGTGGGTCGGGTGCGCCAGGATATTTCTCACCCGAGTGGTATCAATATGTGGATCGTGGCCGATAACGTTCGTAAGGGCGCGGCAACCAACAGTGTACAGATTGCCGAGCTGCTGGTTCGCGACTATCTGTAAGGCTGGTCAGATGCCACAGATGCGCAGCAGGGAGTGCTGCGCATCCGGCCTGTGATTAAACCGGGGTGTGACCCATGCCGCACTCCGTCACTTCAAGATTCTGTTGCGATATCAACTGATTAAGTTTTTTCCTACACTCAGGGTCAAGTTGGGTGCTAAATGTGTCGGACTGCTGGCTTGCCAGGCGAGCCTGATTTATATTGAACCGACTGTTTTGGGGTAACTATCCAGATTTTTCAATGTGATAGGGCCGTCATACGAAGGAACGAATATGGGACATTCCCGCATAACATTGGCAACGCTACTCGCATTGGGTCTGCTGGGCACCGTCCAGGCTGAAGACTCGGCGCGGGAGCCTTTTTTTGTCGAGCTAAAAGGCCCTGACGAACCCGCACCTCCCGCTGTCAATTCCCAGCCGCTGACGCAGCCGGTCGCCAGACCCGTCGCACAACCGGTGCGTACAACCGCCCAGCCGGTGGTGCGTCAGGTCACTGCCAATGCCGGTAGCTATGGCCCTGTTCGTCCGACCGATACCCTATGGAGCCTGGCGAGCAAATATCGCCCCTCCAATCGGGTCAGCGTCTACCAGACCATGGTGGCGATTTACGAGAAAAACCCCCGCAGTTTTGCCGATGGCAATATCAACCACATTCTGGTGGGTTCCCGCATTCTGCTGCCGACCGCGGCCGAGGCGAGCGTCATCACTGATGCACAGGCCCGCGCCAAGTTCCGCAGCGACAACGCCAGCTGGAAGGGGTTAAGCCCCAAATATCTGGCTGACAAGCAGGCCCATACCGCCAAGCCGGCTGCCGCCAAACCCGCGAAGGTTGAAGCCGCCAAGACCGAGCCGGTGAAGGCTGCGCCTGCGCCGCTGCCAGTGGCGAAAGCCGCCCCCATTCCCGCCCCGGTGGTGGCTCCGCAACCGGCTGCCGAAACCAAAGAAGTGGCCAAGGTGAGCGAGCCTGCGCCGAAAGAGGCGGTAGCACCTGCTCCTAGCGCTGCAGAAGGCACCACACCGGCGCCTCTGCCTTCCGATCTGGATAAACCGGTGGGCAAACCGGCTACCGAGATGGCGCTGGCACTGGAAGATGCCAATGCCCAGCTCGGCCAGGTGACCGAGATGAACCACAGGCTCAAGCTGCGTCTGCAATCCCTGACTGAAGAGGTGGAGACCCTCAAGGCCCAGCTGCAGGATCAGACCGCGCTGCAAAAAGAGATTGCCGAGCTCAAGGCCCAACCGGTCCCGCCGGTGGCAGCCGAGCCTGAGCCTGAGAAAAACTGGTTGATGGATCTGCTCTCCTCACCGCTCAACCTCGCCATGATCATTCTGCTGCCTGTGCTGCTGGTATTGGCGCTGGTGACCCTGTGGCTGCGTGCCCGTGCCCGCCGAGAGCTGGAAGAGCAGGAGAAGAGCCTCTCCGAATCCACTGCCATGATGATGGATCAGGAGCAGAGCGAGTTTGATGATCTGCTGAGCGTCGATGTGACCGACAACGAGCCGGTGCGCCCGGTGCCGGATCTCAACACCCCGGATGGCTTTATGCCGATGGAGCCTGACGAGCCGGCCGCCAAGCCGGATGTCGATCTGGTGTTCAGTGACGAGGGCGAGATGGAGCTGCAGGGCTTTGAGCCCGAGCGGATGGCGGCCCAGCCAGCCAGTCGTGACCCGGATCTGGTGCCGGATCTCGATCTCTCGCTGGATGAGCCCATTGCGCTGGCCAACGAGCCCGCCATGGATCTGGCCAGCGAGTTCAACCCCAAGCCCAAGGCCGCTGACGAGATCATGAGCGAAGAGGAGCTGCAGGCAGCCCTGTTTGCCGAGCTGGATGCGGATCTCTCCGCCGACCTCGAGCCCGATTTGAGCTCCATCGACGAAGTCGGCGCCGCTGACGACGATCTGGCGAGCTTCGATCTCGGCGATTTCGACAGTGCCCTCGACGAGCCTGCTGCTGGCAAAGATGATAACGCCATTGATCTCAGTGCCGCAGAGGACGCCGACGAGAGTGCGGATGCCATGCTGGCCGAGCTCGGCCTTGAGCCTGTCAAGGCGAAGGAAGCGGAGCTGGATCTGGAGTGGGATCCCAACGAGCTGGCGCTCTCCGATTTCGAAGATGCGTTCGCCGAGGTGGAGTCTCATCCGGCGGATGTTCAACCCCGTGAGCAGGCACAGGAGAGCGGCTACGTCGAGATCGACAAGCTGCTGGCCGAAGCGGATGCTACCGCGCCGGAGCAGGAGCCGTATCAGGGCTTCTCGCTGGATGTGGGGCTCGATGGCTTCCCCGAGGTGCTGCCGGAATCCACCGGATTTGACGTGGATGCCGACGACGGCGGTGTGGGTGCCAAGCTGGATCTGGCCCGTGCATACCTCGAGATTGATGACAAGGATAGCGCCCGCGAGCTGCTGCAAGAGGCGGCGGAGCAGGGCAGCGATCACCAGCGTGCCGAAGCCGAGAAGTTGCTCAAGCGGTTGGGCTAAAGCATCTCCCATCACGGGATCAGAAAAACGGGGGCAGCCAGTAGGCTGCCCTCTTCTTTTGGCGATTTGCGATGGGGGGATCATGGCCGCGCAGGTTCGCAATCCAGGCCAATTGCGCGCGTGGTGGGACTTTTCGGGCTGAGCGCGTATAATCCGCCCCGTTTCTTTCACTGCGTTTTCACAACAAGACAAGTTTATCCATGCGAATTGCCCTAGGTATTGAATATGACGGCAGCCGGTATTTCGGCTGGCAGCGTCAGCGTGAAGTGATCAGCGTGCAGGCTGAACTGGAGACGGCGCTGAGCCGGATTGCCAACCATCCTGTCTCCATCCAGTGTGCCGGACGCACCGATGCCGGTGTCCATGCGACCGGTCAGGTGATCCACTTCGATACCGAGGCGAACCGTGCCGAAGGGGCCTGGACCCTGGGGCTCAATTCCAACCTGCCGCCGGATATCGCCGTGCGCTGGGTCAAGCAGGTGGGCGAGAGCTTCCACGCCCGCTTCAGCGCCACCGCCCGTCGCTACCGCTATGTCATCTACAACCACAACTACCGGCCGGCGATCCTCGGCAGTGGCGTCAGCCACTACCACGAGACCATCGATGCCGAGTTGATGCACCAGGCGGGCCAGAGCCTGCTGGGGGAGCACGACTTCAGCACCTTCCGTGCCGTCGCCTGCCAATCCAACACCCCGTGGCGCAATGTGACCCATCTGTGTGTCAGCCGCTCCGGCCCCTACATCGTGCTCGACATCAAGGCCAACGCCTTCCTGCACCATATGGTGCGCAACATCACCGGCTCCCTGCTGCTGGTGGGGCAGGGGCTCAAACCGGTGGAGTGGATTGCCGAGGTGCTGGCTGCCAAGGATCGCAATCTGGCCGGGCCGACCGCCAAGGCCGGTGGCCTCTATCTGGTCGACGTGGATTACCCGGCCGAGTTTGCTCTGCCGCAGTTGCCGCTCGGCCCGCTGTGGCTGCCGGACTCGGCACCGGGTACGACCAGTTTTTAGTAACTGCGCCCGAAAAATTGTGGTTTAATGACCCGTCATTTGTTGCCATCGAGCTATTAAGTCATTGAACAATCTAGGCTCGATGCGTTTTGTCAGGCACAAAAGCATTAAGGAATTCCATGAGCTGGCTTGAGAAGATTCTTCCCAAGAGCAAGATCACTGCGCCCCGTCGTCACAACATTCCGGAAGGGGTGTGGACCAAGTGCAGTGCTTGTGAACAGGTGCTCTACCGGGCAGAGTTGGAGCGCAACCTCGAAGTGTGCCCCAAGTGTGATCATCATATGCGCATCAGCGCCCGCGCCCGTCTCGAGAGCTTCCTCGATGAGCAGGGTCGTACCGAGATCGGTGCCGAGCTGGAGCCGCAGGATGTACTGAAATTCAAGGATTCCAAGCGCTACAAGGATCGTTTGTCTGCCGCTCAGAAAGAGACGGCGGAGAAAGATGCGCTGGTGGTGATGAAAGGGACCCTCAAAGGGGTACCGGTTGTCGCCTGTTCGTTCGAATTCTCCTTCATGGGGGGCTCCATGGCCTCCGTGGTCGGTGCCCGCTTTGTGCGCGCCGTCGAGGAGTGCATCAAGGAAGGCCGTGGCCTGGTCTGCTTCTCCGCCTCCGGTGGTGCTCGCATGCAGGAAGCACTGTTCTCCCTGATGCAGATGGCCAAGACCAGTGCGGCGCTGGACCGTCTGTCCAAAGCCGGCCTGCCCTATATCTCCGTGCTGACCGACCCCACCATGGGTGGCGTCTCTGCCAGTCTGGCGATGCTGGGTGACATCAACGTGGGCGAGCCCAAGGCGCTGATCGGCTTTGCCGGCCCGCGCGTTATCGAGCAGACCGTGCGCGAGAAACTGCCGGAAGGCTTCCAGCGCTCCGAGTTCCTGCTGGAAAAGGGTGCCATCGATATCATCATCGATCGCCGTGAAATGCGTAACCGTCTGGCCAGCCTGCTCGCCAAAATGCTGAATACTCACGTCATCGAAGAGTGAAGATGAGTTCAAACATGCAACAATCCCAAAGCCGGTCGCTTGTCGACTGGCTTTCTTATTTGGAGCAGATCCATCCGGTCAATATCGACATGGGGCTGGATCGGGTCGGTGCTGTCGCCCGGTGCATGGGGCTTACCCAGCTGCCGTTCAAGGTGATCACGGTGGCGGGTACCAACGGCAAGGGCTCCAGCTGTGCCATGGCAGCCAGCATTCTGATGGCCGCAGGCTACAAGGTCGGCGTCTACTCCTCGCCCCATCTGCTGCGCTTTACCGAGCGGGTGCGGGTCAACGGGCAAGAGCTGCCCGACAGCGATCACTGCGCCGCTTTTGCCGAAGTGGAAGCGGCGCGTGGCGAGATAGCGCTCACCTTCTTCGAGTTCGCCACCCTGGCTGGCTTGTGGCTCTTCTGCCGCGCCGCCCCCGATGTGCTGCTGCTGGAAGTGGGACTGGGTGGTCGGCTCGACGCCACCAATGTGGTGGAGTCCGATGTGGCGATGATCACCTCCATTGCCCTCGATCACTGCGACTGGCTGGGAGATACCCGCGAAGCAGTGGCGGTGGAGAAGGCTGGGGTCTATCGCGCCGGCAAACCCGCCATCAGTGGTGAGCCCAATCCGCCAGAGACTATCGCGAGCGAAGCGGCACGTCTTGGCGCAAACCTGCATCAGGTCGGTATCGATTTTCGTGGCGATGAGCACGAGAGCGGTTGGGATTATCACGGCCTCAACCAGTGGCGGGATCTGCCAAAACCGGCGCTGCCGCTGATGAACGCGGTGACCGTGCTGGCGGCGCTGGAATCCCTCGGCTTGCCGCTGCCGGAGTCCGCCATTCGCGACGGGCTGGCCAATGCCCGGCTGGCTGGCCGGATGCAGCAGTTGCAAAGTGCGCCGCTGGTGATCGTCGATGTGGCCCATAACCCCCATTCGGCAGCCTATCTGGCAGCTCAATTGCGCATGATGCCCTGCGCGGGTGTGCGCCGCGCCGTGGTCGGCATGCTCAAAGACAAGGACATGGCGGGATCCCTTGCCGAACTTGATGGTCTGATTGGCGAGTGGTATCTGGCCAGTCTCACCGGCCCGCGCGCCGCCACCGCTGCGCAACTGGCTGCGGCGTTGGGAGAGGGCAAAGGGCCTGCCAGAGAGTTTGATGATGTCAGCGCCGCTTATCAGGCAGCGTTGGCCGCATCGAGTCCGGACGATATGGTCATTGTGTTTGGTTCGTTTTACACTGTCGCCGACATTCTGGCGGGTGTCGCCGTCTAGGCCACACCCCGGCCCCCCGGCCTTCGGGCGGGGAGCCAAATCGCATATTGAGTTACGTAAAGGTAGGATTCAACTTGGCCTCGAAGTTTCAAAACCGTCTGGTGGGCACCGTCATCCTGGTGGCCCTGGTTGTTATTTTCCTGCCGGACTTGCTGGATGGTCACAAGCTGGCACAAAAGGAGGAGGCCTTTGCCAAGATCCCGCTGCGCCCCGAGCTGGAGCCTGCCAAGCCTGCGCTGCAGGTCTCGGCAGCCAGCAGCCTGCCTGCCGATCATCTGGCCAGCCAGCAGCAGGCCTCTGCGGCCCAGCAGTGGCAAGTGGAAGAGGTGGCTGACCCCATGACCCTCGCCGGTCAGGGCAACGGTGCGCAGCCGGCGACAACCCCTGCCGCACCGGCGCCGGTCCAGCCGCAACAGAATGCCCAACCCAAGCCACAGCCCAAGCCGGAAGTGGTGGCCAAAAAGCCGGTCGAACCGCCCAAGCCAACACCCAAGCCGACGCCAGCCAAACCGGTTGAAGTGGCCAAGGCGCCTGCACCGGCCAAGCCGCAGGCGGGTCAGATCAAGTCCCTCGACGATCTGATTGAAAGCAAGATGACCCAGCCGACCACACCCGCGCCTGCTGCGGCACCGGCACAGGGTAGCTGGATCCTCCAGCTTGGCGCCTTCAAGAACGTCGACAGCGTCAACGCGCTGGTGAGCAAGCTGCGGGCGGCGGGCTACTCTGCCCACACCTCGCCGCGCACACCGGTGCAGGGTCAGCTCAACCGGGTCTTTATCGGACCGGATGTCTCCAAGGCCAAACTGCAGGGCATGCAGGGGCGGATCTCCCAGATGACCGGCCTCAGTGGCTCGGTGGTCTCTTACAATCCGTGACGGCTTGCCGTTGGCAATGGCCCTCTGAAACAAACACCGCGCCCCGTGCGCGGTGTTTTTTATCTTGCCGTCGTGATTTTTAAGGTCGGCGTCGTACAGGCCACCCCCTGGTTGGGATTTTCGGGCAGTTGGGGTAGTCTGAGCCCTTCTGCTACTCACAGGAGTTCAAGATGATCCTCTCGACGACCCCCACGCTGGAAGGCAAAGCCATTCGTGAATACCGCGGCATCGTGGTTGGCGAAGCCATTCTCGGTGCCAACATTTTCAAGGATCTCTTTGCCGGGATCCGCGACATCATCGGCGGCCGCTCCGGCGCCTATGAAAAAGAGCTGGCCCGTGCCCGCGAGATCGCCTTCGATGAGCTGAAAGAGCGTGCCGCTGCCCTTGGCGCCAATGCGGTGGTCGGCATCGATATCGACTACGAGGTGGTGGGGCAAAATGGCAGCATGCTGATGGTCAGCATCAGTGGCACCGCCGTGGTGGTCTGATCGGGCACCAGCCTCTGCATGGGCAATGAGCCGATAACCGGGTTATCGGCTTTTTTATTGCCTGTCTGATACGTGGCGGCTGGCAGGGTTATTACTCAACCCATTGATTTTAAATATTTATATTTATTAATAATTCCACTGACCGGTTTTATTTTTTTTAACTGGGTGGCCCGAGAGGGTCAAGCTAGAGTGCCGCCATCAGGAACGACACCGATCACGGACGAGGTTCTCTTCTTTTGAAGGCGTATCACTATGAATCAAAAACCTGCTCTGCTGGCCCTTGTCATCTTGGCCATGACCGCCCATGCCAGCAGTGCCCTCGCGGCGCTGCCCAACTTCAGCGCCACTTGTCCCACCGATATCCGGGTCAAGTCGCAAGGGGGCAACGTCTTTATCAATGGCAAGAAAGCGACCCTGAAAACGCTGGCGCCCGCAGCCTATTCGGCCACAAGCGGCAAGGTGGTCATCGGGATCACCTTCGATCTGCCCGCCAGCGAACCCACCCTGGATTACGTCATCAAACATGATCGCCGGGCCCACGGTTTTTGCACTGTGCAAGCCTGGTCGGCGGGCAAGGCCGCCGCACTGCCTATGGCCAAGGGGGACTCGCCCTATCAGGGCAAGTGGATCGCCAAAAACCGCGAGACAGGCGCCACGGTGGCCAATATTCAGGTGGATGGCAAGGAGCAGGTGTGGGTCAACGGAGTCAAGGTGAAGGCGAAACGGGCCGATGGCGCTCTGCAGTTTCGTCAGGGCACCATCCTCTACACCTTGCAGGGGGATCCGCGTATTCGCGATGAGAGCGACTGGAATGACAGCGATGTTCAGAATACCGGCCCCATCCGGCTCGAGTAACAGACGTGCCGTGCCACGGCTTGGTTATTGATGCAAAAAACAGAGAGCGGCATGGCCGCTCTCTGTTTTGTTGTCTCTATTGGGTGATAGCCGTGCGGGGTTAGATGCCGTGGATGGCGTTGGCTTCCCCATACCAGTCCAGCTTGTCGGCCAGAGTGACCACTGTGCCGATAATGATGAGACTCGGGCTCTTCACCTGACGGGCCAGTTCGGCCAACTGCTGCAGCTCGCCGCGCACCACCCGCTGGCTGAGCTGGGTGCCTTGTTCCACCAGCGCCACCGGGGTGTGACCGGGCATGCCGTGGGTTTGCAGCGCATCCTGAATGCGGGCGGCGTGGGCCAGCCCCATGTAGAACACCAGGGTCTGGCGTGGGGCCGCCAGCGCCGACCACTCCTGGGCGATATTGCCCTCCTTGTCGTGGCCGGTGATGAACTGCACCCGCTGGGCGTGATCGCGGTGGGTGAGGGGAATGCCGCTGTAGGCGGCGCAGCCTGAGGCTGCCGTAATGCCCGGTACCACCGAGAAGGGGATGCCCGCCTCGGCCAGGGTTTCCAGCTCCTCGCCGCCCCGGCCAAAGATAAAGGGATCGCCCCCCTTGAGCCGCACCACCTGTTTGCCCAGCTGCGCTTGTTCCAGCAACAGCTGGTTGATCGCCTGCTGGGGCACGCAGTGGCGGCCCGCCTCCTTGCCGACAAAGATCCGCTCGGCATCCCGGCGAACAAGCGCCAATACCTCCTGCGACACCAGTCGGTCATAGACCACCACATCCGCCTGCTGCAACTGCTGCAGACCGCTCAGGGTAAGCAGCCCCGCATCGCCGGGGCCTGCGCCCACCAGGGTTACGCTTCCCTTGCTCTGCAGCGGCTCATTCAATAGCTCTGCGACGCTCTGCTCGGCAGCCTGCTGCTGGCCGCGGGCCAGTTGGCGGGCGAGGCGCTCGTGGCTAAAGAGCCGCTCCCAGAAGCGGCGGCGGGCCAGCTTGTCCGGAATGAATTTGACCCGCTCGCGCAGCTTGCCCGCCAGCGCCGCGAGCTGGCCGAGGTGTTGCGGCAGCATGGCTTCGAGTTTTTCCCGCAGCTGGCGGCTCAGTACCGGCGCCGCGCCTGCGCTGGAGATGGCCACCATCAGCGGCGAGCGGTCGATGATGGCGGGCATGATGGCGCTGCAGTGGGCCGGAGAGTCCACCACATTGCAGAAGATCTGGCGCAGGTTCGCCTCATGAAAGACCTGCTGGTTGACCTCTTGCTGGTTGGTGGCGGCGATCACCAACCACTTGCCATCGAGCAGTTCGGGATGAAAGCTGGCGGCGCAGACGGTCAGGCGACCCTGCTCGGCCCAGCTCATCAGCTGGGGTTCCAGATGCGGGGCATTGATGGTGATCTTCGCCTTGGCATCGAGCAGCAGGCGCACCTTGCGCACCGCCACCTCACCGCCGCCGACGATCAGGACCGGCTTGTTTTGCAACTGACAGAAGAGAGGGAGAAAGTCCATAACAGGCTCCGGATGCTGGCCCGCTCGCAATGCCGCGCCGGGCGAGATAGCAGGGCACGCCGTGACGTACCCCGGATGGTCGGGGGAAAGATCCCCCGACGGGAATAAAAAAGGGGAAGGGTTATCTTCGCCCGGGCCAACGACAGATCCCCACCGGTGTCGGCCACTTGATCACGCTTCCCCAAACGAGGTTTTTCCTATTGCACCGCTTTGACGTGCATGTTGGCGACGTACTGATCTTCGGCCCAGAAGATGCGGTCAGCGACCATGGCTTCCGGGTTGAGGGTGACGCCGCGTAGCACCCGCTCCTTGAACTTGTGATAACCGGCCCGGTCGATAAGGTGACCCATGTGCAGGTAGATGGGTTTGCCATCCAGCATCTCGGCCTCGAACTCGAACAGGTTCTTGATCACTGCGTGCAGCACCTCTTCGGTCACCCAGTTGAGGAACAGTTTGCCGGTACGGGGGGTCTTCTTGCTGGTGCGTCCCCCCAGCTTGACCATGTAGAGCTGCTTGGGATCCCGCTGCCAGGCCAGGGTCGGGCAGGCCAGCACGCACTCGCCACAGCCGATGCACTTGCTCTCCTCTTTGACCGCCTTGCCATGCTTGATGGCGAGGCAATCCACCGCGTGGTGGCTACATGCCTTGACACAGGCGCCGCAGCCGATGCAGCGCTCGGCATTGAAGTGGATTTTGGCGATGCCGAGGATACCGAAGTCGGCCATGTTGGCCTTGGCGCAGTCGTTGGGGCAGCCGGCGATCACCATTTTGAGGTGATAGGGGTTGGGGTAGAGGTGTTTCTCCATCCGCTGGGCCAGCCCGGTGCAGTCGATATTGCCCTTCTGGCAGATGGTGTTGCCCTGACAGGCGACGATATTGCGCCCGCCGATGGTCTGGTAACCGGCTGTGGTGTCCTCTACCTCGATGCCGCAGGTCTCCACCTCGATCTCCTTGATAAAGGGTTCGAGGGCGGCGTTGACCTTGTCCATGTCCTGATATTTGATGCCGGGCATCGCCAGCTTCTGGCGGGTGGTGAGGTGGATCAGGCCGTTGCCATACTGTTCGGCGATCTGCTGGGCCACTGCCAGCAGGTGGGCGGGCATGATCCCGCCGGGAATGCGTACGCTGATCATCGCTTCGCCGCGCACCTTGGAGAGGCGGTATTCGTTCTTGGCGCGGGCCTTGATGATGTCGATATCGAGACTCATGGTGTTCTCCCTCAGTCGATCAGATGCTGGGCCTGGTCAAAACGAAAGACCGGTCCATCCACGCAGATATAGGTGTCGCCCATCCGGCAGTGGCCACACTTGCCCACGGCGCAGGCCATGCGGCGTTCGTAGTCGACCCAGATGCGATCCTTGGGGATGCCCCGCTCGAGGAAGGCGAGCACCACGAAGCGGATCATGATGGGGGGGCCGACCACGATCACCTGGATATCCTCCTTGTCAGCGAGATCCAGCTGGTCGATGTAGTCGGTGACCCGGCCAATGCGAAACTGCTCGCTCTCCTTGCCCTCATCCAGGGTGACGATGAGGTTCTGCTGCTCGGCCCAGAGCGGCATCTCGTGGCGATAGAGCACCGCCTGCTCGTTCTTGAAGCCGAGGATCATGTCGAGGGATTTCACCTCTTCCGGATGTTTGCTGAAGCGGCGCAGCAGCCCCTTGACCGGCGCGACGCCGGTGCCGCCCGCCACCACGATGAGGTGCTGGTTGCGGTAGGTCTCCAGCGGGTAGCCGTTGCCGTGGACGCCGCGCATCCACACCTTGTCGCCCACATCGAGGGCAAACAGCGCATCGGTTACCTTGCCGACTTTGCGGATCAGCAGATCCACATAACCATCGCCATAGTCGGAGACCGAGATGGGCGCTTCGCCGACGGTGGGCAGGGAGATCTCCACAAACTGGCCGTAGTGGACATCAAAGTCGCGGGAGACCCGAAAGTTCCACTCCAGCTCGGTGTGACGCTCGATGGCCAGAATGGTGTAGGCCTTGGGCAGCAGGCGGTTTTCGACCACGTCCTGCTGCGGTTTTGCTGTTGCGGTTTGCTGGCACTGGCACATATCAGTTCGCCCCCTGCGCGTTGTCGGCTGCGATGGTCTGTTCGACCACATCGGTCATCTTGTTGATGATGTTGCTAAAGGAGATGTAGTGAGGGCAGCGATCGTCGCAGCGGCCGCAGCCGACGCACATGTGCTCCTCCCCCTGACGGGCCTTGTAGTCGTTGACCTTGTGCAGGGCGCGATAACGCAGGCGCTCGCCATGTTTGGCGCGAAAACCGTGGCCACCGGCCATGTCGCTAAAGCCATCCACCATACAGCTGGCCCACTGGCGACGGCGCTCGCCCTGCTTGGGGTTCTCGGCATAAGTGAGGTCGTGCACGCTGTAGCAGCTGCAGGTCGGGCAGGAGGTGGTACAGCGGCCGCAGCCGATGCAGCGGCTGTCGTACTCGGCCCAGACCGGATGGGCGGTGAGGATCTGGCGGATCCGCTGGGGGTCGTCACAGACGCTGTCCGGGGTGCGTACCTTGACCGGGTTGCTCTGGACAAATTCCGGGGTGAAGTCATCGGATTCACCCAGCTCGGCAAAGTAGCCGAGCAGCTCGGGATCCTTTACCTCGATACGGGCACCCTCATCGCTCAGACGAATGGCGGCGGCGTAGTCCTGGGTCTCGTTGCTGCCCATGGAGACGCAGAAGCAGTTCTCGAAGCTCTCGCGGCACTCCAGCAGCACCAGCTTGAGCTTGCTGCGCAGTCTGGCGTAGTAGACGTCGCTGTTCTGGCCATTTTTCAGGTAGACCTGATCCAGCCTGCGCAGAGCGTGGATATCGCAGCTGCGCAAGAACAGCAGGGTGGGCTTGGCCTCCACCTTTGATTCGCGCAGCTCCAGATTGTCGAAGTGGAACAGGGTCTGGGTGATGGGGAGCACCACTTCTTTCGGGGAGAAGTGGGACTTCTCCTGCCACACCAGATCGGCCGGATGACGGATGTTGTGATAGGTGACGTTGTCGGTGTCGGAGAAGCGGCCGCCCCGATATTCGGCCGCGGGCGCCATGATCCGGTAATCGGGCAGCAGCCGCTCGAACAGCTGCGCCAGCGCGGGATGGGTGAGAAGAAACGACATAAATAAACACCTTGTATGAGGGTGAGATGCCCTGGCATAGGGATGAGGCGCAAGCAGCTAAGAGTGTCTGGCACCGGTTCTGGCCGCGCTTGCCTCGCCACGGTCTGTTTTTATGACTCATGTTGCTCAACTGACCCGATTGTTATTGTGTTGGCGGCGCGTGCGTCGCGGCAGGTCGGGTCATGCCTGTAAAAACCTTATCAATTGAGCAGGGCGGCCTGATAGCCTGCGCACTTGCCCATCACGTATCCCATCTCCAGCTTGTTGATATCGCGGGTGAAACGGGAAACGGGGAAGTAGTCGGCCGGGGCGATCACCTCGATCTGGCAGTCCTCCGGCGGATTGGCGATAAAATCGAGCGCCTCGTTGTAGCTGCGATCCCGCTGCTCCAGCGCCTGTGCCAGCGCGGGGCGGGTCTTGAGCAGAGTGCGGATCATCCAGGGGAAGGGCATTGGCTTGAGCCGATAGCCAAGGGGCTCGGAGAGGATCACCGTCAGGTGACGGGCACCGCGGCGGTAGGCCTCGATCACCGGGATGGAGTCGGCCACCCCGCCATCTGTCATCGGCACCCCGTGCACCTCCGGGTATTCGTGGGAGGCGAGGGGAATGGCGCAGCTGGCGGGCAGCACCTCGTTCATGTTCTCCGGCTTGACCCGGATGTACTCCGCCTTGCCGGTCAGGGTATTGGTCACCACTGCATAGAAGGGGATGCCGGTCTCCCGGTAGGCGTGAATGTCGAGGGGATACTTGCTGCAGCTGGTGTTCCACAGCCAGTGGATATCCACCAGATTTCCCCCCTTGGCAAAGCGCAGGGGATCCATAAACTGCTGGCTGCACGCCAGTTTGGTCAGGATCTCGTGGCTGCGGCCATGCTGGCTGGCGAGATAAGCCAGCAAGTTGGTGGCCCCCGCCGAGACGCCGATGGCGAAGTCAAAGGGGCGATAGTCATGCTCGATAAACGCATCCAGCACGCCGCTGGCAAATATGCCGCGCATGGCGCCGCCTTCTACAACCAATGCGCTGGGGGATGCGTTTTTGTTCATGACAGGCACCTCATTGATAAGTCAGAGAGAAAAAGTGGGAAAGAGAACGTCCGGGCTGTCAGGCCGACCGTTCTGACAACCAACCGGGGTTGGCCATCGCAATGAGGTCATTCTAGGAAGGGGATAGTGTTTAGAATATCTGTTAATAATGAATCAAGTGTTTTGTATTTCTAAACGATAGTGATAAACCCGTTGTGATCAACGGGGTTGTGTAGGAGTCTCAACGACTCTGCGATGGCTGGATATTGGCAAGGATGAGTGTGTCATGACGTTATTGGTTCCCCCGCTGCTCCAACGTGGCGATACCATCGCTTTTTTCTCCCCCTCCAGCGCGGCGACCGCCTGGGCACCCAACCGTTTTGCCCGCGCAAAAGCCTTTCTTGAGGGGCAGGGCTTTAGGCTCAAGGCGGGCAGCCTCACCGGCCAGCAGGATCACTGGCGTTCCGGCTCCATCGCCGCGCGGGCCGAGGAGCTCAATGCCCTTATTCGCGACCCAGAAGTACGCTGCATCATGTCGGTGATTGGTGGCAGCAACTCCAACTCCCTGCTGCCCTACCTCGATTTTGAGGCGCTGAGGCGCGATCCCAAGATCATCGTTGGCTACTCCGATGTGACGGCGCTGCTGCTCGGCATCCATGCCCAAACTGGCCTGGTTACCTTTTATGGCCCGGCGCTGGTGGCCTCCTTTGGCGAGTTGCCGCCGCTGGCGGATGAGACGCTGGCCAGTTTTTTACAGATTGCGTTGGCCGACGAAGCTGGCGTCCCCTGCACGCTGCCCACCCCGGTGCAATGGAGTGATGAACGGCTGGACTGGGAGAATCAGACCCGGGCCAAGCAGTGCCAGCCCAATTGGCTGATCTCGGTGGGTTCAGGTCGGGTTGAGGGACGACTGATTGGCGGCAACCTCAACACCATGGCGGGGATCTGGGGCTCCCCCTATATGCCGCCCATCGAGCGCGGCGACATTCTGCTGCTGGAGGACAGCCTGAAATCAGCCGAGACGGTGGAGCGCTCCTTTGCCCATCTCAAACTGTGCGGGGTGTTTGATCGGATCGGCGCGCTTATCCTCGGCAAGCACGAGTTGTTCAACGATCAGGGTAGCGGCAAGCGCCCCCTCGATATCCTGCTGGAGGTGGTGGGGGAGCCGAACTTCCCCATTCTGGCGGAGTTTGACTGCGCCCATACCCACCCCATGCTGACGCTGCCGCTGGGCATCGAGGTGGCGCTCGATCTCGACCGCCAGCAGCTCAAGCTACTGGTGCCCTGGTGGCGAGCAGAATGAGGGCGAAATGAATGTCAAAAAATGGGTGTCAAAAAACAAGGCCGCGGATGCGGCCTTGTCTGTTTTTGTGGGGCGTGATCAGGGCAGGGCATCGGGCCGGAAGCTGGCGCGGATCTGCGGCACTAGGCTCGAGGGGTCGAACCCCTTCTCTTCTCCCAGCACCGGATGGAGCAGGGGCTTCTCTTCGATGGGGGTGATATCCCCCGCCAGCAGCTGGCGGGTGGCCTGACCCATCTGGTAGAGCTGGCGCACCGGCGCAAACTGGGTCGCTAGATTGAGGGGATCATCTGCGCGGGTGAAGGCCATCATGGGGATCTGGTAGGTGGCATCGCGCGCCGGCTTGTCACCGTGAATCCCCTTGCCGGCAGACATCAAAAACGGCTGGTGATCGCCAAAGGCCACCACCAGATAGCGCTTGTCCGACTGGTCTAGGGTCTTGAGCAGTCGCTCCAGCGAGGCCATGGTATCCACCACCCCTGTGTAATAGGTGTTGAGTAACTGGGTGTCGCTCTCGCTCTGGTTCGGACAGGCGCCGCTGCGCTCCTGCCCCTGATAGCGGGGGCCATCGAAGGGGCCGTGCCCCTGCATGGTGACCGCATAGGCAAACAGCGGTTTGTCATCCTGTTCGCTGCGCTTGAGCAGGTGGTCGATGAGCGCATCATCTGAGATATAGAGCCCCTTGTGCTCAAGGGTGGTAAAACGGGTATCGAACCAGCGCTCCTCATAGCCGAGCGCCGGGATTGCCTTGGCGCGGCCCCAGAACTTCTCTACATAGGGGTGGGCAAACAAGGTCTTATAGCCGCTCTGTCTGGCGCTCTGGGCCAGTCCCGGCACCTGCTGCGAGAGGTAGTAGTAGGGCACTACGCCCTGCTTGAGCAAGCCCACCGGCAGGCCGGTGTTCATCTCGAACTCCGCCAGCACCGTCATGCCGCCAGTGGTGGGGGAGTGGATGGTCTTTTGCCACTGCTGCACGCTGGCGGGCAGGGAGAGGGTGGGAGCCGGTGCGCAGATCCGCCCCTTCCAGTCGAGCCAGAGCGACTCATATTGCAGCACGATCACCAGATCCCAGCGCGGCGCAATGCCCTGGGGCGGATAACTCAGCTGCGGGGTCAGCTCGTTGATCTGCAAGGGGTAGCGAAACACGCTGCCGCTTTGCAGCATCTCGTCCACCAGATTGAACAGATAGAGGCCGGGGCCGGAGCGGATGATGTCCCTGTGGTAGTTGACCGCGCGATCCACGTAGCGAATGTTGGCCCCCAGCAGCTTGTTGCCGGTCTGGGTGGCAAACACGCACAGGGCAAAGAAGGCGACGGTGGCGGCGGCAGTGCGCAATACCCAGCGTGACAGGGCAAAGCGCCAGCAGAGAAACAGTGCCAGCAACACGGTGAAGATGGGCAGGATGGGGTGCTGATCGAGCAGGATCCGCAGCAGCGCCAGCAGGTTGCCAAAATCGTCCCCGCCGAGCGGCACGCCGTAGATGGCGATCTTCATAAAGTTGGCCAGCAGACCTATGCCTGACAGCGCGGTAAAGACCAGCCCCATATAGAGGTTGAAGCCCGCCAGCGCGCAGAGGCTCCAGCCCAGCACCATGCTGCCCCAGGCGAGATAGTAGTGCTCCGGCCGAAAGCCTGACCAGAGCAGAAACTCCCCCAGCTTGAACACCACGAAGCCGTGCAGCAGCACGAAGGTGAGGTTGCCGAGCAGCAGGCTGCCGATGATCCGCCAGCGCAGGCTGCGGCGCAGCTTTGGCAACACCGTTTTGAGCACGGCGGCGCTCAGGGCCAGCACCAGCGTCAGGCTTACCACCAGATAGGTGAGGTTGAAGCCCTGCTCCGGC
The DNA here is from genome assembly GCF_054052385.1 of Aeromonas sp. 25-AL00135. Lineage (NCBI taxonomy): Bacteria > Pseudomonadati > Pseudomonadota > Gammaproteobacteria > Aeromonadales > Aeromonadaceae > Aeromonas > Aeromonas sp. 25-AL00135. Next base: position 114,021 of record NZ_JBSTYQ010000008.1, on the reverse strand, counting down.
AGGGTTTGCAGGATCTGGCTGAAATCGCCGCTCTCGGGGCGATCCTTGAGCAGCAGACCGATGCGCAGCTGATAACGGCTGGCCAGCGCATCATCCGGGGCGCGCAGGGTGCTGTTGAGATCCAGCGAGCAGCGGTTATTGCGGCACACCTGACGTTTATCCACCGCTTGACTGAGCTGGTCAATCCGCTCCCCCTTGTCGTTGAGCAGCTCCACCCGCACCTTGTCTCCTGCTTGCAGCGGCCCTCGCAACTGCCATTGGCTGCGCACCACCAGATAGAGGCCGCGGCTGTCGCTTTTATAGAGCAGGGCGTGGCGGGTGAGGGTAGCCAGCGGGTTGTCGGCGGGGCCCAGTACCAGCGGCTGGGCACGGCCCAGCCAGCTACCGGGATTGATCAGCGGCAACAACAGGGTCAGCAGCAGCAATCCGCCCAGCAGGGCAAGCAGCCCAGAGGGCAGACTCAGAACGCAGGGGCGGCCTGAGGAGGGGCGATTCATATAAGCTCATCCTTTGAGCGAGTGAGGGAGAGATCGTTCATCCGCATAGAGTTTGACCCGATGGTGCGGGCCTTGTTTCAGCTTGTCAATTTAATGACCACTTAATGAATATTTGGTTACAGCTCAACCTTGCAAATTGTGATCCCGATCGAGGGGTTGTTCGGAATATGTGATGAAAGCGTCATCATGGGGTTTTGCCGCTGGCTTGGGAGGGAGCTGCTGTTTAGTCTCTCGATAGCGACTGGAGGTACATGTATGAATCCCAAAGTGATGGCACGTCAGGCCAGATTGCTGCGCATGCTGGAGAGCAAGGAAGAGATCCGGATCGGACGCGAGCGCGACTGCCCGCTGCCGCTGGCCCAACTGGTCAAGCTGAAGGATAGCCATCCGGCTGTGGTCAAGGTCTATCGCCACGGTCTCACCGCCGAGGTGTTTCACCTCAAGGTGGAGGGGCATCACTGGTGCCTCAAGCGGCGCCGTCAGGATTCACTGGTGGCCAACCTTGATGGCAAGACCGCCTTTCTGACCGAGCTGGAGCGGCGGCGCGAAATCGAGGCGCTGCGCGAGTTGCATCCTACCGTCCTATCCCACGTGGTCTGCACCAGCTTCGGCTCGGCGCGGGCAGGTGTGCTGGTCTCCCCCTGGTTGCGGGGAGTGCCGGTCCATCAGCTCAACGAACGCAATCTGGCCCAGATGCTGGAGGTGCAGGGTGAGCTGGCCCGCTGGGGCTGGTTTGACTGGGACCCGAGCCCGGGCAACCTGCTCGATGACGGCGAGCAGATCTGCGTGTTCGACTTTGGCTATATGTGGACCTTCGATCCCCGCTTTGAATACAACTCCAACGGTCTGGTCGACCCGCAGTTCCATGTACCGGAGCGGTTGGAGACCCGCACCCTCTCCGGACTCTGGCTCGATGAGGCCGATCCTCTGCCGCAATTTCGCTACTGGCGTGAACTCTGCCTGAAATGGGTGAAACGGGAGATCCATCACCTGATCCGCGAAGGGGCCAGCGCGCCCGTGCTGGCCCGCCTGCACGCCCTGCAAGGGGAGTGGAGCGCCGCGCTGGCGAGCGACGAGGCGCTGGTCGCCAACTGGTGGCGGGACATGTATCGCAGCCACCGGCTCGATGTGGCCGATGATCTGAGCGGCCAGAGCTGCGGCCCGCTCACCCTGCGTCGCCTCGACTGGTTGATGCAGGCGGTGACGGATCACTATCCGCTGCTGGTGGACAATCTCTCGCCTCAGGAGACGGAGCTCGGCCAGACCGGGCTGCTGGCCCGCTTGCAGCAGTTGCGCCGGGAAGCAGTGGCCTGTCAGTTGCCTGCCACCAGCCTTGCCTGAGCCAACACATCTGCGAAATACAAATGAACAGGGCGCCTTGTTGTTAATGCCAGTAGGTTGAGCCTGAATGGCATTGTTTTTATTGGCTTTTGTTACACTATACCTCTGTGGCCTTGGCTTCACGCTGCGGGATAACTTCGCTCCCTTCGTTCCGGCAATACAAACTGTCCCGCTTGTTTCTCTAGCTCAGCCACCCGCTTCGGGATAGTTCTCGGCCTGGCCGAGCGACTAGAACCCCTTGTCGAGCTGGGTGAACGAGTGCTTTGGCGTGCGTTCGATAGGCTTTTTCGCCAGCACCATCTCGTTGACGACGTAGCTGTCTATGACGGCCTGAACATACAGGTGACTGGTGAGTTCCATCTGGCAAAGCATGCGCACCAGCGGATTGACAGTCTCCCAATGCTGGGGGTCGGGTTTGGCCAACTCTGCTGCATTGTCCGGGGTGTCGGGCGTGTGCCACACACGCTATCGACGGCGAGCTGCGACAGCCTAGCCCAACCGAGGTGATTGGCCTGCTGGTGCCTGTCTGTGGCGGTGCCGTGAAACCGCCGCTCGATGCTCTTGTGGCCAAACTTTTGGCGAGCTTGCAGGAAGGAACTCGGGGTTACAAATGGGCGCCATAAGGAGTTATCAATGGGTCCTTAATGGATCGGCATTATCACCAAGTGACCCCTTTTGCTATCTGGCAGTGCTGGGTTGCGAGATCGCCATCTGCTCGTGGGTGATCCTGTTTGCGCTGAGCCCGTTACCCGTGTCGGTGGGGTTGCTGGGCGGGCAGTGGCGATTGGCTTCGCTGCTTGATACGGCCGAGCCAGAGGCTCAAGCCCACCGTCAGGATGAGGACCAGTTCAATTCCCATGACCAGACCGCCCAGCTCGCCCTGCTCCCAGAACGGGTGCAGGTAAAGTCCCCCCAGACTGGCTCCCAGATAGTAGGCCACCAGATAGAGGGAGGAGGCGAGGGCGCGGTTGTGTTCGACATGATGACCAACCCAGGCGCTGGCGCAGGCGTGTGCCAGGAAAAAGCCGAAGCTGGAGATCAGCAAGCCACTCAGGATCCCGGGCAGACTGCCCTGCAGCAGCCACAGACTGCCGAGGGCCATCAGGGCGATCCCGACCAGCAGCATGCGTTGCGCCCCCCAGCGGTTGGCAAAGCGGCCGCTCATTGAGGAGGCCACCGTCCCCGAGAGATAGGTGAGAAACAGCATGCCGAGCCACTGGGTGGGCAAGGAGAAAGGAGGCTTTGCCAGCAGGAAGGTGAGATAACTGAACTGGTTCAGAAACACCATAAAGTTGAGCCCGCCGATAAGGTAAGCCCCTACCAGCAAGGGATTGGTCAGGTGTTGCTGCAAGGCGCGGGCAAATTGACCGCGAACGGGGGCGCTCGCCACAAAGCGGGTCTGGTGGGGCAGCAACCAGAAGACCAGCGGCAGCAGTGACAGGCTGATCACTCCGATCCCCAGAAAGGTATGCTGCCAGTCGCCAAACCAGCCAGCCAGCAGGCCGCCGACCACCCGACCGGCAATGCCACCGAGGGAGTTGGCGGCAATATAGACCCCCACCGCCGAGAGCAGCGCCCGTTTACTGAACTCTTCCCCCATATAGGCAATCGCGGTCGCGGGCAGTCCTGCCAGCAGCGCGCCCTGCAGGATGCGTAGCAGCAGCAGGGTGCCAAACTGCTCAACCAGCGGGATTAACAGTGAGAGCAGGATCGCCAGGGTGAGGGTACCCAGCATGACCTGCCGACGGCCATGGCGATCCGCCAGTCTGGCGCAGATCAGCAGGGAGGCGGCGAGGCCAGCAGTGCATCCTGCCAGGGTCTAGCTGGCCGAGAGGGAGTTGACCGAGAAGACCTCGGCGATCAGGGGTAACAGGGGATGGGTCTGGTAGAGGTTCAGAAATACCAGAAAAGAGCCCAGGCTGAGGGCCAGGGTTGCACGTATCCACTCGCGACTTCCAACTTCAATCATTGCGTATTGTCCTGACTACTTTTGGTCAGGGTAGAGTCCTTGCTGTTATAAATATAATATATTTAAGTTATCCATCTTATAAGATGAATTGATACATGGATCTGAAACAGCTCACCTATCTGCTGGCGGTCAGGGATGCCGGCTCATTTACCAAGGCAGCCAACAGTCTGCATGTGGCACAACCGGCCATCAGCATGGCCATTGCCAAACTGGAGCAGCAGCTCGAATTGCGGCTGTTTGATCGACAGGACCGGGCGGTACGGCTCACCCCGGAGGGAGAGGTGCTCTGTCGCCATGCCGAGCGTCTGTTGCTGCAGATGCATCAGGCCGAGGCCGAGATGGCCGAGCTCAAGGGGTTGGAGCGGGGGGAGGTACGGATCGGGATCCCCTATATGATGGGCTCCTACTATTTCCCCCCTCGTCTGATGGCCTTCAAGCACCGCTACCCCGGCCTCAAGATCCGGGTCGAAGAGGCAGGTACTCGCGAGTTACTCAGCCGGATGGTGGATGGCTCCCTCGATCTGGCCATTCTCATCACCAGTGATCTGCCGCCCGCCATCGAGGGGGCACATCTGTTGAGTGAAGAGATGTTGATGGTGGTGGGGGATGATCACCCCTTGCGCGGCGAACCGGCCGTCACCCTCTCACAGTTTTTCGCTCAGGAGCTGGCGCTGTTTCGCCGTGGCTTTTATCACCGGGAGCATATGGAGGCGCTGGCCCAGAGCCTGGGCGTTGAACCCGATATCGCCTTCGAGAGCAATCTTATCCCTCTGCTCAAGGCGGTGGTGCGGCAAGGCTTTGCGGTGACCACCTTCTTGCGGATGGTGCTGGAAGAGGAGCCAGATCTGAGTGGCGTGCCCTTCGACCCGCCCATCTATCTCGATCTCTGCGTGGCGTGGCGGCGTGGCGATCCGCTCTCCATGGCCAACCGTGCCTTGCGCGATTTTCTACTTAAGGATCGCCCGGCCTGATGGTGGCGGGCCATTGCTGAAAGTTTGTTACTATTAACGGTGGGTTCGCTTGAGGGCTACACCATGAAATTGCAGCAATTGCGCTATATCGTCGAGGTGGCCAACCACAGGCTGAATCTGTCGGCCACCGCCGAGAGCCTCTTTACCTCCCAGCCCGGGATCAGCAAACAGGTGCGGATGCTGGAGGATGAGCTGGGGATCCAGATCTTCGAGCGCAGCGGCAAACACTTGACCCAAATCACCCCCATAGGTCGTGATGTGATCAAAGTGGCCGCGGAGGTGCTGGACAAGGTCGCCACCATCAAGGTCATGGCCAGGCAGCATGTGCATCCGGAGCAGGGAACCCTCACCATTGCCGCCACTCATCTGCAAGCCCGTTATATTCTGCCCGCCATCCTCAAGGGGTTCATGGCCCGCTTTCCCAAAGTTGCCGTAACTGTGATGCAGGGGAGTGCTGCGCAGTGTCGCGCAGCCGTGCATGATGGCGCGGCCGATCTGCTGCTGGCGGATGAACCGGAGGAGGGGAGCGATCTGCTTGTGCTCCCCTCTTTTCAGTGGCAACGGGGCTTGGTGCTACCCAAGGATCATTCGTTGGCCAAAGCAACATCGCTGACCTCGGCCGAGCTGGTGGAGTTTGCATTGGTGACCGATGGAAGGGCGCTCTCTGCCGCTCATGGCACTGATTGCGCTCATGCCGAGAGCCGGATCGCCTGCTGTGCGAGCGACAGTGATGTGCTCAAGACCTATGTCAGACAAGGGATGGGCATCGGGGTGATGGCAACTTTTGCCTGGGAGCCCCAGCGCGATGGCGATCTGGTGCTCAAAACGGTGCCCTGGCTACCAGGCGGTGTGGCCACTATCGGGTTGCGCAGAGGGGCATTTTTATGCGGCTATCTCTACGATCTGATTGAACGTCTCGCGCCGCAATTGACCCGCGAGCGGGTCGAACAATACTGTGCTGCCCGCACTGGCGAAGAGCTTGAAGCTCTGCTGGCCAATCTGACCGTACCACAGCGATAGCTAGGGTCGTCCCAAGAAAAACGCCTCCGTTCGGGAGGCGTTTGACTATCTGACATTCGTTAATTCAGTCTCACTTCTTCAGCATATGATCCAGCTTGTTGGCCTTGGTCGACAGATAGAACTCGTTGTGGGGATTGCGCCCTTCCTGCAACGGTACCCGTTCGGCCACCGGAATACCGAAGGATTCCATCGCTTTCATCTTGCGCGGGTTGTTGGTCATCAGTTTGAGAGACTTGACCTCAAGCTGCTTGAGCATATCGGCGCAGATGGTGTAGTCGCGCATATCGGCCGCGAAACCAAGGGCCACGTTGGCTTCCACGGTATCGGCCCCCTGATCCTGCAGGTGATAGGCGCGGATCTTGTTGAGCAAGCCGATGCCACGGCCCTCTTGACGCACATACAGCAACACGCCACGACCGGCTTTGGCGATATTCTCCATGGCCGCCTGCAACTGGAAACCGCAGTCACAACGCAGGCTGAACAGGGCGTCGCCGGTCAGGCACTCTGAGTGGATCCGGCCCAGCACGGGCTCGTCACCGGTAATGTCGCCCATCACCAGTGCGGCGTGGTCTTTGCCTGTGCCGGTTTCCTGAAAACCTACCAGCGTGAAGGTGCCCCAAGGGGTTGGCAATTTGGATTTGGCCACGAGGGTAACGCTGCTCATAGGTTGCTCCTTACTACTAACGGCTCAAAAAAGGGGGCCAGTTTAGCGCGCCTTGTCAGGAACGACCATAAGAACAAGTCCCTGCATTGCTTAATGAAATCTCCAAATGAGATACAAGCACAGCTGTCCGTCGGGGTTTTGGCCCTTTGTGCGGATTGATGACTGCCAGGCTCACCACATTCGGGTATAATCGGCGCCCATTAACCCACCCCTTCGGGATGGGAGCAACACAGTGCAGGAGAGAAGTTATGCCTCAGATGGCCCCCGTAATGACAATTGATGGCCCCAGTGGTGCAGGTAAAGGCACCTTGTGTCAGCTGCTTGCTGAGAAGCTGGGTTGGCACTTGCTGGACTCGGGCGCCATCTATCGGGTGTTGTCCCTGGCCGCCCTGCATCACGATGTAGAGCTGGACAGTGAAGCCTCACTGGTGCCGCTGGCTGCCAATCTGGATGTGCAATTTCAGGTTGAGGGCGATCTGGTCAAGGTGATCCTGGAAGGGGAAGATGTCTCCCGCACCATCCGCACCGAAGAAGTGGGTAATGCTGCCAGTAAAATCGCCGCCTTCCCTCGGGTGCGCGAAGCATTGTTGCGCCGTCAGCGGGCATTTCGTCAGGCCCCGGGTCTGATTGCCGATGGTCGTGACATGGGTACAGTTGTTTTCCCCGAGGCCGAGGTGAAGATTTTCCTCGACGCCAGTGCCGAAGAACGGGCCCAGCGTCGCTATAAGCAGTTGCAAGATAAGGGCTTTGATGTTAACTTTGAGCGTCTTTTAACCGAGATTCGGGAACGTGACGATCGCGACAGAAATCGCGCTACTGCACCCCTGAAACCGGCAGAAGATGCTCTGGTGGTAGACTCTACCGCCATGACCATAGATGAAGTGCTGGCAACAGTACTCGCCTATGCAGAGCAACAACTTGGTGATGCCAGCGCAAGCTGACATCCGGTCGTCTGCACCAAGGATGGCGCAGATTATTTAAAACAGCCCCGCTTGTGCCGGATTGCAAGTGGATGTTTCATTTGTGACATAAACAATGATCGAATCTTTTGCTCAACTCTTTGAAGAGTCCCTGAACGCCGTTGAAACCCGTCAAGGTTCCATCGTCAAGGGTACTGTCGTTGCTATCGAGAACGGTTTCGTACTGGTTGACGCCGGTCTGAAATCCGAGTCCGCTATCCCGGCTGAAGAATTCAAGAACGCCATGGGCGAGCTGGAAATCAACGTCGGCGACACCGTTGACGTGGCTCTGGACTCTATCGAAGATGGTTTCGGCGAAACCAAGCTGTCCCGCGAAAAAGCCAAGCGCCACGAAGCCTGGCTGCAGCTTGAGAAGGCTTACGAAGAGCAAGCTACCGTTATCGGTATCATCAACGGCAAGGTCAAGGGTGGTTTCACCGTTGAACTGAACGGCATCCGTGCCTTCCTGCCGGGTTCTCTGGTTGACGTGCGTCCGATCCGTGACACCGCTCACCTGGAAAACAAAGAACTCGAGTTCAAAGTCATCAAGCTGGACCAGAAGCGCAACAACGTTGTTGTTTCCCGTCGTGCCGTGATCGAGACCGAGAACACCTCCGAGCGCGAAAGCCTGCTGGCTAACCTGCAAGAAGGTCAAGAAGTTAAGGGTATCGTCAAGAACCTGACCGACTACGGTGCATTCGTAGATCTGGGCGGTGTTGACGGCCTGCTGCACATCACCGACATGGCGTGGAAGCGCGTTAAGCATCCTTCCGAAATCGTCAACGTTGGCGACGAGATCGCTGTCAAGGTTCTGAAGTTCGACCGCGAGCGTACCCGTGTATCCCTGGGTCTGAAGCAGCTGGGCGAAGATCCCTGGGTTGCTATCGCCAAGCGTTACCCGGAGACCACCCGTCTGTCTGGCCGCGTGACCAACCTGACCGACTACGGCTGCTTCGTTGAAATCGAAGAAGGCGTTGAAGGCCTGGTACACGTATCCGAGATGGATTGGACCAACAAGAACATCCACCCGTCCAAAGTTGTTAACGTTGGCGACGTGGTTGACGTGATGGTTCTGGACATCGACGAAGAGCGTCGTCGTATCTCCCTGGGTCTGAAGCAGTGCAAATCCAACCCGTGGCAGCTGTTTGCCGAAACTCACGCCAAAGGCGACCGTGTTTCCGGCAAGATCAAGTCCATCACTGACTTCGGTATCTTCATCGGTCTGGATGGCGGCATCGACGGTCTGGTTCACCTGTCTGACATCTCCTGGAACAACCAGGGCGAAGAAGCCGTGCGTGAATTCAAGAAAGGCGACGAGATCGAAGCCGTTGTTCTGCAAGTGGATCCGGAGCGTGAGCGCATCTCCCTGGGTGTCAAGCAGATCGAAGAAGACCCGTTCAACAAGTACCTGGCTGACAACAAGAAAGGTGCTATCGTGAAGGGTAAGGTTACCGAGGTTGATGCCAAAGGTGCCGTTATCGAACTGGCTGATGGCGTAGAAGGCTACCTGCGTGCCTCCGACGCTGCTCGTGACCGTGTAGAAGACGCCACTCTGGTGCTGTCTGTTGGTGACGAAGTTGAAGCTAAATTCATGGGCGTTGATCGTAAGAACCGCACCGTAAGCCTGTCTGTCCGTGCTAAGGACGAGGCTGATGAGCGTGTTGCTATCGATAACCTGAACCAGCAAGAAGAAGTTGTGTTCAGCAATGCTATGATGGAAGCGTTCAAAGCCGCCAAGGGTGAGTAATCCTTGATGCAAGAAAAGGGCGGCATTGCGCCGCCCTTTTTTATCCTGGCAAAATGAATATTGCATGTGATCGGGGAAGGAGATTTAACGTTATGACCAAATCAGATCTCATCGAACAACTGGCAGCCAGCCGCATGCATATGCCGGCCAAGGATGTCGAAGCCGCCATCAAGGAGATCCTTGAGCAGATGGCGTCGACCTTGCAAAACGGCGACCGGATTGAAATCCGCGGATTTGGCAGTTTTTCACTGCACTATCGTGCGCCCCGTGTGGGCCGCAACCCCAAGACTGGGGACAAGGTTGAACTGACCGGGAAATATGTCCCGCACTTCAAACCTGGCAAAGAGTTGCGCGAGCGCGTCAACATCATTGAATAATGCAGAAATGGGCATACCTCGGGTATGCCTTTTTTCTTTTTGGCACCGATTCCTGTGCCAATCGTCTTGTTTCTTAAACTCTTTTCCCATTCACTCTAGAGTCTGCCTGCGATTTTAAGGATAATCAGCCTCTCATTAGATACTGACAGGGAGCTCTTATGAAGCGTATTTTGGCCCTCATTCCGCTGGTGCTGGTGTTTGTTCTGACCCTGGCGCTGGGCTCACAAAATGGCCAGCTGGTTCAGTTCAATTACCTGATTGCTCAGGGGGAGTTTTCACTTGCCATGCTGTTGGGCTTCTTCTTTGCTGGCGGCTTTTTGCTGGGCTGGCTGGTATTCGGCCTGCTGTTCCTGCGCCTGAAAATGCAAAACCGCACCCTCAACCGCACCATGCGTCGTCAATCCCGCGAGTTGGAGCTGGCCCGGTCACCGGGTAAGGAATAATGTTCCTCAATGCTTGAACTGCTTTTCCTGCTGTTGCCCATCGCTGCCGGTTATGGTTGGTACATGGGTCGCAGGAGTGTTCGCCAGGACACCCAAAAACAGAGTAACCAGTTTTCCCGCCAGTATGTGGCGGGCCTCAACTATTTGCTGTCCGATGAATCCGACAAGGCGGTGGATCTCTTTATCCAGCTGCTTGAGGTGGACAGTGAAACCATCGAAACACACCTCTCCCTCGGCAACCTGTTTCGCCAGCGTGGGGAGGTCGATCGTGCCATCAAGATCCACCAGAACCTGGTAACCCGCCAACTGACCCGGGAGCAGCGACAGCTTGCCCTGCAGGAGCTTGCGCGCGACTTTCTTGCTGCCGGTCTGCTCGACCGTGCTGAAGCACTCTGGAATGAGCTGTGTGACGACAGCGACTATGAAGAGACGGCGCTGGCACAGCTGTTGATCATCCATCAGCAGTTGCGGGATTGGGATAAGGCCATCGATGTGGCGGTGCGTCTGCAAAAATTCCAGGGCAAGAAGCTGGCCGACCCCATCTCCCATTTCTATTGCGAACAAGCCGAGATCGCGCTGCGTGAGGGCAATAAAGGGGAGGGGCTGGCCAAGCTCAAACGGGCGCTCAGTATCAATCAGGCATGTGCCCGGGCCAGTTTGCGCCTCGCTGAGCTTGCCATGGCGGAAGGGGAGTATGAGCAGGCCAGCAAGGAGCTGCTGCGGGTGTTCGAGCAGGATATCGACTTTGCCTCCGAGGCGATGCCCAAATTGCTCGAGTGCTATCAGCAGTTGGGGCGCACGCCTGCGTTGATCCCGCTGCTTGAGAAGGCAGTGGAAGATCACGCCGGTGTCAGCGTGACCCTGGCCCTTGCCAAGCTGGTTGAAGAGCGTGATGGCCTGAGTCAGGCCCGTTCGCTGGTGCTGCGTCAGCTGCGTCGTCATCCGTCGATGAAAGGTTTTTACCAGTTGGTGGGTTTTCAACTGGCCAGTGCGGAGGAGGGGCCTGCCAAGGAGAGCCTCGAGCTTCTGCAACAGCTGGTCGGCGAGCAGATCAAAATCAAGTCAACCCACAAGTGTCGGCAGTGCGGCTTTGCCACTCACTCGCTGTTCTGGCAGTGCCCGTCTTGTCGCCAGTGGGGTTCCATCAAGCCGATCCGTGGTCTGGACGGTGAATAACAAGCAATAGGATGTGAGATGCAAGATCCCAAAGTACTGGTAGCGCTGGATTATCAGCACGAGGCAGATGCCTTAGCGTTCGTTGAACGTATCTCTCCGGCCCAGTGCCGTCTCAAGGTAGGCAAGGAGATGTTTACCCTGTTTGGCCCGCAGTTTGTACGTCAGCTGGTGGCCAAGGGATTCGATGTCTTTCTGGATCTGAAGTTTCACGATATTCCCAATACCGTTGCCAAAGCCGTGGCAGCCAGTGCCGAGCTCGGTGTCTGGATGGTCAACGTGCATGCCAGTGGTGGTGAGCGGATGATGCGTGCCGCCAAAGATGCGCTACTGCCTTATGGCGACAAGGCCCCCCTGCTTATCGGCGTGACCGTGTTGACCAGCATGGAGCAGTCCGACATGCTCCCCCTCGGGTTGGATGTGAGCCCGGCCGAGCAGGTGATCCGGCTGGCTACCTTAACCAAGGCATCCGGCTTGGATGGGGTTGTCTGCTCTGCCAACGAGGCCCATGAGCTTAAAGCCTTGCTGGGTGATGAGTTCAAGCTGGTGACCCCGGGTATTCGCCCGACCGGTTCAGCGGCCGGGGATCAGCGCCGGGTGATGACACCGAAAGCGGCGGTCGAGGCGGGGTCCGATTATCTGGTTATCGGTCGCCCCATTACGCAGGCTGCCGATCCGGCCGCCATGTTGGCTAGCATCAATGCCGAGCTGGTTGGTGCGTAACAGGCTCACTCAGTGATACACGGTGCAGGCCGAGCAACAGGCCTGCACCGGCCCCGATAAGATGAGAGCCGATGTGTACCCTGGCATTGATCAGGGTGGATATCGGGCTCTCTCCTGCGTTGTAGAAGTCCATCGCCAGCTTGAGCCCCATCCCTGCCAACAGTAGCCAGCCCGATGTGCGGCGTCCGTGGCGGATATCCTGCATTGCCCCCCAGACAAACAGACCATGCAGCGAGCCGGATAGCCCCATGTACCATTGGGTCTGCGGGCACCACCACCAGATCCCCAAGCCCACTGCCAGCCAGAGCAGCAACATCAGCAGCGGCAGGCGAGCCCCACCCAGATAGTCGCGAAACAGGCTATAGAGGATGGCGAGGCCGCCCAGATTGAGCAGCAGGTGCCACAGATTGGTATGAGCCAGATTGCCTGTTATGATCCGCCACCCTTCGCCCCCGGCGATCAAGGGCCGATCGAAGGAGAGCTGAAGATTGGGAACGGTAAAGAAGAGTAGCAAGCTGGTGAGAGAGAGCGTGATAACCCAGAGCAATCCAGATTTGTCTGACAACATGAAACAGTCCAACGACAAGAACAGTCGATACTGTACACGTTGCACCCGAGCCCTCAAAGCCTGCCTGTGCGATTATATTGTGCCGGTTGACAATCACACGCCCCTCTACATCTTGCAGCACCCCAACGAGGTGGCACATCCCAAGGGGACTGCGGCGCTGCTGGCAGCCTCTTTGCAACAGTGCGAGATCCATGTGGGGGAGGACTTTTCCCGCGATGAGTGGCTCAATGGGTTGCTTGCAGATCCTTCCCGTCGCTGCTATCTACTCTGGCCGGATGAGGATGCCATTTCGCTGACCGATCTTCGCCAACAGTGGGAGAGTGAATCCTCTGGCTCCGCATCCGTCGCCTTTATCTTGTTAGACGGCACCTGGCGCAAAGCCTATCGCATGTTGCAGAGCAACCCGGCACTGGCCCGCTTGCCCCGCCTCGGCATTGGTGCCATTGCCGGTCAATATGCCATTCGCAAGAAACCCTTTCCCGATGCCCTCTCTACCATAGAGGCGGGCTATCACCTCTTGTCCCGGTGGGAGGGAAGGCCGGAGCGCTATGCTCCCTTGCTGACCCTGTTCAATCGGTTGAATACCCAGTGGCAGGACTTTGCCGAAGGCCGCCGCGCGTGACAATTCAAGGAGTTATCAAGATGAAAAAAGCAGTCGTGGTTTTCAGCGGTGGTCAGGACAGCACTACTTGTCTGGTGCAGGCATTGGCCCGGTATGATGAAGTGCACGCCATCACCTTTGACTATGGCCAGCGCCATCGGGAAGAGATCGACACCGCGCGCCGTCTGGGCAGTGCACTGGGGATTGCCGCCCACAAGGTGATGGATGTGACGCTGCTCAATGAGCTGGCGGTCTCTGCCCTGACCCGTGACGACATCCCGGTCAGCTGCGAGCTGCAGGATAATGGCCTGCCCAACACCTTCGTGCCGGGTCGCAATATCCTGTTCCTGACCCTGGCTTCCATCTATGCCTATCAGGTGGGCGCCGAAGCGGTGATCACCGGTGTCTGCGAGACCGACTTCTCCGGCTATCCCGATTGCCGTGACGAGTTCGTCAAGGCCCTCAATCAGGCGGTGTCGCTGGGGTTGGATCGCGGCATCCGTTTTGAAACTCCCTTGATGTGGCTCGACAAGGCCGAGACCTGGGCTCTGGCGGATCACTATGGTCACCTCGACACGGTGCGCCAGCAGACCCTGACCTGCTACAACGGCATTGCCGGTGACGGTTGCGGCACGTGTCCTGCGTGTGAACTGCGCAGTCGCGGCCTGAACAACTATCTGGCCGACAAGGCGGGCATCATGGCCAGACTGTTTGAGAAAACCGGGCTGGGTGAGAAAAGCGCAGAGTGAGCCTGCGTCTTGCCGTGGCTTGGGGTATAATCCGCGACTTTTGCAACAAGCCGTGATCGAGATGCACTACCCAATCAACGAGATTTTCCAGACCATCCAGGGGGAGGGCATCTTTACCGGCCTGCCCGCCATCTTTGTTCGCCTGCAGGGTTGCCCGGTGGGCTGCCCCTGGTGCGATACCCGTCATACCTGGGTTGTTGATCCGGCTCGTGAAGTGGGCAAGGCGGCGGTGCTGGATCGCTCCAACGAATCCGATTGTTGGAGCCAACTTAGCACCACGCAGATTATCAAGAGCTTTACCGACCTGGGTTATCAGGCGCGCCATGTGGTGATCACCGGTGGCGAGCCCTGCCTCTACGATCTGCACGAACTCTCGTCAGCCCTGCTGGCGGCGGGTTATCAGGTGCAGATTGAAACCAGTGGCACCAGCGAGATCAAGACCCATGAGCAGACCTGGGTAACCGTCTCCCCCAAGATCGGTATGAAAGGGGGGCTGCCTGTGCTGGTCTCGGCGCTGGAGCGGGCCAACGAGATCAAGCATCCGGTGGCGACCGAGCACCATATTGAAGAGCTGGATACGCTGCTCGCTACTGCTACCCTGCGCCCGGACGTGGTCATTGCCTTGCAGCCGATCAGCCAGAAACCACGGGCCACCCAATTGGCGATGGATACCTGTATCGCGCGTAACTGGCGACTCTCAATCCAGACTCATAAATATCTGGATATTGATTAATATGGATTGGCTATCCGACGAACAGGTGCTGCTGACTCTGACCAACAAGATGCCTTACGGTAAATATCAGGGGCGGTGTATCATCGATATTCCCGAGCCCTATCTGGTGTGGATGGCGCGCAGCGGTTTTCCGGCGGGTAAATTGGGCCAGACGCTGGCGTTGGCTTACGAAATCAAACTCAATGGACTCGAATCCATGATTATTCCCATTATTAACAGGATGTCGGTATGAGAATATATACGAGGCAGGGCGATAAGGGCATGACCCGGCTGGCCGATGGTATCCAGTTGCCAAAGGATCATTTGCGGGTCGAGACCTACGGTTATATCGATGAGCTCAACTCCCATATTGGCTTGCTGATTTGTGATGTGCCGTCGCAAGAGATCGGTTTATTGGCTGATTTACAGCTGTTGCAACAGGAGTTGTTTGATCTGGGGGGGGAGTTGGCATTCTCCAGCGACGCCCAGAATGAATCAATTTGGCAAGTTAATGCCGCCTGGACCACTCGCCTTGAACAGCAGATAGATCGTTATAGTGAGCCATTGCCGCCGCTGCGCCAATTTATATTGCCCGGTGGTTCCCGTGCCGCGGCGCAAGCACATGTGGTGCGTACTCTGGTGCGTCATTGCGAGCGCTTGCTGCTGACATTGAGCCGGGAAGAGCGGGTCAATCCCGAGGTGCTGCCCTATCTGAACCGGATGAGTGACTGGTTCTTTACCGTTGCCCGCTATCTCATCTGCGTGGCAGGGGATCGTGAAGTGCTGTGGGTCAAGGCAGCAGATCGCCCGCAATCGGCTATCTGATATGTCACATTTAAGCGGCAATAAAAAACCTCGCCAAGGCGAGGTTTTTTATTAGCAACGAGATTGAGATCAGATAGCAAAGTCTTCCAGTGATTTGCCTGCTGCCACTGCGCTGGCAATAGCCGAAGGCATACGGCCCTGACCGGTCCAGGTTTTCTCTACGCCATTATCCTGATAGCGATATTTGGCAGGACGTGGTGCCCGCTTGGCTTTTTCTGATTTGCCGGGGTTGGTAGCGACAGCGCTTACCAATTCTGCCGGGTCAATACCGGCGGCTTTCAGCATTTCGCTATATTCGTTAATTTTCCGCAGATGCTCTTCACGGGCCTGACGCTCGGCAGCTTCATCCTGCTGACGCTCAGCAACGATCGCAGAGAGTTTTTCCAGTGCCTCTTCCAGTTGTTCCAGAGAAAGTTCGCGGCAGGTCGCACGCAGACTGCGGATATTAAGCAGTACCTTTAAAAATTCATTCATAGGAGTTACCACGTCGAGTCAGAGAAAAATATTATGTTCCAGCTGATTCTTGCTTGGCGATTTAAATAAGTCAAGCCGGGTTAAATATAATATCCGTGGGGAACATCAATACAGATATTTAATATGGCCTGCAATAGGCTTGGAGATTGGATGCTAATGAAGCTGCAGTAGGTGAAAATAGCGTCAAAACAGGCGTTGTTGCATCATTTGACTACCATTTTTCGACCTTGATATGTTTATCGTGACTATTTAATCAAAAAACTTGCTATAAGCTGCCATCTCGATAAAATGTGCGGCGAATACCTTTAAGTAGAGGCGCGCTGCCTATGAGTATTTGTGCGGAGGGTGATGCCTGTGATGCACAAGGAAAGGAGTCAGCGCCGAAGTGGCCAGGCCATCATACCGGGCTGCTGGTTCTGCATCTAATAGGTGCAGGACTGCCATAGTCATCCACTATGGAGCGCTACCTGAAGGGGCTGAGGAGTATGACCTCCCCATAGGTTTTGTTTCTTTAGATCCTCTCGGTAGATCTCCACCTGTAATCTTTAGGTGCAAAGAGATCATGGACATTAGTCATTTCGCCGACTCCGGTTGGTCCGTTCTTCCCCCCCTGTTGGCTGTCGCGCTGGCGATCATGACCCGCCGCGTGCTGCTGTCCCTTGGTGTGGGCATCGTCACCGGCAGTTTGCTGCTCAATCAGTTTTCGCCCCTCGAATCCCTGCATTACATGTTGAATACCGTGCTCAAGATCTTCTGGGTCGATGGCGCGCTCAATCGTGACAACGTCAACATGATCCTGTTTATGCTGCTGCTGGGTGGCCTCATCAGCCTGATGAGCGTCTCCGGGGCGACCCGTGCCTTTGCCGAGTGGGCCGAGCGTCGTGCCAAGACCCGCAAGGGCGCCAAAGCCCTGACTGGCATGATGGTGTTTGCCTTCTTTATCGATGACTTCTTCCACAGCCTGTCGGTGGGGGCCATCTGCCGTCCGGTGACCGACCGCTTCCAGATCTCCCGTGCCAAACTGGCTTATCTGCTGGACTCTACCGCAGCGCCGGTCTGCGTGCTGATGCCCATTTCCTCTTGGGGCGCCTATATCATCGCTCTGGTTGGCGGCATCATGGCGGCACACGGTCTGACTGAACAGAGCCCCATCGCGGCATTTGTCGAGATGATCCCGATGAACCTCTACGCCGTCTTCACCCTGATCATGGTGCTGGTGGTGATTTCATTCCAACTCGACATCGGCCCGATGCGTCAACACGAAGCGTGGGCGCTGGAAGGCAAGCTGTGGGATGAGTCCAAGGGCCGCCCCATCGGTCTGGATATGGAGAGCCCGGAGGAGAGCAACGGCGGCATGATCGACATGGTACTGCCGATCCTGACCCTGACCGCCGCCACCATCTATTTCATGATCGATTCCGGTGCTGCGGTGCTGAGCGAGAAAGGGCTGCCATTCAGCGTGCTCGGCTCGTTCGAAAATACCAACGTCGGCTCTTCGCTGGTCTACGGTGCCCTGTGCAGTCTGGTGGTCTCCATCGGTCTGGCGATGCGCCTGAAGCTGGGAGCCAAGAACTGGATCAAGGCCGCGCCGCAAGGCGTCATGGCCATGCTGCCAGCCATCAACATCCTGCTGTTTGCCTGGACCATCGGTGCCGTGGTGCGCGACGTGGAGACCGGCAAGTACCTGGCTTCGCTGGCTAACGGCAACCTGCCGATCGAAGTGCTACCTGCCGTGGTCTTTATCCTCTCCTGTGCCATGGCGTTTGCTACCGGTACCAGCTGGGGTACCTTCGGCATCATGCTGCCCCTGGCCGGTGACATGGCCGCCGCCAGCGACATCAGCCTGATGTTGCCGATGCTGGCTGCGGTACTGGCTGGCTC
Organism: Aeromonas sp. 25-AL00135; assembly: GCF_054052385.1. NCBI lineage: Bacteria > Pseudomonadati > Pseudomonadota > Gammaproteobacteria > Aeromonadales > Aeromonadaceae > Aeromonas > Aeromonas sp. 25-AL00135. The sequence continues at coordinate 96,327 of NZ_JBSTYQ010000008.1, read as the reverse complement.
GGTGTTCGGGGATCACAGCTCACCCATCTCCAGCACCAGCATCCTCTCTGCCACCGGTGCCGGTTGCCATCACATCGATCACGTGATGACCCAGCTGCCCTATGCACTGGCCATCGCCTTCGGCGCGGCCATCGGTTACCTGGCGATGGGCTTGATGCACTCCAGCCTGGCCGGTTTCAGTATCAGCGCCCTCTGGTTCGTGCTTTTTACCGGCTATCACCTGAAAAAGGCCAAAGCGCGGCCAGTGCTGGCCACCGCGTAACATTTATAGAGCAAGGGGCCCGCGGGCCCCTTGGTTTTGTCAGGGGCTTTGGTTAGCATGCGCCCCATAAATTCAGTTTCGGAACAGTATCATGGCTTCACTGCACTACAAATTTGCCACCATGAATTCAGGCAAATCCACCCAGCTCATTCAGGCGCACTTCAACTATCTGGAGCGGGGCATGCATCCTCTGGCGATGACGCCAGCCATCGATGACCGTTTCGGGGTCGGGGTGATCAGTGCCCGGGTTGGCCTTGAACTGAAGGTGGACGTGTTCAGCGACAGCTGTGATCTGTTTGAAATGGTGAAAGAGCGCCATGCAAAGAAACATATCGATGTCTTTATCGTGGACGAGGCCCAGTTCCTGACCCGTGAACAGGTCTACCAGTTGGCCCGCATCGTCGATGAGCAGGATATTCCGGTGATGGCCTATGGCCTCAAGACCGATTTTCGCGGCGAGCTGTTCCCGGGTTCCTACCATCTGCTCTGTCTGGCCGACAAGTTTGAAGAGCTGAAGAGCATCTGCTGGTGTGGCAACAAGGCTCACATGAACTCCCGGGTCAACGAAGCAGGGCAGGTGATGCGTGATGGCGAGCAGGTGGAGATCGGCGGCAACGATCGCTATGTGTCACTCTGTCGCAAACACTATCTCGAAGGTCGGGCCTACAAGTAAGTCGGCTGCGATAATTGAATCGTCGAGCAGGGCGCCAATCTGGCGCCCTTTTTATTTTCCCCAACTTGTATCGCTGTGGTTCAGTCTATCTCGATATCCACCGGCGCAATGATGGGGTCGGCCACCGGCAGGCGTTGAAATAGCTGGCGAAAATGGTGCTGTACCCGGCCGATATCGACCAGCGACATGCCGGAGGCAAAACCGAACCAGACATAGAGGCCGGTGAGATCGCGAAACATCGGCGGCAAATAGCGGGGAGCGGCGATCAGCCCCTCCAGATAGTGCTGATAGAGCACCGGAATGTCATCAAGCGTCACCTTGCCGACAAACAGCATCGGCAGGATCTCGGGCACCCCTTCCAGCACGGCGCTGCGGATAAAGTTGACCGTCTCCACATAGCCACGCACGTAGGAGATGTCCTTGGTAAAGCAGGCGCCGCCGCCCACCATGCCACCACGAAAGACCCGCTGGGTGATCTTGTAGGCGTCGTGCTCGCTGGTGCCCTGCAGCACGAAGTGCTGAAACACCTCGATAAAATCGGCGCCGCGCTCGGCCATGTCGATGGCCATCACCCGATCGGAGATACGCTTGGCCCGATCCGGAAAAGAGCTGAAGGTGAGGGTCTCTATCAGGACAGCCAGCCCCTCCTGACAGGCGGTGATCCGCGGTGAACCGGCGCTCAGCCAGGTGGCATAAGGCTGCTGGCGACCGTTGAGGGTGGTGCCGACATGGACCCACCCCTCGTGTACCTCCAGTACCTGCAAATCCAGCTCGGAGAAACGGGCGTGGGAGTTGAGCTTGATGTAGTCGCCACCGGCAGCGGCATCGGAGACGATGCCATCGCTCAGCTTCACCTGCACAGTGCCGTCACTGAAGTAGCTCGACAGCTTGCCCTGCAGTTTGGCGACCGCGGCTTCTCCTTCGAACTCCTTGGGGTAGGGGCGCACCAGATGGCGTGCGCCGGGCAGGGAGAAGATATCGCACAGGCGGGCACCCAGCTCCTTGAGGGTCTTGCGATCCCCACGCAGGTGATCGCTGGCAGAGCCATAAAGCAGCTGGCTGTAACGCTGAAAATCGGGTTGGCCGCGCTGGCGCAGCATCTCGATCACCACCATGTACTGATCGACCGTCTCTTGTAGGATCCGGCCAAGATCGTCCTGTGGTCCCAACTTTCTGCGGATCCTGTCCCGCAGCTCCTTGAGCTCCAGATATTTGTTGCGCGGATCGAAGCCGAGGGGGAGTGCATCATAGAAGTGCCTGTCGATAGCGGGTAGCTCCCTGCCACCGCTTGCCAGAAAGCGATCCTGCAGATGGCGTGGCCATTTGATGGCATCCAGAATGCGGATGGGTTTTTGCAGGGTGAGCAGCTCATCCGAGAGTGATTTCAGATGAAGGCGATACTTTTCTTGGATAGTCATGGGGCCCCCTGTGGGGCAAGCGTCATCGTGGATTTGGCTGAGTATATGCATAGCGCTTGCCAAAAAGAAGCGAGCCGCAGGGTTATCGGGTTGGCGTGCTTTTTGTTGATAGCAAATTGGTTTAGACTGCGCCCCTTGATCCCAATCTTGTCGTGGAAATGATGAATATCCCCAGCTCCGAAATGATAATGCGTTGGTTGCAACAGGCTCGTATCGAGCACTATGTCTGCGACCAGTGTCACGGTATCCACATTGTCTCTTTGCAGTCGGTCGATGGTATTCAGGAGAGCCGGATCTTCGTGGAAGAGGAAGGCCTGCTGTTCTCCTCCGAGCTGGAAGTGCGCCCCTCCGCAATGCTGCCGCTGGTTGCCGAACTGGGCCGACTCAATATGCAGTACCCCTCCCTCAAGGTGTTCCTCGATATCATCGATGACAACCTGCCGCGGCTGGTGGTCGGCCACACCGTCTTTACCAAGGCCGGACTCAGCGTCGAGCAGTTCCTGCTGTTCGTGCAAAGCACCATCGCCGCCACCCACGAATTGGTTGCCGAATGCGAACGTTCCGGCTTCCTCAACCTGCCGGAAATTCAGGTTGCACCGGAATCTGTGCATTAAGTGTTCGAACGGTTCGCCAGGTGAAAAAAGCCGTTGACGCGGGCGGGGCTTTCCCCTAAATTACGCCCCGTTCCAGCGCAACAGCGTAGCAAACACAGTGTTGGCTGAACACGTTAAACCACAGACCAAAATTTGGTGAGGTGTCCGAGTGGCTGAAGGAGCACGCCTGGAAAGTGTGTATACGGCAACGTATCGAGGGTTCGAATCCCTCCCTCACCGCCACATTGCAAGCCCTGATGGAAACATCAGGGCTTTTTACTATATACAGCTATCATACCGACGATGGCCGCTTCGAAGCGGCGAGCAACTGAGCTGCAAATAATCCAGTTCTAACCCGGAAAAGGAACAAAAAGAACCTGTCGCAACGCTCGCTCTCGAAATAACCTGTCATGCCACTTGGATTATAAATACTCTTCTCCCATCTCAGATCCACGCCTTCACGAGCCAATCGAATACCACCCGATGCCAAACTCGTCATTCTCTTCAAATCAACACTATGGGAACGCGTCTCGTCCTATCATTGAATGGCCTCGGCGCAACAGGCTTGTGAGCGGTCATGGCTCACAGGTTGATAGCAAGGCTGCGTAGCAGGTGCTGCCACGTCCACGGGTACGACGTATCCGAGTTGTATCAACTCCCTCTACACCGATCAGGCCATTTGGGATGCGCAGGGTTTTCTGCCTCATCTTGAGAAGCAGTGAAGGGGGACTAGATACCTTGTTAGAGTTGATGAATGCGCTGAGGATTAGCAAGGATGCTCTCAATGTGAAGGGAACGGGGACGTCATCAATGATGGTGCAAACGTGTGGGTTGTTTAGCGAAAGTTGCATCTGGTAGTTGGTCTGGTGGGGCATGCGCCTAAACAAGCGAAATGTAGTGGTCTAATCATCCCGGACACCATTTTAGGTGGTACAGTCGCCACCATGACCTGAGGTGTTCAATGACAAGATTACGTCGCTCATTTACTGCCGAATTCAAACTCGAAGCCGCATCCCTGGTGCTCGACCAGGGATATTCTGTCCCTGAAGCCAGCCGTTCACTGGATGTCGGTGAAACCGTGCTCCGTCGCTGGGTTCAGCAACTGCAATCCGAACGAACTGGCACAACCCCGATTAGTAAAGCACTGACCCCGGAACAGCAGAAAATCCAGGAGCTGGAAGCCCGTATCAACCGGCTCGAACGTGAAAAGGACATTCTAAAAAAGGCTACGGCTCTCTTGATGACGGACGAGTTCACACGTACGCGCTGATAGACCGATTAAGGGAGCAAGCCCCCATCACCTTGGTCTGCTGCGCTTTCGATGTTCCCACATCCTGCTTTTACGACTATCTGGCTTGCAGGCGGACGATTAACCGTGAGCGTATGCAGCAGCGCTCTGAGTTGCGCCGGTTGTTCAAAGAAAGCCGGAACTCGGCAGGCAGCCGCGCCTTGATGTCGATGATGCGAGAGTTGGGGTATCAGATTGGCCGATTCAAAGTACGTAACCTGATGAAGGAAGCCGGGCTGGTATCCAAACAGCCGGGCGCTCATCGTTATCAGGTCGCCCAGTCTGAGCGACCGGATATCCCCAATCTGCTGGCCCGCGAATTTGATGTCCAGCAACCCAATCAGGTGTGGTGTGGCGATATCACCTACGTCTGGGCAGGTGGACGCTGGCATTACCTGGCAGCGGTGCTTGACCTGCACACCCGGCGGGTCGTGGGCTGGGCGATGTCTGATAAACCTGATGCAGAATTGGCAATCAAAGCACTGGAGATGGCCTATCAGCAGCGTGGTTGCCCATCTGGTGTGCTGTTTCACTCTGACCAGGGCAGCCAATATGGCAGTAGGGCATTTCGGCAACGACTGTGGCGCTATCGCATGACCCAGAGCATGAGTCGGCGTGGCAACTGCTGGGATGATGCCCCGATGGAGCGATTGTTCAGAAGTCTTAAAACGGAGTGGGTTCCGGCTATGGGATACATGAGCGTGCGGGAGGCAAAGCGGGATATCAGTTATTACCTGATGGATTACTACAACTGGCGGCGTCCACATCACCACAATGACGGGATACCGCCAGCAAAAGCAGAGGATTGGCCTAATCAAGTGTCCGGATTTAGTTGACCACTACAGACATGGCGTTGTCAGCCTAATAGCTTGTTCTGGTCTCAACGCGATTCAATGGTGCATAACTTGTAGATTAGGGGGGGCTTGTACGCTACAGCTGGATTTATGAGGGGAGTGATGACTACGGATCGTCATTTATGTTTTCGATAAATAGTGGTTTGTTTTTTAAACTGGCCATAAATGCAAGCAAGCTATATGAATCAAATTATTAGCGTTACTTAATTCAATTCATTCGATTGGCTTAACGACCGATTTTGACGCATGTGCTCGCATAGCGATAAAGACGGTATCAATAATGTGATTCGATGGTGCATTCTTCCAATGCGACCCTAGGTCAACTGTAATAAATGACAGGTTGTTATTGTGAAGTCATCGTGCGAGCGTCTTTATTCTCGCAAAGATTGCTTTCCATCTTAAGTGTTTGTTTTTTAATTGTTTTAATGGTTTCCCTGTGTTCGTGTTAGAATTATTCGTTGACCATCAAATTCTCTCTATATACCATGCCGCTCAAAATAGGCATTAATGCCAATATGACCTCACACCATTGAGTTGAGGCTTCGGGTTGTAGATAAATAACAAGAGATATTGTGCTTTTGATAACTAGAGCTTTTGCTTGAAATATATCAAAAGTGCATCGTTGGTGAGTGCCTCTTTGACAAAATCGTCCATAGGATGGCTCAACTGTAATATCTTACAGTTGAGGGGAGGGGTATAAGCTATAAGCTATAGGGTCTTGGGTGACCCTTAACTTGGTATTTAGAGCATGGGAAAAGGAATTGACGGCGCCACAGTTGCGCCCAAAGAACGTATCAATATCAAATATGTACCGGCAACCGGTGGTCAACAGGCGGAAATTGAACTTCCGCTGACTATGATGGTGGTTGGTAATATGAAGGGCCGTACCGAAGAAACGCCGATAGAGGAGCGCCAAACCGTTTCCATCGACAAAAACAACTTTTCTTCCGTCATGAAAGAATCTGCACTGGAACTGAACTTCTCTGTTCCCAATCGTCTGGAAGAGAACAGCCAGGACGAGATGCCGGTTTCGATCAAAATCCAGTCTCTGGAAGACTTCACTCCTGACAGTGTTGCCCAACAGGTCCCTGAGCTGCGCAAGCTGCTTGAACTGCGTGAGGCGCTGGTTGCCCTGAAGGGGCCATTGGGCAATATCCCTTCTTTCCGCAATCGTTTGCAGGATCTGCTGTCCAGTGATGAGGCTCGTGAGCAACTGCTCAAAGAGCTGGATTTGATCAAGCCTGCCGAGTGATCGGCGGGTTGTATTGACTGACGAGAAAGGAACAAACATGTCTTTGGTCGAAGAACAGGTTCAAGCGGGGGCGGGTGCAGCCTCCTCGTCCTCTTTGCTGGACGAAATCATGGCGCAGGCTCGCATCACACCGGTTGATGAGGGGTACAGTGTTGCCAAGCAGGGTGTGGCTGCGCTTATAGCCAACATTCTGGACAGCGGTACCACCAGCGAGCCGGTCAACAAGGCATTGGTTGACAGCATGATTGTCGAGCTCGACAAGAAGCTGAGCAAGCAGATGGACGTCATCCTGCATGCCAAAGAGCTACAAGAGATGGAATCCTCCTGGCGCTCCCTCAAGCTGTTGGTAGATCGCACCGATTTTCGTGAAAACATCAAGATCCAGGTGCTTCACGCAACCAAGGAAGAGCTGCTGGAAGATTTCGAGTTTTCCCCGGAGATCACCCAGTCCGGTCTCTACAAGCATGTCTATTCAACCGGCTACGGCCAGTTCGGCGGCCAGCCGATCGGTGCCGTGATCGGTGACTACGCCTTTACCCACAGCTCGCCTGACATCAAGCTGATGCAGTATGTCAGTGCCGTCGGTGCCATGGCCCACGCCCCCTTCATCTCCTCTGTCGCCCCCGCCTTCTTCGGCGTCGACAGCTTCACCGATCTGCCCTCCATCAAGGATCTGAAATCGGTGTTCGAAGGACCGGCCTACACCAAGTGGCGCTCCCTGCGCGAATCGGAAGATGCCCGTTATCTGGGGTTGACTGCACCACGTTTCCTGGCCCGTCTGCCTTATGATCCGACTGAAAACCCCATCAAGGGTTTCAATTATCAGGAAGATATCAGCTCGGATCACGATCACTACCTGTGGGGCAACACAGCCTATTTGATGGGCACCTCCCTGACCGACAGCTTCGCCAAGTACCGCTGGTGCCCGAACATTATTGGCCCGCAAAGTGGTGGCGCCATTCACGATCTGCCGGTGCATGTCTATGAGGCCATGGGTCAGCTGCAAGCGAAGATCCCGACCGAAGTGCTCATCACCGACCGTCGCGAATATGAGCTCTCTGAAGAGGGTTTCATCACCTTGACCATGCGCAAGGACAGCGACAACGCGGCGTTCTTCTCTGCCAACTCGGTGCAAAAACCCAAGGTCTTCCCCAACACCAAGGAAGGCAAGGAAGCGGAGACCAACTACAAGCTGGGTACCCAGCTGCCCTACATGTTCATCATCAACCGTCTGGCGCACTACATCAAAGTGTTGCAGCGCGAGCAGATCGGCTCCTGGAAGGAGCGTCAGGATCTGGAGCGTGAACTGAACGGCTGGATCAAGCAGTACGTTGCAGACCAAGAGAACCCGCCGGCAGACGTCCGTAGCCGTCGTCCGCTGCGCGCCGCCCAGATCAAGGTGCTTGATGTGGAAGGGGAGCCGGGCTGGTACCAGGTTGCCATGGCCGTGCGCCCGCACTTCAAGTACATGGGGGCGAGCTTCGAGCTCTCTCTGGTAGGTCGACTGGACAAGGAATAAGGCCCGATGCCGCATCTCTCTTCCTGGGATAGAGGAAATGCGGCCAGCCTGTTTGATCGTATCCGAGGGGAGGGGCTTGGCTCCTCCCCTCGTTCGGAAGTTGATGAATTGGTCGACTCTGTCAAACGTCAGCTCGACCAGATCCTCAACACCCGTCCCGGCAATTGTCGCAGTGCACCCGATTTGGGGGTTATTGATCTCAATGACGCCACTCAGGGTAGTGCGGATATCAAGGGGCGGATCCGGGAGGCGATCCGGCAATGCATCCGTCGTTATGAACCTCGGATCATCCATGTGGATGTCCGTTCACCCGACTATCAGGCAAGTCCGCTTGAGATGTCGTTTCAGGTGACGGCCCATGTGCGGCTGGAGCATATCGAGCAAGTTACCTCGTTCAACGTCCATATGGACAGTCACCGTCACTACCGCATGGTCTGATCAATGTCGCTGGAACATTACTTCAGGGATGAGTTGGCTTTTTTGCGCCTGCAAGGGCGCGAATTTGCCGATAGCTATCCCGAACTCACCCGCTTTTTGTCGGAGCAGAATACCGACCCTGATGTGGAACGCCTGCTGGAAGGCTTTGCGTTTCTTACGGGCAACCTGCGCGCCAAAATCGAGGACGAGTTCCCCGAGCTGACCCACGGTCTGCTCAATATGCTCTGGCCGAACTATCTGCGCCCCGTCCCCAGCATGACCATCATGCAGTTTTCGGTCATTCCGGGAGCCATTGCCCAACCGGCACTGGTCAGGCAGGGTTGCCAGCTGGACAGTTTGCCAATCGACGACGTGACCTGTCATTTTCAGACCTGTCACGATGCTTGGGTCTATCCGGCCGAAATGCGCCAGATAACGGCGCAAAGTGGCAATGATCTCTCTACTATCTCGCTCGATATTGCGCTGCATGCCCCTCTGCCGCTTAGCGAATTGCAGCTGGACAAGCTGCGCTTTTTCCTCGGTGGCGACAGCTACACCGCGTATGAGCTCTACTTCTGGCTCTCCAACCAGCTCTCCCATATCGAGCTTGAGGTCGACGGCAAGCGCTTTCGTCAGGAGGCCAAGGCACTCAAATCGGTCGGCTTCGAGCGCGACGATGCGCTGCTGCCCTATCCGAACAATGTCTATTCCGGCTACCGGATCCTGCAGGAGTATTTCTGTTTTCCGGAGAGCTTTCTCTTCTTCGAACTCTCCGGTGGTGAGTGGCCCAAACAGCCGCTGCCGGTGAGTGAATTCAAAATCCATTTCTGTTTCGACCGGCCCCTGCCAGCGGAACTCAAGATCCGTCCCGACTCTTTCATGCTCAACTGCGTGCCGGCCATCAACCTGTTCCAGCACGACAGCGAGCCGGTCAATCTCAATGGCCGTCAGGCGGAATACCCGCTCAAGGCGAGCTATCGCTATGCCGACAGTTTCGAAATTTTCTCGGTGGATCAGGTTGAAGGATGGGTTGAGGGCAATATGGGCCGCTCCCGCGGTACGCCACGCATCTATCAGCCGTTTGAAAGTTTTCAGCATCAGATTGAGCGGGCCAAACAGCGGCTGGCGCTCTATTACCGGGTGCGGGTCAGGGAGTCGGTGAGTGGTGATGGCTTCGAGCACAGTCTGTCGTTTGTGCGAGGGGATGAAACCACTACGGTCGATCTGGATGAATCCATCTCGGTTACGCTCACCTGCACCAACCGCTCCCGCGCAGCCCGCCTCAAGGTGGGCAGTATCTGCGTGCCGACCGGCAGTTCTCCGTCGTTTGCTACCTTCCGCAACCTGAGCCGGCCGACCCGGCCGCTGCGTCCGGCACTGGATGGCAGCCTGCATTGGACCCTGATTTCCAACCTGTCGCTCAACTATGTCTCTCTGCTGCGCCGGGATGCCCTGGTGCAGGTGCTGCGTACCTATGACTTTCCCGCTTTGCACGACAAGCAGGCAGAGCAGGCGTCGCGCAAGCGGCTGGCGGGGATCGAGGAGATCGAGACCAAGCCGGTGGACAGGCTGGTGCGCGGCATGCCGGTGCGGGGGCTCAAGTCGGTGCTCTCCATCCGCCAGTCCGCCTTTGGCAGCGAAGGGGAGCTCTATCTCTTCAGCACCGTGCTGGCCCACTTCTTCTCGCTCTATGCCAGCGTCAACGCTTTCCACCTGCTTGAGGTGGTCAATCTCGATAACAAGGAGCGCTATCAGTGGCCAGTCCAGATCGGTCAGCACTCCCTGATGTGAGCGCCGCCAACGAGGCGCCCCGTTTCAATTTCTTCCAGCTGGTTGAGCTGCTCAACCGGCTGGACGGTGCCGATCAGGAGCGTGGTCTCGACCACCTGCCGAGTGACGAAAATATTCGTTTCAAGGCGACGGCATCGCTGGGGTTTCCCACCAGCGATGTGCTGCAAATTGGCCGCGACGAGAAAGGGCGTCACGAACTGGAAGTGGCCTTTCTGGGTCTGCACGGTAGTCAGTCGCCGATGCCGGGGTATTACCTCGACTCGCTGGCGTGGGAGTACGCCCAGGGTGAACAAAAGCTCGGCCTTTTCCTGGATTTCTTCCACCACCGCCTGCTGACCCTGCTGCACCGGATCTGGCGCAAGTATCGCTACCACGTCCGTTTTCAGGATGACGGTGAGGATGGGTTCTCCCGTCTGATGTTTGCGTTGGTGGGGCTTGGCAACGATGCCGTCTGTCAGAGTTTGCCGGTCAACCGCGCCAAGATGCTCTCCTATGCGGGCATGCTGGCCAGCCCCAGCCGCTCTCCTGAGGTGGTTGCCGGTCTCGTGGCCCACTGCTTCGATCTGGCGGATGTGGAAGTGAGTGCCTGGCAGTGGCGCAAGGTGCCGATCCATCCGGAGCAGCAAAACCGCTTGGGCGGTGCTTGCGCCACTCTGGGGCACGACTTCGTCATCGGTGACAAGGTTAATGATTGTGCCGGCAAGTTTTTATTGAAAATCAATGATCTGAGTTTTAGCCAGTTTCTCGGATTTCTCCCGAACGGGGAGCATTTCCACGCCCTGGTGACCTTTGTCTCCTTCATCTTGCGCGATCAGCTGGCTTGGGATCTGCGGCTTGGCTTCGGTCAGGAGCAGGCCAAGGGGCTGAGATTGGGGGAGGAGCAGAGTGCCCGTCTGGGGTGGAGTACCTTTCTTGGCCAACCGCCGAGTGACCCGTTCGTGACAATCTGTGTACAGGAATAAGCGCAGAAATTCAGTGTAGGAATACGTGCAGGAGTGAATGTGGACGACTTTAACCAGCAACTATCTCTGGTGGTGCTCAACAGCGAGCAGCTCGACGGCAGCCAGCAGGTGCAATATCGCTTCGACGAGATGGGGGGAACATTGGGCTCCTCCGAACAGGATGACTGGCAACTGCGAGACAGGTTGGGGGCGGTGATGCCAGCCCATGCCCGCGTCGAGCTCAATGACGGTCGTTTCTGCCTGTGCGATCTCAGTGGCCAGACCTACATCAATGGTGCAACCTCGCCCATCGGGCGGGCTCGCAAGGTCAACCTCGAGCAGGGTGACGAGCTGATTGTCGGCCCTTTTCGCCTGAGAGCCTATCTCGGAGCCATCTCCCCCGAGCAGAGTTTGCAGCAGGTGTTGGGCAACCGTCCGACCGAGCAGCTTGATGAGTGGCTGGCCAGCGATCCTCACCACACCCAGACCCAGGATGATCCACAGGCCCTGGCGGTCGACCCCCTGCTGGCATTGCAGCAGGAGCGTGCGGCCCCGAGTCCGTTGGTGGATGCTCGCCTGCAGGCTCAACCGCAGTTTCAACCGGATATGGACACCGTATCCCTCGCTCCATTTTCAGCCGTCGAGAACACCATGAACCAAGAATTTCTGGATATGCCCACCATCGAGAACCACCCCGACTTCCAGCCACTGGAGGGCGTTGATCACGTCGCCCTGACTCCGCTGATGCGTGGTCTGGGCCAGCCGTTGCAGCTGCAAGACACCCAGCAGGCCCACGACATGCTCGAAGAGATGGGCAAGACAGTGCGTGCCATGGTGGAGGGGTTGCTGCAACTGCAAAGCGATCAGGCGGCGCTGGCTGACAAGCACCTGCGCCCCATCGAGGACAACCCGCTGCGTCTTGGTCTCGACTATGACGAGACCCTGGCGGTGATGTTTGCCGAGCAGAAGAGCCCAGTGCACCTGACCGCGCCTGCTGCGGTGGCCGAGAGTCTGCGCAATGTACGCATTCACCACGTGGCGAACCAGCAGGCTATTGGTGCTGCGCTCGACAGCATCCTGCAGGCCTTCTCCCCCGAGGCGTTGCTCGGTCGTTTCGAGCACTACCGTCGTACCGGTACCCCGGGTGTGGCCGATGAAGGCTGGGCCTGGAACATGTACCAGCACTACTACCGCGAGCTCACCTCTGCCCGTCAACAGGGGTTCGACAAGCTGTTCCATCAGGTCTACGCCCAGGCGTATGACCAGGCCGTGCGTCAGCAACAGGGACTGATTTGATGATACGTGCACTGTGGTTTGGGGCCTGTCTGCTGGCCCTGGCCGGTTGTACCACCATGGGCAAGATGGCCGATGTGGCCATGAACCCGGATATCCAGGTGGGGAGCAACGATGACCAGCCCTCCACCCTGGGGCTCAGCCTGTTGGCAGAACCTGATGTCAACCCCAACGAGAGCGGGGAGGCGGCACCCATCGAGTTTCAGGTGGTGCTGCTGGCTGAAGATTCCAAGCTGCTCGCTACTGACTATGACCAGGTGACGGCGGATGTGGAGAAGGCCCTTGGCAAGAACTACCTGGACCATCAGGACTACACCCTGCTGCCCGGCCAGTTCAAATACCTGCCTCCCGTCAAGCTCGATGAGAAGACCCGTTACATCGGCGTGATTGCACGGTACGCCGATCCGGACAGCGCCGAGTGGCGCAAGGTCATCAAGGTCAAGAGCAAGGGAACGGCCTATCAAATTCTGGTGCACCTGCGCCTGGATGAAGTGGAACTACAAAAAGAAGAAGAATAATTATGTCGAGTCGAAATCGGGTTATCTGGCGTGAAGGGCTCTTTATCAAGCCCCAGCACTTCCAGCAACAACAGAGACATTCAGATTACGCGTTGCACGCGCGTTTGAGCGCGCTGTCCGACTATTTCTACGGGTTGCAGTCGCTTGCCATCAACGAGGATTACCTCGGCTTTGGCCGCATCGCGTTGGTGGGGGCCACCGGTATCCTGCCGGACGGCACCGTCTTCAACATCCCGAACGATGATGTGCTGCCGACCCCGCTGGAGATCACCGATGCCTCGGTGGCCAACCAGAAGGTCTATCTGGCGCTGCCGCTCTCGGTGAGCGGGGTCAACGAGGTCAATCAGGGCGGTCAGGTCGCCACCCGTTTGCAGGCCCATCGCCACGACGTGCGGGATCTGCACAGCGAAGGGGGGGATGTGGTTTCCCTCGAAGTGGGGCGGGTCAGCTTACGGTTGATGCTGGAGCGGGAAGATCGCAGCGCCTACGCCTCGCTCGCCATTGCTCGCATTCTGGACAAACGCCCGGATGGCGGTCTGGTGCTGGATCCCAACTTCATGCCTTGCAGTATCAGTGTCTCTGCCATTCCGACCCTCAAGCGCTTCCTCGGCGAATCGGCTGGTCTTGTGGCCGAGCGGGCTCGCAGCCTCTCCCAGCGCATCGCCGCGCCGGGACAGCAGGGGGTGGCCGATGTGGCCGAGTTCATGATGCTGCAACTGCTCAACCGGGCTCAGCCCCAACTCTCCCATCTGGCGCGTCTTGGCACCCTGCACCCCGAGCGGTTGCACGAGGCGCTGGTGCAGCTCTGTGGCGAGTTGATGACCTTTACCGACGAGTCCCGTCTGCCCCCCGAGTTCCCCGCCTACCGTCATGACGATCAGCAGGTGAGCTTCGAACCGGTGATGCTGGCCCTGCGTCAGGCGCTCAGTACCGTGCTGTCGCCACGTGCTGTCTCCATCCAGCTGCGCAAGCACCAGTACGGCGTCATGGTGGCCATGGTCAACGAGAGCGAGTTGATGCAGAGCGCCGATTTCGTGCTGGCAGTGCGTGCCCGCATGCCGCAGGAGCAGCTGCGCAAACAGTTGCTGCAGCAGACCAAGGTGGCGTCGAGCGACAAGATCCGCGAACTCATCAGCCTGCAGTTGCCAGGTATCCCGCTGTTGCCGCTGCCGGTGGCGCCGCGCCAGTTGCCCTATCACGCCGGTTACAGCTACTTCCAGCTCGACCGTCAGAGCCCTGCCTGGCAGATGCTGGCGGTCAGCAACACGCTCGCCTTCCACATTGCCGGCGATTTCCCCGAGCTCGACATGCAGCTCTGGGCCATCCGTAGCCAGTGATCGCATCAAGGAAACAAGCAGAGATGACCACGGACATTATCAACAACGAGCAACTGAGCGACCTGCTGTTCGATCACGCCGAGCAGCTGGACATGGATTCGGACTACTGGTTCCGCCTGCGTGGCCAGAGCATCAACCCAATGATCGATGCGGTGACCCCGCTGCTGGGGCTGGTGCAGCGGGTGCGTCTGTTGTCGCGCTACGACTGGGTGCCCGAGCTTTATCAGCGGGTGGTGACCGAGATCCAGGCCATCGAACAGGAGTTGATGGCGCAGGGTTACGAGAACGGCGTCGTCCTCTCGTTTCGCTACATCCTCTGCACTTTTATCGATGAGGCGGTGATGGGGCGCGACTGGGGCAGCCAGAGCGAATGGTCCCAACACTCACTGCTGGCCCGGTTTCACAACGAGACTTGGGGGGGCGAGAAGGTATTCGTGCTGCTGTCGCGTCTGCAGGAAGACCCGGTGCGCTATCGCGACATTCTGGAGTTCATCTATCTCTGCCTTTGCCTCGGTTTTGAGGGGCGCTACAAGGTGATGAGCCAGGGCCGTGACGAGTTTGAACGGATCGTCAAGCAACTGCACAAGCAGTTGTCACTCGAACGTGGCGGCGAGGCACCCAGTGTGTTTCATCTCGATCTCGGTCAGCAGGCGTCCCGCTACCAGCTGCGCAAGCAAGTCTCCCTGCGCACCCTGTTTATGGGCGGCGCGTTGATCCTGGCCATCATCTTTGGCCTCTATCACCACCAACTCAATAACCAGACCCAGGACGTACTGCGTCAACTGGGCGAATTATTAAAATAAATACTTAAGGAGAGCACGCCTTGATTCGTATAGAGCTACCGGTACTGGTGGAAAGACTCAACCCCATCTGCCGTCACATGCTGGAGGAGGCCGCGGCCCTCTGTGTCAATCATCAGGGCGCCGAGATCCGCATCGAGCACCTGCTGCTCAAGATGCTGGAGACCCCCCTCAGCGATGTGCGCCAGATCCTCAAACGGGCCGAAGTTGAGGTTGAAGAGTTAAAGAGCCTGTTGCAACCCTCGGCGGCCGACAACGGTTATGGTCAGGGTTATCCCTCCTTCTCGCCGCTATTGGTGGAGTGGCTGCAAGACAGCTGGCTGTTCGCCTCTGCCGAGCTGCAACATGGCCAACTGCGCAGCGGCGTCATGCTGCTGGTGCTGCTGATGACTCCCCAGCGTTACCTGCCGGGCTCGGTGACTCGTTTGCTTGCCAACATCAATCGCGAGCTGCTGCGCCAGCAGTTTGACGAGTGGGTGAAAGAGTCTGCCGAGACCCAAGTGACCGTTTCTGCCAACGGTACTTCTACTCAGACCGCGCTGCCCGCCGATGCCAGCCTGCTGGCCCGCTTTACTGTCAACGTCACCGAACAGGCCCGTCAGGGAACCCTGGATCCGGTACTCTGCCGGGATCACGAGATTGATCTGATGATCGACATCCTCTCCCGTCGTCGTAAAAACAACCCCATCGTGGTGGGGGAGGCCGGTGTCGGTAAAAGCGCGCTGATCGAAGGGTTGGCGCTGCGCATCGTCGCAGGCCAGGTGCCGGAAAAATTGCGCGATGTGGAGCTGATGACGCTGGATCTTGGCGCCATGCAGGCCGGAGCCTCGGTCAAGGGGGAGTTCGAGAAGCGTTTCAAGGGGGTGATGCAGGAGGTCAAGGACGCCGTGCGACCTGTCATCCTCTTTATCGATGAGGCCCACACCCTGATCGGGGCGGGCAATCAGGCGGGGGGGCTGGATGTCTCCAACCTAATCAAGCCTGCGCTGGCCCGTGGCGAGCTGCGCACCATCGCCGCCACCACCTGGGGCGAGTACAAGAAGTACGTGGAAAAAGATGCCGCCCTGTCGCGCCGTTTCCAGTTGGTGAAAGTGGGTGAGCCTAATGCAGATGAAGCCACCGTAATCCTGCGCGGTCTGCGCAGCATCTACGAAAAGGCCCACGGGGTGCTGATCGATGAGGAAGCGCTGCAAGCCGCCGCCCAGCTCTCCGCCCGTTACATCTCCGGTCGTCAACTGCCGGACAAGGCGATCGACGTACTCGATACCGCCTGTGCCCGGGTGGCCATCAACCTGACCACGCCACCGCGCGCGGTCAGCCATTTGCAAAACGAACTGCGCCAGCGTGAGCTGGAGATCCGTCAGCTGGAACGCCAGAGCCTGATCGGTCTGGGTGACAACGATGAGCGACTCACAGAACTGAAAGCGGCCCAGCAGATATGCCGTGACACTCTGCGTGAGCAGGAAGCACAGTGGCAGCAACAGCAGGGATTGGTGCATCGGATTGTCGAGCTGCGTGCCGCCCTGCTGGCCGATCAGCAGGATGAAATGCTGGCCAGAGAAGCGCTGGATCTCGCCGATGCGCCGCTCGATCCGCAAGCGGCTGCCGAGCAGCTGGCCGGGCTCGAGCGCGAGCTGGCCGAGCTGCAACAGGGTGAGGTATTGGTCTCTGCCCATGTCGACAAGACCCAGATCGCAGCGGTGATCGCCGAGTGGACCGGGGTGCCGCTTAATCGCATCTCCCAAGGGGAGCTCGATGTAGTGACCCGTCTGCCGGAGTACCTTGGCGAGCTCATCAAGGGGCAGGATGTGGCGGTGGCCCATCTGCACAAGCACCTGCTGACCGCCCGCGCCGATTTGCGTCGTCCAGGCCGTCCGCTGGGCGCCTTCCTGCTGGTGGGGCCAAGCGGGGTCGGCAAGACCGAAACCGTGCTGCAGATTGCCGAGCTGATGTTTGGTGGTCGCCAGTATCTCACCACCATCAACATGTCCGAGTATCAGGAGAAGCACACCGTTTCCCGTCTTATCGGCTCGCCTCCCGGCTATGTCGGCTTTGGTGAGGGTGGCGTGCTGACCGAAGCCATTCGGCAGAAGCCCTACTCGGTGGTGCTGCTGGATGAGGTGGAAAAAGCCCATCCGGACGTGCTCAACCTCTTCTATCAGGCATTCGACAAGGGCGAGCTGGCGGATGGGGAAGGGCGGATCATCGACTGCAAGAACGTGGTCTTCTTCCTCACCTCCAACCTCGGTTTCCAGACCATCGTCGATCATGCCGAGCAGCCTGATGACCTGCTGGATGCGCTCTATCCGGAGCTGGCTGCCTTCTTCAAACCGGCCCTGCTGGCGCGGATGGAGGTGATCCCCTACCTGCCGCTCGGTCACGACACCCTGGTGCAGATCGTCGGTGGCAAACTCAACCGGCTGGTCAAGCTGCTCAAGGAGCGTTTCGGTGCCGAGGTGGTGCTGGAGAGCGAGGTGGCCGAGGAGATCCTGTTGCGGGCGAACCGCAGCGAGAACGGCGCGCGGATGCTGGAGTCCGTCATTGATGGGGCCCTGTTGCCGCCGGTTTCCCTGCAACTGTTGCAGCGCCTCTCGGCCGGTGAGCCCATCAACCGGGTACACTTCTCGGTGGCCGATCACCAGTTTGTGGCCGAGGTGGAGGGCTGACCATGGAGCAAGCCCTCGCATTCGCCCTCGCGCTCACCTCGCAACGGGATGAACAACATCTCTGCCACTGGTGGAGCTCGACCCTCCATGCCAGCTTCCAGCCCAAAGGACTGCTGCTTGGCATGCTGGACGTGAGCGGCCGCCAGCTGGAGTGCAAAGGGTGGGTCAAGGGGCAGGAGGTTGCGCTGGCGCTGGCGGTGGATGATTTCTCTCATCCACTCGCCTATGTGCTGCACAAGGCGCAATCCCGCACCTGGGATTCCCTCCATGGCGGTGCCCGCATTGAGCACGCCGGTTTTCGCGCACTGCTGGCCAACCTTGGCCAGCAGTGCGGCCTGCACGCCTTTCCGCTCAATGATGGCAACGGCAAGCCTTTTGCCGTGCTGGCGATGATGGACAGTGGCGATGTGTTGCAGGAGTGGGCGGCTCGCCCCGAGCTGGCCAGTCTGGCGCAGGTCTTTTGCAACCAGCTCACCCTGATCCGCGATCTGGGTCGTAGCCGCCGGGATCAGAACGTGTTGCGCGACTCGCTGCGTCAGATCAAGGGGGAGGGGGAGCGCCAGCGCCAGCACGAGAAGTTGCTGGGGGATCAGCTGGTTGGCCAGTCGGCGGTGATCCGCGGCTTGCGCGAGCAGATCGCCCAGGCAGGCCAGCACAAGCTGACCGTGCTTATTCAGGGGGAGACCGGCAGTGGCAAGGAGGTGGTCGCCCGCTTGGTGCATCAGTGCTCCGAGCGCGCCGCCAAGCCGTTCGTCGCCATCAACTGCGCCGCCATCCCCGAGAATCTCATTGAGAGCGAGCTGTTCGGTTATCAGAAGGGGGCCTTCTCCGGCGCCCTCTCCAACAAGACCGGGCTGGTGGCGCAGGCCAATGGTGGCACCCTGTTTCTGGATGAAGTGGGCGATATGCCCGCCGCCATGCAGGCCAAGCTGCTACGGGTGCTGGAAACCCGCAGCTACCGGCCGCTTGGGGCAGAGCAGGAGTATCACTCCGATTTTCGCCTCATCGCGGCCACTCATCAGCCGCTGACCCGCCATGTGGAGGAGGGGCGGTTCCGTGCCGACCTCTACCACCGTCTCTGCCAGTGTCTGCTGCTGATCGCCCCCTTGCGCGAGCATATCGAGGATGTGCCCCTGCTCTGCCAGCACTTCATGGCCCAGTTTGCCGCGCAGGATGACAAGGGACTGGCTGGTTTGCAGCGCAAGTTCCTCAAGCAACTGCAAAGTTACGATTTCCCCGGCAATGTGCGCGAGCTGCGCAATCTGCTGGAGGTGGCCTGTGCCCACACCCGTCATGGTGAAGAGGTGGGGCTTGGCGCCTTGCCGCCGGAGCTGCGGGATCGGGTCTGTGCCGAGCTGCCGGATGCGCTGGATGATTACAACCATATCCGCGATCTGCGCCGGGCCATGCAGCAGTACGAGGCATCGGTGATTGAAGCGCGCCTGCGCTACTTTCAGGGCAATCGCATGCTGGTGGCCGAGAGCCTCAATATTCCCAAGCGCACCCTGGATCACAAGTGCCAGAAACTGGAGGTGAACTGATGAGCATCATGGGTTTGTTGCCCCTGCTGCTGGCGACCGGCAATGCGGTGCCTCCCCTTGATATGGCGGCGTGGCAAGCGTGTCGTCGCGAGCCATCCCCTCTGATCCGGCTCGCCTGCTATGACGCCCTTGGCAATGAGGCGACGCAATCAGGCAACAAGGAGAGCACCAAGTCTCCGGCCTGGCTGGCGATAGCGGAGCAGGAGTTGGCCCGAGTGCCGGATAGCTCACCCTTCCTGTTGCGACAGGATGAGGAGAGCGGCACGGCGGTATTGACCCGTCCGGCCCTGCGCGGTGCCACCCTGGCGATCGGTTGTGTCAACAGCATCACCCATATTCGCTTGCGGCTGGATGCGCCGTGGCGCGGGGAGAGAGTCGAGGTTGCGCTGGATGGACAAGCAACTCGCAGCAGTCAGAGCTGGTTTATCCGGGATCAGGGATGGCTGCTCGAATATGGCCGCGGTCTGCCCGCCATCGAGGAGCTAAAACGCTGGATCGGTCATCGTGAATTGCAGGTTCAGGCGGCCAACGGCGCCTTGCTGCGGGTCGATCTCAGCGGCCTGAAAGAGGCGCTGATACCGGTGCGCCAACAGTGTCGCTGGTAGGGGGGGAGATGAGCTATCAACACCCCTGGTGTAGCCGTCTGCTCACCAGCTTGCCGGATGAACAGATCAAAGGTGCAGTGCTGGCCGATGAGCCTCGCTGGGACTATGTGGAGACCGAACTGGTCAAGTTGGGCTCCCTTGCCCACAGCCAGGTCGATCTCAATGCGGTCGCCGAAGCCTGTCTGGGGTTGCTGGAGAGCCGCACCAAGGATATGCGGGTGCTGGCACAGCTGTTGCGCTGCCTGCAGCACCCCGCCAAGGCGACCCCGATGGGGGCTGCGCTGAGCTTGCTGGAAGCCTGGATCAAGGCTTACTGGCTGTTGGCCTGGCCCGGGAATGCGACCCAGAAGCAGCGATTGATGGTGCAGATCATCAAGCGCTTCGAGGGTGCTCTGCCGAGGGTGAGCGAGAGCGCCTCTGCGGCGGAACTCGCGCAGTTGCTTGCGCAGGCAGAACACCTGGAGGCCATCTGGCTGGCCCAGTGCCCTGACAAGGGGGAACTGCTGGATCCTCTGGTGATGGGGTTGAAGCGGGCCCAGCGACAGCAGGTTGCCCAGGCCCAGGCTGATGCCGGAGGTCAACCTGCAAGCAGCGCTGTGGCTGCCACCGCCAGTGCTAGCGGCATGACAGGCACCATGGTGCTCAGTGGCAGCAGCAAGGGCTCCGGGGTCGAGATTGACAGCTCCAACGATCGGGCATGGCGACAGACCCAGCTCAAGGTGGCGGAGCTGCTGATTGAGCGCCAGCCGGAGGCGGCGATCGGTTATCGATTGCGTCGTCACGCCATCTGGGCCGGCATCACCACCCCGCCGATAACGGCGCAGGGGAACAAAACCCAGCTGGCCTCCATGTCGGCAGACATGGTGGATGAGTATCGCGCCGCCATGGGCACGCCAGATCTGGTGCTCTGGCAACGCATCGAGCAGAGCCTGACGCTGGCCCCTTACTGGTTCGAGGGGCACAGGCTCTCGGCCGAGGTGGCCCAGAAGCTGGGATATGGGGCGGTGGCGCAGGCGATCATGGCGGAGCTGGATGCGTTTTTGCAGCGCCTGCCAGCGCTGCGTGATCTCACCTTCAGTGATGGTTCCCCGTTTCTCTCCCCCGAGTGCAGCCGCTGGTTGCAGCCTGCCAAGAGCAGTGGGGGCGGCAGCGGACAGGCCGAGCTGGCAGAGGAGGTCGCCTTGCGTCATGGGGAGCAGGGGATTGCCGCCGCGCTCGCCCTGCTTGATGAGCGGATGGCACAGATGAAAGAGCCAAGAGCCCGCTTCCATGCCTTGCTGGTGCAGGCGGAGTTGTTGGAGCAGGAAGGCATGGAGGCGCTTGCGCGCCAGCAATATCAACACTTGTGGCAAGAGGCAGACCGCCTCGGGTTGTCGCAGTGGGAGCCCGGGTTGGTCAGCCGCCTGGCCCCCTATGCCACCCATTTGCCGAAATAAGTGCCGAAATGAGTCATTGAGTCGGAGTTGGATCACATTTTATGTTCAAAACCATCTTTACCTTTCTGCGGCAACAGCTGCCGAAACTGAAACCCTCCTGGCCCCTGCTCGGTGTGGTGCTGTGGGTTGTCGCCCTGATCCTGGTGTGGTGGCTGGGGCCTCGCATCGAGATCCGTGATGCCAAGCCATTCGAGCCCTTGTGGGGGCGGGTGGTGTTTACCCTGCTCTGGCTCTGGTTGCTGCTGGGGGTACTCTCCTGGCGGGTATGGCGCAAGATGAAGCAGCTCAAGGCCGAGCGCCAGCATGAGGTGCTGCTGGAACAAGATCCGGTCAAAGGGCTCATCGACAAACAGGCGCTGTTTCTCGATCGTTGGTTGCAAGCCTTGAATGAACACCTTGGCAAGGGGGCGCTCTACGCCATGCCCTGGTATCTGGTGCTGGGTCTGCCCGGCAGCGGCAAGAGCAGCCTGATCCACCGTGCCAATCCGGCCAATAAACTCAATCCCAGACTCGATACCGAACTGCGGGACGTGGCGCAAGGCCAGCTGGTCGATTGCTGGCTGGGGGAGCAAGCAGTGATGCTGGATCCGGCCGGTGCGCTGTTGTCACAAGCCGAGCCCGAGCTGGATCCGCAAGCTCGCAAGCATGAGCGGCTCTGGTTGCATCTACTCAACTGGCTCAACGAGCACCGTCGTCGTCAGCCCCTTAATGGTCTGGTACTGACCGTTGATTTGGCATGGCTGTCCGCGGCCAGCGTGGCCGAGCGCAAGGCGTATGCCCAGCTGATGCGTGCCCGGTTGCAAGAGGTGTCGGCCACCATGAATACCCGGCTGCCACTCTACGTCACCTTCACCAAGCTCGATATGCTGCGCGGCTTTGATGTGGTCTATGAGCAGTTGGATAAAGAAGCCCGTGACGCCGTGCTGGGGGTAACCTTCAACCCCGGCAGCAGTCAGGGCAAATCCTGGCAGCAGGATCTGGCGCTGTTCTGGGATCAGTGGGTCGACAATCTCAACCGCAATCTGCCGGAGATGATGCTGGCCCGGCTCGATGCCGCCCAGCGCAACGCCCTCTTCTCGTTTGTTCGTCAATTGGCGGGTCTCAAGGATTATGTGACCAGCCTGCTCGATGAAACCCTGACCATTGAAGAGAGCAAACCACTGCTGGTGCGCGGCGTCTATATCAGCTCCGTTTATCAGCAAGGTGTCCCGTTCGATGCCTTTGCTCAGGCCGCTTCCCGGCGTTACAGCTTGCCCGAGCCTATTCACTCCGCCCTGCGCGGGGAGTCCAACACCTATTTTGTGCGCAAGTTGTTCTCTTCGATCATCTTCCCCGAGGCCCATCTGGCCGGAGAAAATCGGCTGCATACCCTCTATCGTCGTCGCCGGATGGCCATTGGCCTCGGCTGCCTGTCGCTCTTCTCGGCGGCCCTGATCGGTGGCTGGCACTACTTCTATCGGGTCAACGAGGAGGCGGGGCGCAATGTACTGACCAAGGCGCAAGCGTTCACCGAGACCAACGAGGTCGCAGATGAACATGCCTTCGGTGTCAGCCAGTTGCCACGTCTCAACCTTATTCGCGAGGCGACCCTCTCTTTTGGCAACTACCGCGAACGGATGCCGCTGGTGGCAGACCTTGGCCTCTATCAGGGGGATGAGATTGGCCCCTATGTGGAAGGCTCCTATCTGCAACTGCTGGGGCTGCGTTTCCTGCCTGCCCAGATGCAGGGACTGCTGGAGGATCTCAACCGGGCGCCGGCTGGCAGCGAGGAGAAGCTCTCCATCCTGCGGGTGATGCGGATGCTCGATGATGCCTCCGGTCGCAACAAGGAGCTGGTGGAGCAGTACATGGCCAGCCGCTGGCAGAAAGCGTTCCCGGGGCAGGGGGCGGTGCAGGAGCAGTTGATGGGGCATCTTGACTATGCCCTCGATCACACCGACTGGCACGCTGCTCGTGCCGCTCGGGATCAGGCCGCCATCACGGCATTTGTGCCATTCAAGGAGCCGGTGTATGGCGCCCAGCGTGAACTGGGCAAATTGCCCATGTATCAGCGGGTCTATCAGAATCTGGTGGTGAAGGCAGGTGATGTGTTGCCGCCGGATCTCAATGTCCGTGACGAGGTGGGCCCCACCTTCGACACCGTGTTTGCCCTGCGCAACGAGAGTGCTGGTCAGGTGCCGCGTTTGCTGACCTGGCCCGGGTTCAGTGACTTCTTCCTCAAACAGGACAAGGCGCTGATCGATCTCACCGCCATGGATGCCTGGGTGCTGGGCCAGCGCAAGCTGAGCCAGTTGAGCGAGGCGGATCGCAAGGAGATCACTCGTCAGGTCAACGATCGCTATGTCACCGATTACGTCAACCAGTGGCAAAAATTGCTGACCAATCTGGATGTGCAGACCCTTGCCAGCCCAGAGCAGGCGCTCGATGTACTCTCTGCCATCACCGGCAACGACCAGCCATTCCTGCGGGTGCTCGCCGCGCTGGATGACAACACCCGTATTCGCAAGATCTCCGATGCGGAAGGAGATCCGGCGCAGGCGATCACTGCCCGGATCGGTCGCCCCTTTATGGCCACCAATGGCGTCTTGACTGGCCGTGGCGAACAGGGGCCGCTCATTTCCGAAGTGAACCAGAAGCTGATTGAACTGCAGCACTATATGGAGCTCATCGTCAATGCCACCGAGCCGGGGCAGTCAGCCCTCAAGGCGGTGCAACTGCGTTTGACCAACAAGTACGCCGATCCTGTCTTTGCATTGCAGCAATATGCTCGTGGTCTGCCCGAGCCGCTCAATCGCTGGGTGGGTCAACTGGCGGATCAGAGTTCGCAACTGGTGATTGATCTGGCGATGTCATCCCTCAATCAGGAGTGGCAGGCAAAGGTGCTGGCACCGTTCAACAGCCAACTGGCGGATCGCTATCCGTTCAACCCGGGTTCTGCCAAGGATGTGCCGCTCTCCGAGATGGAGCGCTTCTTTGCCCCCGGTGGCACCCTGGACAGCTTCTATCAGGTCAACCTCAAACCCATGGTGGAGGGGGGCTTGATGGAGGGAGAACTGAGCTCACCCATTCAGGCCGAGCTTATTAAACAGCTGGATCGAGCTGCGCGGATCCGCCAGATCTTCTTCAGCCAGCAGGGCAATCTGGAGGTGCAATTTGCCCTCGAGCCCATCGAACTCACCGCCAACAAGCGGCGTAGTGTGCTCAACCTGGATGGACAGTTGCTGGAGTATGCCCACGGCCGTCGCAACAAGATCCCGCTGGTGTGGCCAAACACCATGCGCGACGGGGCTGAAAGCAAGATCACCCTGGTACCGGCTGCCCGCGAACGTTCACCGCGCAGCGAGGGCTTTGTCGGTCCCTGGGCCATGTTCCGCCTGATGGACAAGGGGGAGCTGACTCAGGTCAACGAGGCCACCTTTGATGTGCGCTTCCCGGTGGATCAGGGTGCCATGACCTATCGGGTCTATACCGACAGCGCCCAGAACCCCTTCACCGGCGGCCTGTTCAGCCAGTTCAGCTTGCCTGAGTCCCTCTATTGATCATGTTGGGGGGCGCTATGCCCCCCGCATTTTGGAATCCGATATGTCACAGAATCAACAAGGCCAGCAGGCATTGAAAGTGGGGCGTGACCCCAGAATGTTGCCGGAGTACGAGGCGCTGCGCGCCGAGATCAACAAGCTTAGCCACGCCTCCCGCCCCGAGGTGGATTGGGTCAGGATCCATCAGCTTGCCAGTCAAATCTTTGAAAAGCACGGGGTGGATCTGCAAACCGCCATCTACTTCACTCTGGCGCGCTCCCGCATTCAGGGGCTGAGCGGCTTTACCGAAGGGTGCGAGTTTCTCGCCAACCTCATCGTCACCCTGTGGGAGAGTTTCTGGCCACCGGTGCATCAGGAGCGGGCCCGCATCGAGATGCTCGACTGGTTTATCGCCCGCATCAGCGACGTGATCCGCCAGTACCAGATCAGCCACGAGGACAAGCGGTTGATCTACCGCTGCGAGCGGGCGCTGCAACTCATCAGCGAGAAGCTGCACAACGCCGGTTTGAGCCGCATCCCCCGGGTCGAGAATCTGGTGCACTTTATCGAGGGCTACACCCATCTGTTTGACGAGACCGAGATTGTCATCGTCTCCGATGAGCCGGGCCTTAAGGATGAGCTGCAGATCCCACCGATGGTCTTCTTCAAATCCGACATGGAGAGCGACCACGGCGCCTCTGCCGGGGCAACCCCGCACCTGCCTCAGGGCAGTATCCTGGTGGGGCGTGAGAAGGGGCAGATGAAACCGACCGTGCTCAAGATTGAGCAGCACCGCAAACAGCGGCCGGCCTGGTTCTGGTTTGGCTGTGGCCTGCTCACCTGCGCCTTGCCCATGATGGGATGGCTTGGCTGGCAACATCAGCAGCAGGAGAAGATCATCGCGGCGCAACGGTTGCAACAACCCGCTGCGGCGTTGCCGCAGGCTCTGAGTTATGACGACATTCGCCAGGCGCGCATCGTGTTGGGGGAGCAGACCCTGCAGGGGATGGAGAGCGAGCTGGTATCGCGTTATCGGGCCCAACTGGATCGGCTTGAGCAGACATCTCCCCTCTACTGGTACCGCTATGGCGAGGGGCTGCGCAATTCGCTGCAGATGCTCTATCCCGACTCGCTGGCGGTCAAGGCCCTCGACAAACAGTGGCAGGCCGCGCTGGCCGGCCAGCAGGGGGATCTCAACCGGGTGCCGACCTATCTGGAGGCGCGCGCCGGGGTCGATGCCCTGATCGATCAGCTGCTGGAGCTGGAGCGTCAGCGCAAGACGGTCACGATTTCCTACCTCAAGTCTCAGCTCTACGAGGTACAGAAGAACCTGATGCAGGAGGTCCCGTTCAGCTTGCGCCTGAGCGAACTGGAGGCGCGAAAAGCGTCGCAGGAGCCTATTACGGCCGCCGAGCTGAAAGGGATAGAGAGTGACTTGAAAGCACTCAATATCCGGCTTTACCAACTGCAACAGGGGCTATCCGGTAGCTGATTGCTCTGTTATGCGCAACCAGTTGCGCATATTCCAGAGAGTTGCACTGCAGATGCAATGTTTGGCAGGGGGATTGCCCAGTTTGCGCAATCCCTTGCGAATGGATAACTCTATCATCTATCGAAAGAGGCTAACCATTTGATTTTATTTGGCTAATTTCACCAGTGCTGAATGGCATAGCCTGTGCTGCGGCCTGTTCTGTTTATCCGCTGTTTATCAAAGTCGCCTGTGCCTGGTGCGTTCCACCGGGCACAGGGGCAGAGGGATGATGTCTGTGCGTCTCCCCACTCATATGGAGAATGACTATGTGCCCCGCTATCGCACTGCTCGGTGACATCGGCACCGACCACGATGGCTTTCCACCGACCCCGGTGATAGCTGCCAGTCCCGACGTGTTCCTCGATGGCAAGCCTGTGGCTCGTCAAGGTGATCCACTGGCGCCCCATGACAAGCCCAACAACCCGCCGCACCCACGGGCCATTGCCAGTGGTGTTGGCTCTGTGCTGGTGAATGGCAAACCCATCGCCGTCACCGGTACGGCAGTGGATTGTGGTGGCGTGGTGATTGGTTCCGGTAGCGGACAGGCAGGATAAGGAACAGAGTCATGGCACAAAGCACAGGATTACAATTTACGGTCAAGGTGGGGGCGCTGCCCGAGAGCACCTTTGTGGTGGCCAGTTTCCAGCTGGATGAGGGGCTGAACCGGCCGTTCAATCTGCAGCTGGAGGTGGCAAGTAGCCAGCCTGATGTCGACTTTGGCGCCGTGCTGGACCAGCCATGCGAGCTGATGGTGTGGTACAACGGCGAGCTGCAGCGCAGGGTGTGCGGGGTAGTGGGCGAGTTTGCCCAAGGGGACAGCGGCTTTCGCCGCACCCGTTACAGCCTGCAAGTCAAACCAGCACTGTGGCGACTGGGCCTGCGCCAGAACTCCCGCATCTTTCAGGCGCAAAAGCCCGATGAAATCCTCTCTATTTTGCTGCAAGAGCACGGCATCACCGATTACGCCTTTGCGCTCAAGAATGAGCACGCCCAGCGGGAATACTGCGTGCAGTACCGCGAGACCGACCTCGACTTTGTGAACCGCCTTGCCGCAGAAGAGGGGCTGTTCTACTTCCACGAATTTGAGCAGGGCAAACACCGTATCGTTTTTGCCGATGATGCGGCTGCGCTAACCGCTGGCCCCGAGCTCTTCTTTAACCTCGGCAACCGCTCGTTGGAACAAGGCCCTTACGTGCGCCAGTTCCACTACCGCGAATCGGTGCGCCCCTCGGAGGTGGAGCTCAAGGATTACAGCTTCAAGACCCCGGCTTATGGCCTCTCCCAGAAGAAAATGGGTGCAGAGCTGGAGCACCAGCGCGATACCTACCAGCACTTCGACTATCCGGGCCGCTACAAAGAGGACCCGAGCGGCAAGGCGTTTGCCCAGCACCGGCTCGATGCCCTGCGCAATGACGCGGTGGCGGGCAGTGGCAAATCCAACAGCGCCGCATTGCTGCCGGGTCAGCACTTCTCACTCACCGAACACCCCAATGGCAGCCTTAACACCGACTGGCAAATCGTTCATATCCGCCACACCGGTGAGCAGCCGCAAGCCTTGGAAGAAGAGGGCGGCAGCGGCCCGACCGTCTACCACAACGAATTTGGTGTAGTGAAGGCGAGTACCACCTGGCGCGCCCGTATCGGCAGCCCCGAGGCGCCCCACAAGCCCATGGTGGACGGCCCGCAAATCGCCATCGTGGTGGGCCCAGAAGGGGAGGAGATTTACTGCGACGAGCATGGCCGGGTGAAGCTGCAGTTTCCGTGGGACCGCTACGGCAGCTCCAACGACCAGAGCTCCTGCTGGGTGCGGGTGAGTCAGGGCTGGGCCGGTGGCCAGTACGGCATGATGGCCATCCCGCGCATCGGCCATGAGGTTATCGTTTCATTCCTCGAAGGTGACCCCGACCAGCCTATCGTGACGGGTCGCACCTACCACGCCACCAACCGGCCGCCGTATGAGCTGCCAGCCAACAAGACTCGCACCGTGCTGCGCACCGAAACCCACAAGGGCGAGGGCTTCAACGAACTGCGCTTTGAAGACCAGGCTGGGCAGGAAGAAATTTATATCCACGGTCAGAAAGACCTGAATGTTCTCATCGAGAACGACGCCGCTTGGCACATCAAGCACGACGAGCATCGGGATATCGACAACGAGCGGGTGACCCGCATCAAGGCCAATGACCACCTGACGGTAGAAGGCGAGAAGCGCGACCAGATCAAGGCTGACTATTCGCTGACGGTGGATGCTTCCATGCACCAAAAACTGGGACAAAGTTGGCTCACCCAGGCCGGGCAGGAGGTGCACGTCAAGGCTGGCGCCAAGGTGGTGCTGGAGGCGGGATCTGAAATTACCGTCAAGGTGGGCGGCTGCTTTATCAAGGTGGATGGTGGTGGCGTCACACTGGTTGGCCCTACGATCAAGATGAACTCTGGGGGAGGCCCAGGGTCTGGTTCAGGTTGGGCGGGTCAATCCCCTGTCGGCCCTCATGGTGTGTCAGTTCCTCCCATGCCGAAGGTGCCGCTCAGTCCTGCCCAGCTGGCCACCATGAAGAGTGCCGCCCCTTTCTGTGAGGAGTGTGAGAAGTGCAAGGAGAGCGGCTGTGAAATCTGAGGCTATGTCGCTTGCCGAGTGGGTAGCCGTGCAAACCAGCCCACTCTATGCCGTACTGGCAGGGGCTAGCGATGCGGCGCCCTTGCAGCACTATTACCAGCTTGATGGCCGTCATACACCACGCGGACTCTATCTCGGCACTCCCTATCACGACTGGCTCCCCGTGATGCCCTATCTGGTTGCACTGGAAAAGGAGAGTCCTTTTATCGAATGGGCTGAAACAACTGATGCTCGCGATTGGGGATTTATTCTGGCGACAGCGCAACCTGCTGGCACCCTCTATGGCCATTTTCAGGGGTTGACCCAGATCTGGCATCAGGGTGAAGCCGTGTTCTTTCGCTATTGGGATGGCGCGTATATGTCTGCCATCGTGTCGCAGCTTGGTGATGATATGACAACGCTGTTGCCGCAACTGGATGCGATGTGGTGTCAGGGCAATGCATTTTCATGGGAACCATCGGAGCCCTGTGCTGTACGTCCATTTCCCTGGTGGGAACTTCCTCCAGCTATCGCAGCAGTATTAGCTGGGCAAGATACAGGTCCCCTTATCAACAACCTGATGCAACAGCTGGCAGATGAGAATGGTCAGCTTTACTGGTCTTTCCCCGAGGCCAATCTCAGGTGCAAAGTTGCCCGTTTCATTTCCCGCTGCCCATCCCCTGATATCGATCTATTTCCAGCGCTGGAAGCTGCGCTGCTCAATGAGGTTCAAGCATGAGTAATGCCGGCCAGGCCGTCTTCACCCAGGTGATCGCCGATTATCGCAATGCCCTGACTGAGTACCGCAAGGATGCCGAGAGTTTCTTTCTTGGCGACATGCTGGGTATGGACATGGAGCAGACCATCAAGGTTGGTGATAAGACGATAAAGGCGTCTTCGAGCAGCAAGAAGGCGCAATCCGTGGTGACGCAGTGCCCGTTGAGCGGCACTTTGCGGCTGGTCCATCTGTTTGAATCCGTGCGCTTTATTCCTATCGGTAATACCCCCTACAAGGTGGAAGCGGGCAAAATGGTTCGTGGACGTTTTGTCAGTGAAGCGGTAGCGAAGGAGGGAACCCTGGATGCCAAGGGGATTGCTGAAGTCGGGAAGCTGACGCCGGGCAAGTCTTATCGGGTGACCTTTTACCCCAAGGTGAAGAAGAGTGACCTTGACGCCTTGTTTGCCTCCTATGCTCCAGTGCAAAAAGATCTGGAAGCATGGCTTACCAGAGAGTGGAGCAGCGAACACAAAGTCGCCTGGAGTCGTTATAGCGCCACGGGAGCCGGATTTGGTAGCCATGCGTTGGCTGCTGCCAGTGGCGTTGGCAAGGCGCTGGTTGGGGTGTGGGACGATCTGAAAACCATCCACAACCTGTTGGCCGACCCTGTGGGGAATGCCAAAAAGTTGGCTGAGTTTGGTGTAGATGCCGCAGCCATGGCCAAGGCGGGAGCATCCCAGATGGAAGCCGCCATGCTGGTATTGCAGGATGAAGCGCTGCTCTATCTCTATGCCTATGCCCTAGTGTGCTGGGTCAAGATGTTGCCGCCAGATCAGCAGACCGAGTTTGGGTCTCAGGTGATTTCCTCTGTGCTGATTGATGTCATCATCGGTGTGATTTTAACCGGTGGTGCCGGCCTTGCTGCCCGTTATGGCGCCAAGGCAGCCTCAGCGGCCAAGAATAGCGATAGAGTGATGCGCCTGGTGAGCTCTCTGGTCAATCTCTCCAAAAAGCACAATCTGGCGCAACATGCCCAAACGGCCAAAAAGGTGTTGATCGCTGGTTCTGCCAAGTTGAGTCCGGCCAAGAAAGCTGATCTCAAACTGGTAGATGGCAGTACAAAAACGCTGGTAGATAAAGGGACGGCAGCCAAGCGCAAATTCCAGCCCCATTCCGAGCTTAAGCAGATTAAAAAGACGCCGGATGCCTCGAAAACGGCGACAACATCGGCCAATAAACCCCATCAACCTGAAGCCAAAACCTGCAAGAACAACTGCCCTGTGTCCATGGTTACCGGCGAGGAGCTGCTGGCGCTGGAGGATGCCCATCTGCCGGGCATGTTGCCGTTTACTTTTGGTCGCCTCTATCGCACGTCAGCTGTTGAGCATTCCTGTGGCATGGGGGCGGGGTGGAGTCATGCGCTGGCCCATCGGCTCGAACGTCACGGTGATAGTTTGACCTGGTGGGATCAGGAGTCTCTTGCCATCGAGTTGCCGATGCCTTCGGCAACCAGACCCATGATCACCAACCAGTTGTCAGAGGCGGCCGTTTATCTGGGAGATGAGCCTGACGAGGTGATAGTAGCCAAGGCGGGATCGCCCTTCCTGCATTTCACATGGCATGGCAAGACAGGCCGTTTGACGGCCATGTCAGACCTTTATGGCAACCGGCTCACTATCCGTGCCGATGAGCAGGGGCGCCCCTGCTGGATAGAGAACGAGGGCGGTCTGGCTCTTCGTATTGTTTATCAAAAGGCCTATCTGGCCGCTGTCGAATTACAGCATTTTGACGGTATTAACTGGCAGCCAGAAGCGACCTTGCAACGTTATTACTACGACGATGCAGGGCACCTGGTGGTGGCTGAAAACGGGGCCGGTGAGTGCGAACGTTACCGCTATCGCTCTGATGGGGTGATCCTGGAGCGCCGACTGGCGGGCGGCGCAGGGTTCTTCTGGGAGTGGGAGCGGGAAGGAAAGCTGGCGCGCGCGGTGCGCCACTGGAGTGATGTTGCCCGTTTTGATGTCAGTTACACCTGGGATGATGACAAGGGGGAAGTGACGGTCAGCAATGCTGATGGCAGTCAGGAGGTGTACCAGCATGACAGCAACGCCCGGCTGATCCGTCAGCAAGATCCCGACGGCGCGGTCAGCGAGTTTGTCTATAACGACAAGGGTCAGAAAGTGCTGGCCCGCGATGCGCTGGGGGGCGAAACCCGTTATGACTATGACGAAGCAGGCTTGCTTGAGCGCGAGATTGCGCCCGATGGCAGTCAGACCGCCTATCACTATTGGGATGGTCGGGTTCGCAAGGTGGTGCAGGGGGATCGCGAGTGGCGTTTTGAACGCAACGGGCAAGGGGATGTGATTGCAAGACGGGATCCCCTTGGCCGGGAGACTCGCTACAGCTATAACGCGCAAGGCAAGCTCAGCACCGTGGTGCAGCCGGATGGCAGCCGCATCGAACTGGGCTGGAACCGCCTTGGGCAGCTGATTGAGGAGAAGGGGGCCAACGGTGGCGTGACCCGCTGGCGCTATGACGAGCGGGGTCGCCAGATTGTACGGCGCGACCCGCGCGGCGCGATTACCCGTTATGAATGGAATGCGGCAGATCGCTTGCAAGCCGTGTATCTGCCTGGTGGTGGCATCCGCCGCTTCGAATATAACGCCTACGGCAAGGTGACGGCCGAGTGGGATGAGCTGGGCCGTGAGACCCGTTACGAATATCACCCCGGCCTGCATCTGGTGAGCCGCCGCATCAACCCCGATGGCAGTGAACTCAAGTATCGCTACGACAATGCCAAGCTCTTCTTGAGCGAGATTGAGAACGAGCATGGCGAGCAGCACCGCATTCACTACTTTCCCAATGGCCTGGTCGCGCGGGAAACTGGCTTTGATGGTCGCACCACCGCTTACCGCTACGACCTCAACGGTCATTTGAGCGAGAAGGTCGAGTTTGGCAAGCAGGAGACCGAGCTGGTCACCCGCTATGAGCGAGACCCCATGGGGCGGCTGCTTAAAAAAACCTTGCCCGATGGCCGTGAAATCCAGTTCAGCTATGACCAGTACGGTCAATTGACGCAGGTGGATGATGGCGCCTGGCCACTTACCTTTGAATACGATGCTGCAGGCAATCTGCTGGCCGAGCATCAGGGCTGGGCTTCCAGCTATTTCAAGCATGATGCCATGGGGCGGTTGGCCCACTGGCAGTTGCCTGATGGCAACAAGCTGGCTTACCACTACCAGCATGGTGAGCTAAGCGGGATTGATCTGAACGGCGCCGAGCTGACTCGCCACCAGAGGGTGGGTGGATTGGAGATGCGCCGTAGCCAGGGCGCGCTGACCCAGCAATACGAATATGACGAGCAAGGGCGCTTGACTGCGCTGCGATTGCAACGGGGCAAACAGGTTGCTCGTGAGCGGCGTTACGGTTATGACCGCACCGGCAATCTGCTGCAGATCAATGACAGTGTGCAAGGGGAGCAGCACTACCGCTACGACCCGCTGGACCGCTTGCTGGAGGTGCGTGGTGAACTGACCGAGCGGTTCCTGCACGATCCGGCGGGCAACCTGTTGAGCCAGACGCTGGGTGGGCAGTTTGAGGGGGCGCGTACCCAAGGGAATCGGCTGCTGTTGAGTGGCGATCGCCATTTTGAGTACGACGAATTTGGTCGATTGGCCATCGTGCGTCGTGGCAAAGGCCAGTCACTGGTTACCCGTTATCACTACGACTGCCAGCACCAACTGATCAGGGCTGAGCTGCCGGATGGCACCACGGCCCGTTATGACTACGACGCCTTTGGCCGCCGTATTCGCAAGACGGTGAGTGGGACAAAGGGCGAGCTGGTCACCGAATTCCTGTGGCAGGCCAACAACCTGATTGCCGAAAACAGTTATCAGCTTGGTGATGATAAACGTCGCACCGACGAGCAATACCGCAGCTTTATCTATGAGCCGGGCAGTTTCAAGCCATTGGTGCAGCTGGAAGGGGAAGGGCAGGATGCTGAGGTATTCCATTATCAACTTGACCACCTCGGTACCCCGCTGGCGTTGACTCGTGACAATGGAGCGACCGCCTGGCAGGTGCGTTATCGCGCCTATGGCAATGTGTGGCGGGAAGAGATCGCCGAGGTTGCCACTCCCTTGCGGTTTCAAGGGCAATATTTTGATGCCGAGACCGGCCTTCACTACAACCGTCACCGCTATTACCAACCTGAAACGGGTAGATTTATCACCCCCGACCCGATAGGCTTGGCAGGCGGGCTTAACAACTACCAGTATGCCCCCAACCCGATTAGCTGGATCGATCCATTGGGGCTGAAAAATGTAAAAGAAAATGGGCTGAATAATAACCGCTTTGGGAAATACTCGACAAATATTGATGACAAAGTAGATTTGCTTGAAAAAGACACTTCTTTACCTGATTGGATTAAAGATAGTTTTTTAGACGGTGAGTATAGGACTGTCAAAGCCAAAGAAAATATAACGTTATATCGAGTCTTTGGAGGACATGCAGAAGCGGGTGGTGGTTTTGTTAGTACAAAGCCTGCACTCTCTAGAATTGATGCAAAGATTGAGGCGGCACTAAGGCCTGATTGGAAAAATACAAGAATGTATGAGGCTGAAATTATCGTACCAAAAGGCACAATATTACAAGTGGGTAAGGTGGCTCCACAACCTATTTCTGGTTCTGGCACCATTCTTGACGGTGGAGCAGATCAAGTTTTGATGCCCATTAATTGGTCTTTGAATTTAATATCAAAAATAAGGGTGGTTGAAAAAATATGATTTGTGAAAATGATATTGACGCACTATTGGAACAGGCAGGGTTAGTTATAAATGCTATTCAAGATCATCTAAGAGTAAAAAGTGACTCGGGAGCGGAGGAAATCTTGAATAAATATCTTGTTTTTTTTGATAAATGTAGTGGTGGCTCTGTTTCGGATTCGGATGTTGAAGCAGTTTCCGGATTGTCCAGAATGTATATGGAGACATCAAGTGATTGGAGGGTTTTGTTTTTAAATGAGACGGGGCGCATGGAAAAAATAATAAAAAAAATCCGTCATCAGTGACGTAGGCTCGATTGGCGAAGCGTAATCGTGTGTTTGTGGCGCAATATTTACAGGTCAGGTTTAAATTATTTCTTGGCTTTTTTATTTCTCGCTACCAGCGAGACGCCATGGGGCGGCTCACGGGCAACGCTCCGTCGGATGGCCAGCATATTAGCTATCGCTACGACGGTCACTGACCCGCTGGCGCTATGACGAGCGGGGTCGTCAGATTGTACGGCGCGACCCGCGCGGCGCGATTACCCGCTATGAATGGAATGCGGCCGATCGCTTGCAAGCCGTGTATCTGCCTGGTGGTGGCTCCCGCCGCTTCGAATATAACGCCTATGGCAAGGTGACGGCCGAGTGGGATGAGCTGGGCCGTGAGACCCGCTACGAATATCACCCCGGCCTGCATCTGGTGAGCCGCCGCATAAACCCTGATGGCACTGAACTCAAGTATCGCTACGACAATGCCAAGCTCTTCTTGAGCGAGATTGAGAACGAGCATGGCGAGCAGCATCGCATTCACTACTTCCCCAATGGCCTGGTTGCGCGGGAAACCGGCTTTGATGGTCGCACTACCGCTTATCGCTACGACCTCAACGGTCATTTGAGCGAGAAGGTCGAGTTCGGCAAGCAGGAGACCGAGCTGGTCACCCGTTATGAGCGAGACCCCATGGGGCGGCTGCTTAAAAAAACCTTGCCCGATGGCCGTGAAATCCAGTTCAGCTATGACCAGTACGGTTAATTGACCCAGGTGGATGATGGCGCCTGGCCACTCACCTTTGAATACGATGCAGCAGGCAATCTGCTGGCCGAGCATCAGGGCTGGGCTTCCAGCTATTTCAAGCATGATGCCATGGGGCGGTTGGCCCACTAGCAGCTGCCCGATGGCAACAAGCTGGCTTACCACTACCTGCATGGCGAGCTAAGCGGGATTGATCTGAACGGCGCCGAGCTGACTCGCCACCAGATGGTTAGTGGATTGGAGATGCGCCGCAGCCAGGGGGCGCTGACCCAGCAATACGAATATGACGAGCAAGGGCGGCTGACGGCGCTGCGATTGCAACGGGGCAAACAGGTTGCTAGTGAGCGGCGTTACGGTTATGACCGAACCGGCAATCTGCTGCAGATCAATGACAGTGTGCAAGGGGAGCAGCACTACCGCTACGACCCGCTGGACCGCTTGCTGGAGGTGCGTGGTGAACTGACCGAGCGGTTCCTGCACGATCCGGCGGGCAACCTGTTGAGCCAGACGCTGGGTGGGCACTTTGAGGGGGAGCGTACCCAAGGGAATCGGCTGCTGTTGAGTGGCGATCGCCATTTTGAGTACGACGAATTTGGTCGATTGGCCATCGAGCGTCGTGGCAAAGGCCAGTCACTGGTTACCCGTTATCACTACGACTGCCAGCACCAACTGATCATGGCTGAGCTGCCGGATGGCACCACGGCCCGTTATGACTACGACGCCTTTGGCCGCCGTATTCGCAAGACGGTGAGTGGGACAAAGGGCGAGCTGGTCACCGAATTCCTGTGGCAGGCCAACAACCTGATTGCCGAAAACAGTTATCAGCTTGGTGATGATAAACGTCGCATCGACGAGCAATATCGCAGCTTTATCTATGAACCGGGCAGCTTCAAGCCATTGGTACAGCTGGAAGGGGAAGGGCAGGATGCCGAGACCGGCCTTCACTACAACCGGCACCGCTACTACCAACCTTTTATCACCCCCGACCCGATAGGCTTGGCAGGCGGGCTCAACAACTATCAGTATGCCCCCAACCCGACCGGTTGGGTGGATCCGCTGGGGCTGACGAATATACCGGGGCAGTGTCCAGATGCTCAGCCTTCAAGACGTGCTAGTTTCCGTGCTGCAAAAGAAGCTGCGGGGATTCCACGTTCTGCTCAATATAAAACACATAAGTATGTTTATGACAAAGATTATGAGAACCGTACAGTATATGAGTTTGATGTTTATGGGAGTAAAAAGTATATAATACTTCATGATGAAGATAAATTTGGCAGCGGTGCTCATTTCCATGGTGCTGACGATAGTAAAGGCAGTCCTATGCAACCAGGTAAATATAAGCAATATTCAGGGCGTTTTCCTGAGGTAATACTTGGCTTCAAGAAAGGAAAAATAAGAAATGAATTCTAAACTAAAACTCTGTATAAGAAAGAAAAACACTGAGCAATTCTTTAAAGAATGTGGTTTTAAATATTTGTTCATTGAACGATTGCTGCATTCTGATTTCTATAAAAAAATATTCTCACGAGTCAATGTTATAGGTGATTTTCATGATGTGGGAGCGGCTGTAGAAGCTCTTGTTTGTCAATTTACTGAAATATCAAAGGAAGTCTCGCATGATACATGGATTCTTCTGTTTAGCAATAAGGATGTAGATATAAGTGTTGCAGTTGAATTAGATGCTAATGGAGAACGATTAAGGAGAATTATTGAGCTTAGTATGACTTACAATGGATTTCTTGATGATTTTGTTATGCTAAGTGAAAGTGATGAGGCTATCTGTATCTCTAGGGATGAATACAGTTATTCTGTATGTAGAGATACATCAAGGTTTGACGGGGAAGTTTATTCATCGCTTATGCATTCAGTTCTATCTTAATTAAAAAACGTGTATGGGTTACTTTAAAACAGCTTGTTGCGATAAGTGGTTTTATAGGTTTACCCGTACCTCAACAATCAACCTTCATGAAATTGGATAACACGTCAAGTATTTACCTGGTGTCGGGGGGTAAATATTTTTTTCAATTCAATTCAATTCAATTCAATTCAATTCAATTCAGTGCGGCAAGCTCGATTAGCATAGAGTGAACGGGCGTTCGCAAATAAACCTGTATACGTATACTTATCGCTAGGCACTATACTTAACATCTATTAATTTAGTGTTGTTTTTATAAAATGATGTATATTGGTCCAATATTATTCCGTAGCCTTTTTTATTTATCTCGACCAGTGAGATGCCATAAGTGGTTCACTGAAAAAAACTGTCGGATGGCCTACATATTAGCTATAGCTACGACGGTCACTGACCCGCTGGTTGCTATGACGAGCGGAGTCGCCAGATTGTACGGCGCGACCCGCGCGGCGCACATATGATGACCTTGTCGCTAGTATGAAGGAAAACGGTTGGCAGGGTGATCCTATCGATGTTGTGAAAATGCCTGATGGTGGACTGACATCAATGGATAATACGAGAGTAAGAGCAGCAAGAGAGGCTGGAGTAAAAGTGCAAGCGAGAATTAATGATTTTGGTCGTCCTCTTACGGAGGCTGAGAGGGAGAGATTTACAAAGGCTGGATCTATTCCTGATACATGGGGTGAGGCTATTTTATTGAGAATAAATAGTCAGAAGCCTAAAGTATTTGCAAAGTCAAATCCGTACGGCTCAAACGTTGAGCCGAAACTAAGTGGTAAAAAATGATGAAAATATTCTTAGGTGCTATTGGCTTAGATGAATTTGACTATCCCCAAGAATATCTTACTTTCTTGGAAAGTAACATATCTAAGGATTTCGAGCCATGGACAATGTTGGCTCATTATGAAAAACGGGTCGATTCTTGGCGAAAAATATTAAGTGAACAATATCCTGAATATTCTCTCATACCCTTTGCAAAATATATGGCAAATGATGATGTTGCCTGTTTTGACCTGAAAAATGGTGACATTGTAATTATCAACTCGTTTTCAACAATAGATTGCTCATGTCATGGAACATACCCTGATTTCGGTAAATGGTTAACTGCAGCCACAGCTGAACATGAATCTTGGAATGATGAGGATGAATAAATGATAAGTATGCTATTTAAATATAATAGGGGTTTTTATGGTTGATGAAAAGGACTTTGAGAAAGTCAGTCGCGTAGTTTCACATGCTCTTCGTCATGAGCCATGGCTTTATGAATTGGAGCTGGACGAGCAAGGATGGGTTACTGTTGATGATCTAATCAAGGTGTTGCACCGAGAGAATTCAAAATGGAGTGATATTACCACCGATACTCTGGTTGATATGATCACGGCGTCAGATAAAAAACGACATGAAATATGCGATGGTAAAATCCGGGCGCTATATGGCCATTCTGTACCGAAAAAACTGATTAAACAGCCAGCCATACCACCCATAGCACTATATCATGGTACATCACCAGAACTTGCTAGAATAATTTTAAAAGATGGGTTGTTGCCTATGGGAAGACAGTATGTACATCTTTCAATAGATATCGATACAGCTATTCAGGTTGGTCGGCGTAAATCCAATAAACCAGTTTTGTTGCAAATAGAGACTGAAGGGGCCATGAAAAATGGTACAATTTTCTATCGTGGTAATGATATTGTTTGGCTAGCTAATCATATTTCATCTGAATTTATTGCTAGTCATGTACAAGAATAGTTTTTAAAGAATTATTTTTTAGATATTTAAGTGTTCGGAGTCACATTGTTTTATGATGGTTTTATTTTTCTCCATTCAGTTGTTTCCTAAATAACTCATCGAATTGTCATTTTCCTAATCCATTATCTGTACTTTCTTGCTGGTAGATCAAGGGCGTGACCAACCTTTTTTGTGGTTCCCCCTAAATTCCATTGATTCGGGCAAACACGCTGACGATAGAGCAAAACAAGCGCCATTTCTAACTGGTAAGTGCCTCGTTGAAAACTGTCCGGTTGATGCGACAGGGCGGTTAGCGAAGAAGGTGTGGACAAGCCGATGGCGATGGGCGGCGGGCTCGGGTATAGTCCTGCGCCAATGGCGTTATCCTGTTTTGCTGACCCGTCGTGGCCCTGATGGTGGCGAGGGGCAGGCCCGTGTAAGGAGTGTTATGAAGTTCAGTCCCCTGCTCGATGAGATGATGAAAGCCCTGCAGGTATTGCCGGGGGTGGGGCCTAAGTCTGCCCAGCGGATGGCCTTTACCCTGCTCGAGCGTGAGCGCAGCGGCGGTTTGCGTCTGGCCCAGTTGCTCTCTCGCGCCCTGACCGAGATCGGTCATTGCAGCCACTGCCGCACCTTTACCGAGAACGATCGCTGCGATATCTGCGCCAATCCCAAGCGGGAAGAGAATGGCCTGCTCTGCGTGGTGGAGAGCCCGGCGGACGTGGCCGCCATCGAGCAGACCGGCCAGTTTTCCGGTCGTTACTTCGTACTGATGGGCCATCTGTCGCCGCTGGACGGCATCGGCCCGGAGGAGCTGGGGCTCGATATTCTGGAGCGCCGCCTGAAGGATGAGGCGATCAGCGAACTGATCCTCGCCACCAATCCCACCATTGAAGGGGATGCCACCGCCTGGTATATCGCCGATATGGCCCGCACCGCCGGGGTAGAGGTGAGCCGCATCGCCCACGGGGTGCCGGTAGGGGGCGAGCTGGAGCTGGTGGATGGCACCACGCTCTCCCACTCCCTGATGGGGCGCCAGCGCCTCAAGTAAGGGGCGGGTGGCGGCAGGCAAGTCGCGAAAAACTGAACATAAAATCGGCGGTTACACGCCAACAGGGGGCGAATGAGCAGGATTGCACATTCGCCCCCTTGATATTTGGATCGCTGTCCCCATCTAGGTTGGGCATATGTTCAACCCGATGTTTCTGAGGATTGGTCCATGACCCAAAGTGTTCATGCCGAAACCCACGGCTTTCAGACTGAAGTCAAACAACTGCTGAGCCTGATGGCTCACAGCCTCTACTCCAACAAAGAAGTATTCCTGCGCGAGCTGATCTCCAACGCCTCCGATGCGGCGGACAAGCTGCGCTTCAAGGCGCTTTCCGATGCCTCTTTGTTCGAAAACGACGGCCAGTTGCGTGTGCGTCTGGTGGTGGACAAAGAGAAGCGTACCCTGACCATCTCCGATAACGGGATCGGTATGACCCGTGATCAGGTGATTGAGCATCTGGGTACCATCGCCAAGTCCGGCACCGCAGAATTCTTCAAAAACCTCTCCGGCGATCAGGGACGTGACTCCCAGCTGATCGGCCAGTTCGGGGTCGGTTTCTACTCCGCCTTTATCGTGGCCGACAAGGTGACTGTGGTCTCCCGTGCCGCCGGTACTGCTCCGGAGCAGGGCGTACAGTGGGAATCTGAAGGGGAAGGCTCCTTCACCGTGGCTGATGTGACCAAAGAGGGTCGCGGTACCGACGTCATCCTGCACCTGCGTGCCGAAGAGGACGAGTTCCTCGACGACTGGCGTCTGCGCTCCGTGGTGGGCAAATATTCCGATCACATCAGTGTGCCGGTCGAAATGTTCAAAGAGGGCACCCCGGATCGGGAAGAGGATGGCGAAACCATCGTCGGCACCCCGGGCGAGTGGGAGCAGGTCAACCGCGCCACTGCACTGTGGACCCGCAACCCGAAAGATATCAAGGACGAGGAGTATCAGGAGTTCTACAAGCACGTCGCCCACGACTTTGAAGATCCGCTGCTCTGGGGTCACAACCGGGTGGAAGGGGCGCAAGAGTACACCAGCCTGCTCTACGTACCGGCCCGCGCACCGTTCGACCTCTACAACCGCGAGCAAAAGCACGGTCTGAAGCTCTATGTGCAGCGCGTCTTCATCATGGACGATGCCGAGCAGTTTATGCCGACCTACCTTCGCTTCGTCAAAGGGGTGCTGGACTCCAACGATCTGCCGCTCAACGTCAGCCGCGAGATCTTGCAGGACAACAAGGTGACCGCCTCCCTGCGCAAGGCTTGCTCAAAGCGCGTGCTGACCATGCTCTCCAAGCTGGCGAAAGACGATGCCGAGAAGTACGCCAAATTCTGGAGCGAGTTCGGTAACGTGCTCAAAGAGGGCCCGGCCGAGGATTACGCTAACCGCGAAGAGATCGCCAAGCTCCTGCGCTTTGCCAGCACCGCTGGCGAGGGCGAAGCCCAGACTGTCTCTCTCGAGGATTACGTTGGCCGCATGAAGGAAGGCCAGCAGAAGATCTACTACATCACTGCTGACTCCTATGCCGCTGCCAAAAACAGCCCGCACCTCGAGATCTTCCGCAAGAAGGGTGTCGAAGTGCTGCTGATGTGGGAGCGTGTGGATGAGTGGCTGATGAGCCACCTGACCGAGTTCGACGGCAAGCAGCTTATCTCCGTCACCCGTGGCGAACTGGATCTCGGCGATCTGGAAGACGAAGCCTCCAAACAGGCGCAGATCGATGCCGAGAAGGCCAACGCCGGTCTGGTTGAGCGGGTCAAGAAGAGCCTGGGCGATGCAGTGAAAGAGGTGCGTGTCACCCACCGTCTGACCGACTCCCCCTCTTGCATCGTCACCGACGCCTACGGTATGAGCACCCAGATGATCAAGCTGATGCGCGCGGCCGGCCAGCCGGTACCGGAGCAGAAGTACATTCTGGAGCTCAACCCTGACCATGCGCTGGTGAAGAAACTCGACACCATTGAAGACGAGGCGCTGTTCGGTGAGTGGGTCACCCTGCTGCATGAACAGGCCCAGCTGGCCGAGCAGGGCGGGCTGAACGATCCGGCGAGCTTCGTCTCCCGCATCAACCGCCTGTTGCTGCAAGCCTAAGCTGCAACGCCGGTAACAGAAAGCCCACTGCATGCAGTGGGCTTTTTTGATCCCGCCGAGTGAGCGCAGCGAAACACAGCGGCAAGGGAAGCGGCCAGCGCCTCTCTATTTGCGGTATTCGTTGTTGTAGTTCTGGATGAGACGGCGAGTCACCTCATGCTGGGGATCGGCAAATACCTTGAGGGTTTTGCCGCGCTCCACCACCCGACCTTCGTGCATTACCAGCACTTCGTCGCTGATATGGCTGACGATACCCAGATCGTTGGCTACCAGCACATAGCTCAGCCCCATGGTCTCCTGCATCTCCAGCAACAGGTTGATGATCTGGGAGCGTACCGAGATATCCAGGGTGGAGAGCGCCTCATCGGCCACCACTATCTTGGGGTTGAGGATCAGCGCGCGCGCCAGTGCCACCCGCTGCTGCTGACCGGAGGAGAGCATCTGCGGATAGAACAGGGCGTGATCCGGCAGCATCCCCACCATACGCAGGGTTTGCACCACCTTCTCACGGCGCTCCTCCTCGGTCATCTCGGTGTTGAGACGCAGCGGGGTTTCCAGGATCTGGCCGACCCGGATCTTGCGGTTCAGCGAGGTGTTGGGATCCTGAAAAATCATCCGCAGCAGTTTGCAGCGAGTCTGGTAATCACCATGCACCATCAGTTGGCCGTCGATGGCGATGTCGCCGCTGGTGGGTTCAATCATCCCGGCCAGAATGCGGGCGAGGGTACTCTTGCCGGAGCCAGCTTCGCCGACGATGGCGAGGGTCTGGCCCACTTCGAGGTCGAACGAGAGGGGCTTGATCGCCTCCACCGCCTGACGACGAAACAGACCGGTACGGTTCTGGTAGGTTTTGCTAAGGCCTCTGACCTGCAACAGGGACGGCTCGATCACAAGCGGGGCTCCTTAATGGGGGCATTAACGGTCATCATTTTTTCGGCTCCTCCATGTTCAGCGGGAAGTGGCAGCTGAACTGATGGCCCTTGATCTTGTTCATCAATGGAGTCTGCACGCACTGCTTCTGGGCGTAGGGGCAGCGCGGCCCCAGACGGCAGCCGATGGGCAGGTGTTGCAGCGGCGGGATGACGCCGGGCAGGGTCTCGAGGCGCGACTTGTGGCGCACCAGCTTGTCAAAGTCGGGGATCGATTTGAGCAGGGCATCGGTATAGGGGTGATGCGGGGTCTCGAGGATCTGCTCCCGGGTGCCTACCTCCACCATCTGGCCGCAGTACATCACGTTGATGGTATCGGTCAGGTTGGCGATGGCGGCGATATCGTTACTGATGATCAGGATGGTGGTATTGCCCAGCTTGTTCATCTTGTCCAGCAGTCGCAGGATCTGGGAGTGGGTGGTGGACTCCATGGCGCTGGTGGGCTCGTCGGCTACCAGCAGACGCGGCTGGTTGGCAATGGCCATGGCGATCATCACCTTCTGGCACATGCCATCCGACAGCTCGTGGGGATAGGCGCGCATCACCTTGCGGTGATCCTTGACGCCTACCCGGTGCAGCAGGGCGATGGCTTTCTTCTTGCGCCACTGGAAGCGCTGCCAGAATTGTCCCTCGAACGAATCGGTCGGGATCGCTTCTTCCAGCTGGGTGCCGATCTCCTCGGAGGGATCGAGACAGCTGATGGGGTCCTGGAAGATCATGGCGATCTCGCGACCCATGATGCGACGGCGCTCCTTGGGGGCCATGGTCAGCAGATCCATGTCGTTGAAACGCATCCGGTCGGCACGAACCGTCCAGTTGTCCTTCTCGATGCCGACGATCACCTTGGCGATCAGACTCTTGCCGGAGCCGGATTCACCCACCAGACCGCGGATCTCCCCCTCGGTCAGGGTCAGGCTCACCTTGTCCACCGCCTTGACCTTGCCTTGCGGGGTGTCGATCTCGATGGTGAGATTGCGAATGTCGAGCAGCGGCATCAGTCATTCCCCTCTTTGAGTGCTTCACGAATGCCTTCA
Source organism: Aeromonas sp. 25-AL00135 (assembly GCF_054052385.1). Lineage (NCBI taxonomy): Bacteria > Pseudomonadati > Pseudomonadota > Gammaproteobacteria > Aeromonadales > Aeromonadaceae > Aeromonas > Aeromonas sp. 25-AL00135. Next base: position 52,232 of record NZ_JBSTYQ010000008.1, on the reverse strand, counting down.
CCAACTAAATTGGTCACCAGCACGCTGAACAGGATGGCGATGCCGGGCAGGGTGACGGTCCAGGGGGCGAGATAGATAAGGTCGCTCGAATCGGCCAGCATGGTGCCCCACTCAGGTTGGGGAGATTGGGCGCCGAGGCCAAGAAAACCGACCGCCGAGATATCGAGAATGGCCGCCGACAAGGTGCGGGTGGTCTGGGCCACCAGGGTCTCGACAATGTTGGGCAAAATAGCCAGCCGCATGATCCGCAAGGGGGGCGAGCCATCGAGGCGGCTGGCGGTGATGTACTCCTTCTGCATCTCGGCATGCACTGCGTTGTAGGTGGCCCGGATAAAGGGCGGGATCAACGCCAGGGTAATGGCTATCAGGGTATTGCCAAAACCCGGCCCCATGATGGCGACCATGATGATGGCCATCAGCAGGGAGGGGATGGAGAGCAGGGTATCGAGCAGGTGGTGCAGCACGCTCGATTTAAGTCCCTTGCTCATCCCGCCGAGGATGCCGATGGCTGAGCCCACCACCATGGCGATCACCACTACGACCAGCGCATAACCGAAAGTGAGGCGCGCCCCCACCACCAGCCGGGAGAGCATGTCGCGCCCCAGATCGTCGGTGCCGAGGAAGTAGTCGATGTTGCCGGTCGCCGCCCAGGAGGGGGCGAGCAGCAGCTTGTCGGTGTGCTGTTCATCTATGCCGTAGGGGACGACCAGCGGCCCCACCAGCGTGATGAGCAGCAACAGCAAAAAGCACCATAGCCCCGCCATCGCCAGAGGATTGCGGCTGTAGGAGGCCCACGTCTGCTCAAGGGGCGAGAGGATCTTGAGCTCGGGATAGATGTTCGATTTATCTTGCATAGGATACCTGGCTCCTGGTCACGCCATGAGCGCGTTCAATCTTGTTTGGCATACAACTCTTTGCGCCGTGCCGGATAGATAAGGGTGGTCAGCAACTCGGTGCTGACGCTGGTCAGGATCACGAAACTGGCCACTACCAGGGTTGCGCCGCGAATGGCGGCGTAATCCTGCAGGGCGATGCTGCTGATGAGCCAGCGGCCGATCCCGTGCCACTCGAACACCACCTCGGTGATCATGGCGGAGGTGAGCACGCTACCCAGTTGCAGACCCAGCAGCGGCAGTACCGGCGGCAAGGCGTTCTTGAGACCATGGCGCCAGACGATCTGCGCCTTGGAAAGGCCCCGGCTCGCTGCCGCCTTGATGTAGTTCTGCTTCATCACGTCGATGAGCGAGCTGCGTACATGGCGGATCACTTCGGTGGTAGGCACCACCGCCAGCACCAGTGACGGAAGGATCAGGTGGCGCAGGGCATCGTGCAGCGCCGCTTGCCGCCAGGGCTCGTTGCTGAGCAGCACATCGATCACCGCGATGCCGGTAATGGGGGGTACGTCGTAGAGCAGGCTGATCTGGCCCGACGCCGGCAGCCAGCCGAGATCCAGCGAAAAGAGCATCACCACCAGCAGCGCCAGCCAGAACACCGGCACCGCATAGCCGATAAGACCGGCAGTCATGATGGAGAGATCCAGCGTCTTGCCCTGTGACAGGGCCGCCAGGGTTCCTAGAGGGATCCCCACCAGCAGTGAGATGGCGAACGCCGCCAGACAGAGGATCAGGGTTGCCGGGAAGTAGTGGCGGATCTCGTCCAGCACCGGCAGCCCGGAGACGCTGGAGAGCCCCAGGTCACCTGCGAAAATGCGGCGCAGGAAATCGGGATAGCCGCTCCAGAAGCTGAGCTGATGACCGATCAGCCGATAGTCCAGCAGATAGGCGACAAAGGTCAGCGCCAGCAGGGTGATAAGCAGCAGGTTGATGCGGCGCAAGGTGTATAGAAGCATGCTTACTCCCTGTGAGCCTGGTTGAAGGAGGTGCCGCCAAAGGGCATCAGCGTCAGCCCCTCGATGTCGCTGCGGCTGACCTGGGTACGCAAGGCGTGTGCCAGCGGGATCAGCGGCAGCTGTTCGTTAAGCAGGGTCTGGGCATAGTAGTAGTTGCGCAGCCGGAACGAGAGCTGGGGTGTGGTGACCGCATCATCCAGCAACTGATCGAAGGCCGGGCTACACCAGCGGCTGTAATTGTTGCCGCGCTCCACTGCCGAGCAGCTCAGCAGCTGGCGGAAGAAGTTGTCCGGATCGGCGTTATCGGCAATCCAGCCGGAGAGCAGACTGTCGTACTGCCCCTTGGTGAGACGGCCTTCGATCACCGGCCACTCCCGTTGCACGATCTTGAGCTTGATCCCGACCTTGGCCAGATCGCTGCGGATCAGCTGGGCGGTCTTGACCGCATCCGGGTTGTAGGGGCGGGCGTCTGGCTGTACCAGCACCTGCATCTCGAACCCTTTCTCCAGTCCCGCCTCCTTGAGCAGCTGGCGCGCCCGTTTCAGGTCGGGTTTGCGCTCGGGCAGGCTGGGGTTGTACCCCCATGAGAGGGTCGGCAACAGGCTGTTGGCGGGCAGGCCGGTATCGAAATAGACCGCCTGCAACAGGTTGTCGATGTTGATGGCGCTGGCAATGGCCTGACGCACCTTGACGTTGTTGAACGGCGGCTTGCGGGTATTGAGGGCCAAAAAGGCGACGTTCATCCCCGACTGGACCGAGAGGCTCAGCGCCGGATTTTGCTTGATCACCGAGAGCTGGCTGGCGGAAGGGGTGCTCATCACGTCGCACTCGCCGGTCAGCAGCTTGGCCAGCCGTTTGGCGGATTTGGGGGTGATGTCGTAGACCAGCTGTTCAATCTTGGCATCGCCGCCCCAATAGCCGGGATGGCGCAGATAGCGAATGAACTCGTTGTGGCGATACTCCTTGAAGCTGAACGGCCCGGTGCCGATGGGGCGGCTATCCAGCAGGGCTGGTGTGCCCGCCTGCAACATCTGCTCGGCGTATTCGGCGGAGAGGATCACCGCATAGTCGCTGGCCAGGGTGGCGAGGAAGGAGGCGTTCGGCTGATTCAGCTCGAACACTACCGTCTGCGGCCCCTTCTTGCTCACCCGCTTGATCAGCAGATCTTGCCCCAGGCTGTAGAAGTAGGGGTAATCGCCGCCGGAGACATTGTGATAGGGGTGCTGCTCGTCCAGCTGGCGGGCATAGGTAAAGACCACGTCATCGGCATTGAAGGTGCGGGTGGGCTTGAACCAGGGGGTATGGTGAAAAGTCACCCCCTTGCGCAGGGTCAGGGTATAGGTGAGGCCATCCTCGCTGACATGCCAGTTGGTGGCGAGCGCCGGCTCCAGCGCCAGGGTGTTGGGGTTCACCTCCAGCAGGCGGTCGTAGAGCGGACGGGCACTGGCATCCAGTGTCACCCCGGAGTTGGAAACATGGGGATTGAAGGAGAGGGGGGATCCCTCAGCACAATAGATGAGTCCGGTTTTGGAGGCCTCGGGTTGCTTCTGGCAGCCGGTGACCAGCACCAGCATACCCAGCAGCAAGGGTGTGAGCATTCTCATTGTTGAACCATGTTCTTATAGGGGTTTTGTACGCATGTTTTGATACAAATGTGCCAGCGCGAAGGCTGGCGTGTTGCTGGAGTCGGCATCAACCGCGCTCCTTCACTCTTGTTCTGCATCGTTATCGCCATCCAGCAGCTGATATTTGCGTAGCATGCCACGGAACTGGTGATAGCTTAAGGCCAGCAGTTGAGCGGCTTTGCGCTGATTATACTGGGATTGCTGCATCGCTTGCTTGAGTAAATTAATCTCGTACTCCGCCACCGCCTGCTTGAGATCGAGCGGCAAGGCGAGGGGGGATGCAGATTGTACCTCGCTTCGGGCCTCTTGCGCAGGTTGCGTGACCTGTGGTCGCCAGGGGGAATCAAACGGGTTGAGCACCAGGGTCGAGAGCGGCAGCTGGGGATTGCCCTGACGATAGATACTGCGCTCCACCACGTTCTTCAGCTCCCGCACGTTGCCCGGCCAGTGGTAATCCAGCAGTAGCTGGGTTGCCTTGCGCGAGAAACCGGCAAACAGCGGATAGCCCAGCTCCCGGGTCATGCTGTGGGCGAAGTGCTCCGCCAGCATCAGGATATCTTCCCGCCGCTCCCGCAAGGGGGGGAGGGTGATCACATCAAACGCGAGCCGATCGAGCAGATCGTGGCGAAACAGCCCCTTGTCGGCCAGCGCAGGGAGATCCTCGTTGGTGGCGCAGACCAGCCGCACATCCACCTTGAGGGGCTTGGCCCCACCCACTCGCTCGAACTCGCCATACTCGATGACCCGCAGCAACTTCTCCTGCACCCGGGCGCTGGTGGTGGCCAGCTCGTCGAGGAACAGGGTGCCGCCATCGGCCCGCTCGAAGCGGCCCTGATGGCGCTTGGCCGCACCGGTAAACGATCCCGCCTCGTGACCGAACAGCTCGGTCTCCAGCAGGCTCTCGCTCAGGGTGGCGCAGTTGATGGTGACAAAGCTTTGATCCCAGCGCGCCGAGAGATAATGTAGGCGGTGGGCGATCAGCTCCTTGCCCGTCCCCCGCTCACCGATGATCAGCACGGGTTTGCGCAGCGGGGCGAGCCGTGAGGCCTGCTCAATGATCTCGAGAAATGCGTTGGATTCCCCCAGCAGGCTTTCCGTGGCCGTGGTCATAGTGATCCCTGTCAGTTGTAAAAGCTGGTCAATCTTACCAAAAGTTGGTGATTTTAATCATCTCTTGCGCGAGGCATCTTGCAATCCGGTTATTCTGCCCCATATAAATCAACAAGTTAAATTTTGTTCCAGATTGGCACACAAGTTGCCATTGTCAATGGAGAAACAACGCCATGCCAATAACAGGAGTGCAATCATGAGTATTTTTTCCCGTCTGGCCGACATCATCAATTCCAACCTGACGGCCCTGCTCGACAAGGCAGAAGATCCCCAGAAGATGGTGCGCCTGATCATCCAGGAGATGGAGGACGAGCTGGTCAAGGAGCGTTCCAATCTGGCTCGCTTCCTCGCCAGCCAGAAAGAGATTGGCCGTCAGGTCGCCCGTCATCAGGAGCGGGTCGACGAGTGGCAGGCCAAGGCCGAGCTGGCCCTTACCAAGGGACGTGAAGATCTGGCCCGCGCCGCCCTGATCGAGAAGAAGAAACAGACCGAGTTGTCAGAGACCCTCTACCGCGAGCAGCAGGCGGTCGACAGCGGCATCGAGAAGCTGGGTGAAGAGATCCGCCAGCTCGAAGCCAAGCTGGAAGATGCCCGCGCCCGTCAAAAGGCGATGGCCATTCGCACCGAAGCGGCCAGCAGCCGTCTCAATGTGCAGAGCCAGGTAGCCCGTGGCGAGAGCCAGGCGGTGGTGAGCAAGTTCGAGCGGATGGAGCGTCGCATCGACGAAATGGAGGCGCGCGCCGATCTGGGTCAGTCCGACAAGGCGCTGGCGCAGCAGTTTGCCGAGCTGGAAGTTGACGATCAGATAAGCCGCGAGTTGGAAGCCATGCGCCAGAAACTGGGTCAGGGCGACAGCAAAAGCGAAGGCAAACAGGGGGAGTAACAGATGGAAGATCTGCTGGGCGTATTGATGGTTCCCATGGTGGTCTTCATGGTGGTGGTGGCTCCCATCTGGCTGGTGCTGCACTATCGTGCCAAGGGGCGGATTGGCGCCGGTCTTGCCGATAGCGAGCGGGAACAGCTGCAAGGGCTGCTGGCTCGCACCGAGAAGATGCAGGAGCGAGTGGGCGCGCTGGAGTCGATTCTGGATGCGGAAGTACCCGGTTGGAGGAACAAGGTATGAGCAGTGTCAGTCGTGAAGGGCGTAACCTCTATCGCGATCCCCAGCGTGGCAAGATAGCCGGGATCTGTGCCGGTTTGGCTGAGTATTTCGGGGTGGAGACCTGGATCGTGCGGCTGCTCGCCATCAGTGGCCTTATCTTCGCCGGTTTCATCACCTTCACCGCCTATATCGCCGCCTGGTTCCTGCTCGACAAAAAGCCGGTTACCCTCTATTCGCAAGAGGATGCCGACTTTGCCGAGGTGCGGATGAAAGCGCGCAGCTGGCAGGCGGGGATCACCCCTCATCAGGCGCTGGGCCGCATCGCGCAGGAACTTGACGCGCTGGAGCCCAGAGTTCAGCGGATCGAGAAACTGGTGACCTCCAGGGAGTTCACCCTGCAGCGGGAATTTCGCAAGCTGTAGTGCTTGCTCAAGCACTCAATGTCGATGGCGGCGCCTCCCGTGATGCGCCACCATCGACACCAGCTATCCAGATGCAACCACCAAGGGAGAACGGATCAAGCCTTGATACTCAATAAACTGGAACAGAAGTTGACTCGCCTGCAACACAAGGCGAACGACGTGGTGAACCGGGTGCGGGATCGCCATATTCGGCTGGCGGTGACCGGCCTCTCTCGCAGCGGCAAGACCGCCTTTATCACGGCGCTGGTCAACCAGCTGGAGCACGCGGCCATCGACGGCCGTTTGCCGTTGTGGGATGCCCTGCGTCAGGGGCGCATCCTCGGTGCCCGCCGGGTGCCGCAGCTCAATGCCCACATCCCCACCTTCGCCTACGAACGTGGCCTCGACTCCCTGTTTGGCGATCCACCTGCCTGGCCCGAGCCCACTCGCGGCGTGGCCGAGGTGCGCCTCGAAATCCGCTATCGCACCCGTCATCCCCTGCGCAAACATCTGGGGGAGATCTCCACCCTCTACGTGGATCTGGTGGACTACCCCGGGGAGTGGCTGCTCGACTTGCCGCTCCTTGAGATGAGCTACGAGCAGTGGAGCGAACAGGTGCGCGAGCAGCTTCGTCGCCCAGAGCTGCAGGCACTTGCCGCCAGCTGGCTGACACCCGGGTGGCAGGTCGATCAGCGTTTCGAAGAGCGGCCGGTGGCTGAGCTTGCCGAGCGCTACACCGCCTATCTGCATGCCTGCAAACAGGAGCTGGGATTGCACCTTATTCAACCCGGCCGTTTCGTGTTGCCGGGGGAGTATGCCGGTGCCCCCATGCTGCAATTTGTCCCCTGGGTGTGGGATATGCCTGACAGCGAGCCCGCCGATGGCACTCTTTACGCCACTCTCAAGCAGCGCTTCGAGCAGTACAAGCAGCATCTGGTGCAGGGATTCTATGAGCAGCACTTTGCCGGCTTTGATCGCCAGATCGTGCTGGTGGATTGCCTACAGCCTCTCAACGCCGGGGCGGCCAGCTTTGGCGACATGCAGCAGGCCATCGCCCGCATCATGGAGAGCTTTGCCTACGGCAAGAGCAACTGGTGGCGGCGACTCTTTTCGCCCCGTATCGACAAGCTGCTGTTTGTGGCGAGCAAAGCCGATCACGTCACCCCCGAACAGCATGCGCCCATGGTCTCCCTGCTGCAGCATCTGGTGCGCAGCGGCCGCGGTCAGGCCCGTTTTGAGGGGATCACCACTGAGTGTCTGGCGCTCGCCGCCATCAAGGCGACCGAGGTGGGCAAGGGGGTGGCCAATGGCCGCGAGTTTCCCGCCATCCGTGGCACCAGCCTGAGCGGTGAGCCGCTGCTGCTGTTCCCGGGTGAAGTGCCGCCTCATATTCCCCCCGCACAGTGGTGGAACAGTCAGGGCTTTGATTTTCAGGCGTTTCGTCCCATGCCCATGAGCCCCCATCAGGCGCTGCCCCATATCCGGCTCGATGCGGCGCTGGAGTTTCTGCTCGGGGATCACCTCGAATAACGGTGTGCGGCTCGGGTTTGTTTCCTGCGCCGCCCGCAGGAGACTGTTTTCAGGAGAATAAGGCGATGAACGATCAGATAAAAGAGCGGCCACCGCTGCAGGGCAAGGTGATCCTTGAGCCTGCCTTGACGGTGGCCAGTGACGAGCGACCGCCCGCACCGTCCCAGCGGCTGGAGGAGGCGAGCTTCGAGCGCCTCGACGAGCTGGACGAGTTCAGCGAGGTGGAGAGCGCCCTCGTCATCAAACCGCGTCGCCGTCATCGGCTGCTGGCGTGGGGGCTGGGAGCGGTCGGTTTACTCTCGTTGGGCCAGTATGGCGCCTTTCTTTACGATCAATTCCTCACCACCCCGCTCTGGGGCAGCGCCTGGCTGGCGGCCTCGGCGCTGGTGGCGGCGGGGACCGCCAGCGTGGTGGGGCGCGAGTGGCTGCGACTGCGCACCCTCAAGCGGCGTCAGGATGTGCGCTCGCGGGCAGAAGATCTGCTGGCCCATCAGGGGGTCGGCCAGGGGCAGGCCTTCTGCGAAGGGTTGGCGGTCAAAAGTGGCGACAAGGGGCGCGAGGGGTATCAGACCTGGCTGGCCCAGCTCGATGAGAGCCACAGCGATCGGGAGGTGCTGACCCTCTATAGCCAGCTGGTGCTTGGCGAGCGTGACAAGCTGGCGCAGGCGCGGGTGGCCAAATGGTCGGGGGAGGCCGCCGTGCTGGTGGCGCTGAGCCCGCTCGCCACCGTCGACATGATGCTGATGCTGTGGCGCAACCTGCGGATGATCGAGGACATCGCCGATGTCTACGCCATCGAGCTCGGCTACTGGAGCCGCATTCGCCTCATCCGTCAGGTGTTTTGCAACATGCTCTACGCCGGTGCCACCGAGCTGGTGACCGAGGTGGGGATGGACTTGCTGGGCGCCGAGTTTGCCGCCAAGCTCTCTGCCCGCGCGGCGCAAGGGGTGGGGGCCGGGCTGCTCACTGCTCGCCTTGGCCTGCGCACCATAGAGGCGTGCCGCCCGCTGCCCTGGTGTGCGGACGAGAAACCCAAACTCGGCGAGCTGCGCAAGCGGCTGATCGGCCAGCTGGCGGGGTATCTCAATAAGCCTTGATGGCTGCTGGAGATCAATAGCGGTTGTCACAATTTATTTACAACTGTTCCAGGCAGCTGACTCATGGGTCGGCTGCTTTTTTTGTTGCCATTTCGTTACATTGAAGCCGTGATGAAACGGCAAGGCGCCTGATGTGGCGCCAGAGGATGGAACCGCTATGGCAACCTTCTACACCGCCCACCAGCCGGATGCTGACGGGGTGATCCACTACAGCAACGAAGAGCATGGCACCTGGCAGATCCTGATCGAACGTCAGTTCGCCGCTCTTGCTGGCAAGGGGTGTGACGAGTATCTGGCCGGTCTCGACAGACTGGGGCTGCCCCGTGATCGCATCCCCCAGCTGGCCGAGATTAACGCCGTCTTGCAGCCTGCGACCGGCTGGTCGGTGGCGGCGGTGCCTGCGCTTATCTCGTTCGATCGCTTCTTCGCCCTGCTGGCCAATCGCCAGTTTCCGGTGGCTACCTTTATCCGGCGCCGGGACGAGCTCGACTACCTGCAAGAGCCGGATATCTTTCACGAGATCTTCGGCCACTGCGCCATGCTGACCAATCCGGCCTTTGCTCACTTTACCCATCTTTACGGCCAGTTGGGGCAGCAGGCGAGCAAGGAGCAGCGGGTCTTTCTGGCGCGGCTCTACTGGTTCACCGTGGAGTTTGGCCTGCTGGCGACACCTGACGGGCTGCGTATCTACGGCGGCGGCATTCTCTCCTCCATCGGCGAGACCGCCTATGCCCTTTCCGGGAAGCCGCTGCTGCAACCCTTCGATCTACTGACCGTGCTGCGCACCCCCTATCGCATCGACATCATGCAGCCCACCTATTTTGTGCTGCCGAGTCTCGATCATCTCTACCAGCTGACCGGGGAGGAGATCATGGCTGCTCTGGCCGAGGCCAGTCGGCTTGGCCTCTATCCGCCGCGCTTTGAGGTTCCCGCTGGCAAACAGGCGAGCTGACCAAAAGCAAACAACCCTATTTCATTTTCATTAATTCAAGCAGGAGTAACCCATGTCCGAACTGGCCAGCCAGCAGTGTGAAGCGTGTCGCGCCGATGCCCCCAAGGTGAGCGATGAGGAGCTGCGCGAGCTGATGCAGCTTATTCCCGACTGGCAGCCGCTGGTGGAGGAGGGGGCGCTGCAACTGCGGCGAGAATTTACGTTTCGCAACTTCAAGGAGGCGCTGGCGTTTACCAACCGCCTGGGGGAGCTGGCGGAAGCGGAGTTCCATCATCCGGCCATCCTGACCGAGTGGGGCAAGGTGACTGTCAGCTGGTGGACCCACAAGATCGGCGGATTACACCGGAACGACTTCATCATGGCGGCGCGCACCGATCAGTTGCTCCGGTAATCACACCACACACCAGCGTCATCGGTTGACCCGGGCCTGCCTGCGAAAGCAGGGCGGGCCCGCATTTTTATGGGCTGGCGCTCGCACTGGGGGGATCGAGACTGTATTATCCGCTCATTCATAGAGTTAGCTAGGAAGTGTGTCCCGAATGCGTCTTGAAGTCAGCTGTGAAGACCGCCTGGGCCTGACCCGGGAACTGCTCGACCGCCTGGTGGAGCACAATATCGATCTGCGCGGCATCGAAATCGATACCTCAGGCATCATCTATCTCAACTTTCCCGAGCTGGAGTTCAGTGATTTTCAGCACCTGATGCCGGAGATCCGCCGTATTCCCGGCGTCTACGACGTCAAGACCATCCCCTACATGCCTTCCGAGCGAGAGCATCACGAGATAGAGGCGCTGCTCAAGGCGCTGCCGGATCTGGTCTTCTCCCTCGACAGCAAGGGCAAGGTGACCCAGGCCAACCAGTCTGCCCTCACCACCCTCGGCTTGCCTGTGGAGGAGGTGCGCGGGGTGGCGCTCGGTTCGCTGGTCAAGGGCTTCTCCTTCACCCGCTGGCTGGAGGCGAGCGAGATCAAGCCGCAGACCTGCAAGCTCAGTTTCAATGGCGAAGAGTATCTGGCAGATCTGATGCCGCTGTTCGTGGCAGAAGCCCGCGGCAAGCAGGCGCTGGCTGGGGCCGTGGTGGTGCTCAAATCTGCCCGTCGGGTCGGCCTGCACTTCAGCGCGCTTCATGCGGTGGAAGTGGGGGGCTTCGAGCATCTGCAGGCCGAGAGCCCCAAGATGAAAGAGGTGCTGTCGCAAGCGCGCAAACTGGCGATGCAGGATGCGCCGCTGCTGATCGTCGGTGAGACCGGTACCGGCAAGGAGCTGCTGGCCCGTGCCTGTCACGGGGCTAGCCTGCGCTCCAGCCACCCCTTTATGGCCCTCAACTGCGCCGCCATGCCCGATAACGTGGCCGAGAGCGAGCTGTTTGGTTATGCCCCCGGCGCCTTTGGCAACAACACCGAGGGCAAACGCGGCGTGCTGGAGCTGGCAAGCGGCGGCACCCTGATGCTGGACGAGATCGGTGACATGTCTCCCCATCTGCAGACCAAGTTTTTGCGGGTGCTGCAGGATGGGGTGTTCCGCCGGGTCGGTGACGAGCAGGAGGTGAAGGTCAACGTGCGTTTCATCTGCACCACCCAGAAGCAGTTGCTGGATCTGGTGCACGAAGGAACCTTCCGCGAGGATCTCTATTATCGCCTCAACGTGCTCAGTCTGGCGCTGCCCCCCCTGCGCGAGCGCAAGGCAGACATCATGGTGCTGGCCCAGCAGTTTGTCTCCCGCTTTGCCAGCGAGTTGCAGCGACCCCGTCCGCGCTTTACCCGCAACATGGCCGACTACCTGACCGCCTATCGCTGGCCGGGCAACGTGCGTCAGCTGCGCAACTGTCTCTACCGCGCCATGACCCTGCTGGAAGGGGATGAACTGGGGCCCGAGCAGATCGACCTACCGGTGGCGGCCGATACCATGCCGCTGATCGACGAGTGGTTTGAGGGGAATCTCGACGATGCGGTGAAGCGCTTCGAGAGCCAGCTGCTGGCCCGGCTCTATCCCGCTTTCCCGTCGACGCGCCAGCTGGCCAAACGCCTGGGCGTGTCGCATACCGCCATCGCCAACAAGCTGCGGGAATACGGCATCAGCAAGAAGTGATTTCCGTCTTGTTGCCTGCCACCAGAGAGCCCGTTACCAGACGGGCTCTCCGTTTTCTTTACACGAACCCGGTAGTTGATGGCGGGGTGAGACTTGTCAGGCCAGTGTCAGCCAACTTACTATCTGGGTTCATGTACCCGAACCGCAATGCCATAGCAGCGGTATTGTCAAGGCGACTACCTCCCGATCATGCTGTTACTCTTTTCCCCCCGTTTAACTGCCCGTCTGGCGCTCCTGTTGGTTGCGTTTGGCCTGCTGTTGCCCCGCGCGCTGGCGGAAACGGCCGCAGAGAGCCGGGCGACGGCGGTCAGGGAGCTGGTGCTCGATATCATGAGTTACACCCGCTGGCCCACCGAGCCTGCGGTGCTGCGTATGTGCGTGGCGGCACCGACCGAATATGCCGGTGCCCTCTTTACCATCGATCGTCAGGCCAATGGCCGTACCGTGCAGGTCCATCGTTACGAGGCGAGCGATCCGGCCATCAGCGATCACTGCGATGTGCTCTATCTGGGGGTGCTCGACGAGCCGACCCGGATTGCGCTGTTTGCCCGCCTGCAGGGACACCCAGTGCTCAGCATCAGCGAATACAACCACGACTGCTCCACCAGCTCGGTGTTCTGCCTGCAGACCTCGCCGGACAGCGTGCGGGTGCGGTTTAAAGTGAACCTCGATGCTCTGGCCCTGAGCGGAGTGCGGGTGCATCCCGCCGTGCTCAAGCTGGCCCATGCCGACAAGGGGGTCCCATGAGACGACAGGTGAGCGCGGCTCCCCGCCGTCTGACCCTGCGTCAGAGCCTGGGGCGAACCCATCTGGTGGCCGCCATCACAGCCGTCAGCGTGGCGGGACTCTTTTTTACTCTGGTGGCCCTGCTGGTAGTGCGTTTTTACGCCGACCACAATCTGGAGCTGGTAGCCCGCGCCATCAGCTACAGCGCCGAGGCGGCGGTGGTGTTCCACGATGAGGAGGCGGCGAGCGAGGCGCTCAGTGGCATCGTTGCCAAGGAAGAGGTGGCCGAAGCCACTATCGTGCTGACCAACGGTCAGCTGCTTGCCAGTTGGGAGCGCCCCAGAAGCAACCCGCTGGTGACGCTCGAAGACTATCTGGCCCAACTGCTGATGCCGGGGCCTGTCAAGCTCCCCATGCTGCGGGGTGGTGAGCAGATCGCCACTATCGAGCTGCGGGGCCACGGTGAATACCTGTTGCTGTTTTTGCTCTCGGCGCTGCTGGCGATGGTGGTTTGCCTGATGCTGAGCGCCATGGTGGCACTCTATGTGGCTGACCGGATGCAGGTCTCCATCACCGCACCGCTGCGCAAACTGGCACTTGTCGCCCACTCGGTACGTCGACAACGCACCCTGGGGATGCGGGCGCCACCGGCCGATATTGTCGAGATTAACGAGCTGGGGGATGACTTCAACTCCCTGCTGGACGAGCTGCAAGCCTGGCAGGCCCAGCAGGCCCGCGAAAATGCCAGCCTGCTCCATCAGGCGACTCACGATGCCCTCACCGGACTGCCCAATCGCGCCCTGTTTGAAGCGCGGCTCGCGCAGGCCATCTCCCTCGGCGAGCAAGAGGGGTTTGCGCTGCTCTATCTCGACTGCGATCGCTTCAAGCAAATTAATGACACGCTGGGGCACAACGCCGGTGACGATGTGCTGATCGCGCTCTCAAGACGGGTACAACATCAGCTGCGTCCGGATGATCTGGTTTTTCGCCTCGGTGGTGACGAGTTTGCGGTGCTGGTTGGCCCACTCCAGCGACAGCATGAGGTGGAAGAGGTGATTGGCCGCATCCAGCAGGCGATGAGCGAACCGGTGGCGCTGCGTGATGGTCGTCAGCTGGTGGCAGAGGTGAGTGTCGGCTTTGCCGTCTATCAGGCGGGCATGAGTGCCAGCGTGCTGTGTGATCAGGCCGATGCAGCCATGTATCTGGCGAAACGGGCGCGCCGCAGCGAACAGCAAACCATCGCCTGACTGGCAAGAATAACAACATAAACAAGGAGCAAACCATGAAGATCACCCACCTGTTGAAAGTGACCCTGCTGGGGTTGATGTTGTCACTGCTGGCCGGTTGCCAGAGTGCCCCCAAGGGGTTGACCCCGGAGCAAATCGCCGTGCTCAAGGAGCAGGGCTTTTATCTGACCGATGAGGGGTGGACGCTGGATCTGGCCAACCGGGTGCTGTTTGCCAACAACGTGGGGGCGCTCAATCCCCAGACTCGCCAATCCGTTGAAAAACTGGGTAAAACACTGCTTGGCGTAGGGTTGGACAAGGCGCGGGTGGATGGGCACACTGACAATACCGGCGAGAGCAGCTACAACCAGCAACTCTCACTGAAGCGGGCCCAGTCGGTGGCCGATGTGCTGGTCTCGGTCGGCATGAAGCCAGCCAATCTGGAGATCCATGGCCGTGGCGAGACCATGCCGCTGGCGGATAACAAGACCAGAGAGGGCCGGGCCGCCAACCGCCGGGTTGCCATCGTCATCAGCGATCAATAACCCTTCTCATCATTTCATTACCCATAAAAAAGAGCGCCCGACCGGCGCTCTTTTTGATCGCGACAGCTGGGGTCGCGGGGGCATGTGGGGCAGGGTTACTGCGCGCTATTTTGCCCGTTATTGTCGTGATGGCTGCGCAGGCGGATGTTGATCATCTCCACCACCAGCGAGAAGGCCATGGCAAAGTAGATGTAGCCCTTCGGAATATGCAGGTCCATCCCCTCGGCCATCAGGGCGAAGCCCACTAGGGTGAGGAAGGAGAGGGCCAGCATCTTGATGGTGGGATGGCTGTCGACGAAATCACCGATGGATTTGGCGGCAAACATCATGATGAAGACGGCGATCATGATGGCCAGCACCATCACCGGCACGTGATCGGCCATACCGACTGCGGTGATCACAGAGTCGAGGCTGAACACGATATCGAGGATGGCGATCTGGATCAGGGTGCTGATAAAGCCCGAGGCCGCTTTGCTGACGCTTTCCGGCTCGGCCGCCCCTTCCAGGGTGACGTGGATCTCGTGGGCACTCTTGCCGATGAGGAACAGGCCCCCCAGCAGCAGGATCAGATCGCGGCCGGAGATGGCTTCACCCAGCACGGTGAAGAGCGGATCGGTGAGGCGCATCACCCAGGCCAGCGAGAGCAGCAGCAGGATCCGGGTACCCATGGCGAGCCCCAGACCCAGAATACGCGCTTTTTGACGCTGCGCCTCCGGCAGGCGACCTACCAGGATGGAGATAAAGATGATGTTGTCGATGCCCAGCACGATCTCGAGCAGGGTAAGGGTGGCGAGTGCGACCCAGGCAGAGGGATCAAGAACCCATTCCAGCATGATTGAACCTTGGTTGAAAATTGGTTGGAAAATTGAAGCAGCGCATTCTAGCAGGGGCGCCACTGCTTGTCCCAGAGGGGGGAAAAGATAAAAATGGTGGCCATCGCAAGGGAGGCAGGCATGTTTCGATTAGGGTTCATTATTAATCCGGTCGCCGGGATTGGCGGCGCAGTGGGGCTCAAGGGCAGTGACGGTGTAGTTGCCGAGGCGCTGGCCCGAGGCGCTGTGCCCAAAGCGCAGGAGCGGGCGCTGCAAGCTCTGTTGCCACTGTGCGAGCTGAATGTCCCGTTCGAACTGCTGACGGTGGCGGGAGAGATGGGGGAGACGGTAGCCCGATCTCTGGGACTACCCTGTCGGGTCATCTATCAACCGGTCGGGGAGAGTACCTCGGCCGGTGATACCCGCCACGCCGCCGGGCTGATGCGTGAAGCCGGGGTCGATCTGCTGCTGTTTGCCGGTGGTGATGGCACGGCGCGGGATATCTGCGCCGCGGTGGGGGAGTCCTGCCATGTGCTCGGCATTCCCGCGGGGTGCAAGATCCACTCCGGCGTCTACGGGGTGACCCCCGCCGCCAGCGGGCGGGTGGTGGCGCGGATGATCGCAGGGGAACTGCTCAGCCTGATCGATGCCGAGGTGCGCGACATCGACGAGGAGGCGTTTCGCGCGGGCAAGGTGCGGGCCCGCCACTACGGCCAGCTGAAGGTGCCCGGTGATCTGCGTTATGTGCAGGCGGTCAAGCAGGGGGGCAAGGAGTCCGAAGAGCTGGTGCTGGCGGATCTCGCCGCCGGTGTGGTGGAGCAGATGGAGCCCGATACCCTCTATCTGATGGGCTCCGGCAGCACGGTGGCAGCCTGTATGGCAGAGCTCGGTCTGGAAAATACTTTGCTCGGTGTGGATCTGGTGGAAAATGGCCGACTTATCGGGCAGGATCTCAGCGCCGCCGAGATCCTGACCCGGATCCGCGGTCGTCGCTGCCGACTGATCATTACCCTGATAGGCGGACAGGGACATCTGTTCGGGCGCGGAAATCAGCAATTGAGTCCTGAGGTGATTCGGTGTGTCGGGCTGGACAATATCCAGGTGCTGGCAACCAAAGCCAAGCTTGCCGCCCTTGCGGGCAGGCCGCTGCTGGTGGACACCGATGATCCCGAATTAAACCGGGCGTTGCGTGGTTATCTGCGAATAACCACAGGATACAAGGATCAGGTCATCTACCCGGTGGCCAACCCGGAATAGGACGCCAAGGACGCTGCTGGCCTGGCGCCAGAGAGCTGCAATCAACCGGATTGCGGTTCCATACCCCCGAATTTTTTGCCGCAAATGAGGCTGCGTTACATGACGATTCACGATTTTGAGCACAAGTTGTTGGGACTGATCGACAGCATGGTTGCTACCGCGACCGACGATGAGCTGTTTGCGGGGGGTTACCTGCGAGGTCATATCTCATTGGCCGTTGCCCGGGCAGAGCTGGAAGGCAAGACCCTGGTGCGGGACGTCAAGAGCTATGTGCTGCGCAGCCTCAACGAGGCGATCTTGCAAGGTGAGCTTTCTGAAGAGGATGAAAAACTGGTGCAGGCGATGTGGAGTCGTTTGCAACAAGACGCAGAAGCTTGATCGGATACACAATTCAAACTGAAGTTTGAGTTTATCCTTCCCCTGAAGTTAGTGAAAGGTTAATAATAAGTTTCGCCTTTTGTTTCAGGGATTAAACTATGGCCTCCTCCTCACGTATTGCCAATAAACTGCCGCTCGAGATGCTCTATCACTGGGAGCGGCAGTGTCCTGATCGAACCTACCTGCGTCAAACCATCAACCGCGAATATGTCGATTTCACCTGGGGTGAAGTGGCCGATGAAGCGCGGCGGATGGTGACGGCCTTGCGTCACCTCGGTCTGGTGGCCGGTGACAAGGTGGCGCTGCTCTCCAAGAATTGCGCCCAGTGGTTTATCGCCGATCTGGCGATGCAGATGGGGCAGTATGTGAGCGTGCCCATCTACCCGACTGCCAACGTCGACACCATCGAATATGTGCTGCGCCATAGCGAGGCCAAGGCGATCTTCGTCGGCAAGCTGGATGACTGGAAGAGTCAGGAGGCGGGCGTACCCGCCGATCTGCTGCGCATCGCCTTCCCCTATGACACCATGCCGGCCAGCCACCAGTGGGACGATCTGCTGGAGGCGCATGAGCCGATCCCTGACAGCCCGGTGCAGGCCCCTGACTCCCTGCTGAGTCTGGTCTACACCTCCGGCAGTACCGGCAAGCCGAAAGGGGCCATGCTGAGCGTCGAGCGTTACGCCTGGTCGTGCGAGAAGCTGGTGGAGACGGTGAGCCTGAGCCAGGCCGATCGGGGTTTCTCCTATCTGCCGCTGGCCCACATTACCGAGCGGGTCTACATCTACGGCGGCAGCCTCTATGGCGGCGCTACCATCGCGTTCCCCGAATCCCTCGACACCTTTATCGAAGATGTCAAACGCTGCCGTCCCACCGTCTTTATCTCGGTGCCGCGGCTGTGGGCCATGTTCCGCATCAAGATCCACGAGAAGCTGCCCCAGAAGAAACTCGAACTGCTGCTCAAGATCCCGCTCATCTCCGGCCTTATCAAACGCAAGCTGCAAAAGGGGTTGGGACTGGATCAGGCCCGGGTACTCGGCTGCGGCTCCGCGCCTGTCTCCCCTGCGCTGCTTGAGTGGTATCTGAGCATTGGCCTCAAGGTGACGGAAGCCTGGGGCATGACCGAGAACCACGCCTACTCCACCATCAACTACCCGTTCCGCGCCGACAAGATCGGCACTGTCGGCAAGGCGGGGATCGGGGTGACCATCAAGATCTCCGACGAGGGGGAGATCCTCTGCCGCTGCGAAGGGATGATGCTGGGTTACTACAAGGACCCCGAGCACAGCGCCGAGGCCATCGATGCCGAGGGGTGGCTCCACACCGGCGACATGGGCAAGCTGGACAAGGAGGGTTATCTCACCATCACCGGCCGGATGAAGGATGTGTTCAAGACCGCCAAGGGCAAGTATGTGGCGCCGGTGCCCATCGAGGGACTGCTGGGGCAGGAACCCATCATCGAACAGCTCTGCGTGATTGGTTACGGCATGCCGCAGCCCATTGCGCTGGTGCAGCTGGCCGAGAGTGCCATGAAAGGCAATCGGGAGGAGGTCAACGCCAGACTGGAAGCGGCGCGGGTTCGGGTCAACGATCAGCTGGAATCCCACGCCAAGATCCGCGGCATTCTGGTAGTGAAAACCCCCTGGAATATCGAGAACGGTGTGCTGACCCCCACCATGAAGATCAAGCGTCACCTGCTGGAACAAAAGTACGCCCAGGTCGGGGATCGCTGGCCCTCATCCCAAGTGGTGGTGTGGGAGGAGTAAATCCCATTTTTCCATCGCGCACCAAACAACAACGGCCCTTGATGGGCCGTTGTTGTGTTTGGGGCATTTCACTCGCCGCTGTTTTGTCGGCGAGTAAAAGCGCGCCCGGTTAGATCTGCGCCAGCGCGGCAGCCAGATCGGCGATCAGGTCGTCCGCATCTTCCACCCCGATGCTGAAGCGGATGAGGTCGTCGTTGACCCCGGCGGCGAGGCGGCTCGCCTCGTCCATGGCGGCGTGGGTGGTGCTGGCCGGATGGCAAGCGAGACTC
The DNA here is from genome assembly GCF_054052385.1 of Aeromonas sp. 25-AL00135. Taxonomy (NCBI): domain Bacteria; kingdom Pseudomonadati; phylum Pseudomonadota; class Gammaproteobacteria; order Aeromonadales; family Aeromonadaceae; genus Aeromonas; species Aeromonas sp. 25-AL00135. Next base: position 33,503 of record NZ_JBSTYQ010000008.1, on the reverse strand, counting down.
TCGAGATCCCCCAGACTCACCGCCTGCACGAACAGTTGCAGGTTGTCGAGCAGGGTGGCGCAGCGTTCAAACCCTCCTTCAAGTTCAATGCTCACCATGCCGCCAAAGCCGCTGGCGAAGGCGCCTAGGGCATCATGGCCCGGATGGTTGGCAAGCCCCGGGTAGATCACCTTCTTCACCGCCGGATGGGCGGCCAGAAACTCGGCCACTTTCTGGGCATTGTGCAGGTGGGCATCCATCCGCAGCGGCAGGGTTTTGACCCCGCGCTGCAGCAGGTAGGCCTCCTGCGGGCCGATGGGGGAGCCGATATGCTTGAGGGCCACGGTGCGGATCGATTTCATCAGGGCGTGAGAGCCTGCCACCACTCCGGCGATGATGTCGCCGTGGCCGCCCAGATATTTGGTGCCGCTGTGCATCACCACATCGACCCCGAGCTCCAGCGGGCGCAGCAGGTAGGGGGTGAGGAAGGTGTTGTCACACACCGTGATGGCGCCCACCTTGCGGGCCGCTTCCACCACCAGCCGCGGATCCACCACCTTGAGGGTGGGGTTGGTCAGGGTTTCGAACAGTACCACCTTGGTAGCAGGGCGGATGTTGGCCAGCAGATCGCGATCGCTCTCGTAGGCGGTGACCTTGATACCGGCGCGGCTGAAGGTCTGCTTGAGGAAGGCATCGGTGCCGCCGTAGAGCGGGCCGATATAGGCCACCTCATCGCCGCTGTCGGCCAGGGCATACATGATGGCGCTCACCGCCGCCATGCCGCTCGCCACCACCAGCGCTTCATCGGCACCTTCAAGCGCCGCCAGTTTCTGCTCCAGCTCGGCGGTGGTGGGGTTGCCAAAGCGACTGTAGATAAAGCCGGGGGCCTGACCTGCAAAGCGCTCCTTGCCTGCCTGGGCGTTGAAGTAGCTGAAGGTGCTGCTCTGGTAGAGCGGGGTGGTGAGGGCGCCGGTCTGGGGGTCGATCCGCTGGCCGCTGTGTACGCTCATGGTCTTGAATTTCATCGTGTTGCTCCGTGATGGCCAGGCTCTGACCATGACTGGTTGTGTTTTGTTGTTCGTTACATGTTGTGTTTTGTCTGGGCGGGTATATCCATGCTGCTTGTGGCTTATGCATATACCCGCCGGCGGATCTCTGCGCTGCTTAGGCCGTTATCGCTTCGCTTTCAGTGCGCGGGAGGCGAGCGGGTTCCACCGGCCCATAGTGACGGGCCGCCACATCCGGGTGGGAGCGCAGCCGCCCTTTCAGCACGTTCTCCCCCACCTGATAGAAGAGCGGATTGGTCGGGTCACTCTCCGGCCCTTGCGCCTGCGCTGCCAGCGCGGGGGAGAGGCTGAGCAGGGGCACGGTGGAATCGAGCCGCGCCGCCATAAAGAAGGCGCAGGATAGGCGCGAGACACCGGGCGGCGGGCTTACCACCCGATGCAGGGTCGCCTTGAGATAGCCGTTGGAGGCCAGCTCCAACAGCTCGCCGATATTGACCACCAGCGCTCCCGGAAGGGGCGGTGCGGAGATCCAGCCGTAGGCCGTCTCGACCTCAAGCCCCGAGTGATTATCCTGCATCACCAGCGTCAGGTAGCCGGGATCCTTGTGGGCGCCGACCCCCTGACTGCTGTCGCCCGCCTCTTGCCCCGGGTAATGAATCAGCTTCATGTGCTGGTAGGGGGCGCCGCGGATGCTGTCGTCAAACACGTTGGCCGGTTGCTCCAGCACCTCGGCAAAAGCGGCCAGCAGGGTGAGGGTGATATCGCTCAGCCGATCTTGCCATGCCAGCAGATGGGCTTTCATCTCTGGCAGGGCGGTTGGCCACTGGTTGGGGCCGATCAGCCGCTGCCAGGGTTCACGGATCAGGGCCGCAGGCAGGGCTTGCGCCTCGTTCATGATATCGAACTGCTCCCGCAGATCCGGCCGCTGGCGAGTCAGCTCGGCACCGACCCGGTTGTAGCCGCGAAAGTGGGGGCTGTTGACCATCTGCACCGCCAGCTTCTCCTGCTCCGGCAGGGTAAAGAAGCGCTCTGCCAGCGCCAGGGTCTCTCGCTGCTCGGCGTCACTCAGGCCATGCCCTGTCAGATAGAAAAAGCCGACGTCGCGGGCGGCCGCGGCAAGCCTGGCCAGCATAGGGCGACGCACCTCGGGTGCCCCGTTGAGGGCAGCCAGATCGATGATCGGCAGTGGTGAATGTTCCATGTGCACCTCCTCACTCTTTCGTTATCGCTGGCGCCATCTCTTCTGCTGCCTCTGGTGCGGACAGGCTTGATGAGCGGCAAACGGGATGGCGCGACAGTGTGGCGCCATCTGGGATAAAGGGGATGCTACTGTTCGGTGTTACAAGACGGAAACAACAAATTATTCTTAGTTATATACAAAATTCGAAATGGAATTCGGTAATTAATGGGCTGAAGGTTTTTTGCGCAGCCATTGTGGGGTAAAGGGGCAATGATGAGGGGGAGAGTTATAACCAGAGGCAAGCTGCCAGTGGCAAAAATGACCAAAACAGAAAATGGCCAAAACAGAAGGGAGGCGGATGCCTCCCTTCTGGTTGAGCGGTTTTTCACCTGACCGAAAGCACAGGCGAGTGACCGCGTATTCTGGCCTTAACCGCCTGCTGGCTCTCAGTAACCCAGGGTAAAGCGCTGGCGCTGGTGAGCCGGTTTTTCCACCTCGTTCAGCACGCCATCGGCCAGATCACCGGCGGTGATCCCGGCAGGCTGTTCGCCGCTGAACAGCATATGATCGCCACCAATCCGATAGCCGCCGCGCTTCTCGCCCGGTTCGAGGAACACCGGGGGAGAGACAAAGCGCCAGTCGAGGGTGGTTTCACGACGCAGGGCGGTGAGACCGTCGCGGGCCGCCAGCGCCCCCTGTTTCCACTCGGCCGGAAACTCCGGGGTATCCACCAGTTGCACGCCGGGGGCGACCTCCAGACTGCCGGCGCCACCTACTACCAGCAGCCAGCTGTTGGCCGCTTTGGCTGCTGCGACGATCGCGTTGGCGCCCTTGAGGTACTGGTCGTAGATATCCGGTGTGGTCCAGCCCGGGTTGTAGGCGCTGATCACCCGATCGTGCCCCTTGAGCACCTCGGCCAATGCCTGCGGGTTTTGGGCATCCACCGCCACGGCGGTGACCTGCGGATGGGCGGCCACCTTGCTGACATCGCGGACGATGGCGGTGACGTGATGGCCGCGGCTGATGGCCTCGTTCAGGATGGCTGAACCGACAAAACCGCTGGCACCGATCAGGGCAATCTTCATGGGGAACTCTCCTTCACTGTTGGAATGGGGCTATCCTACGCCGCCATTTATGATTTAATAATCACCTCAAAAATGCATTCACTTATAAGCTGGATTTAATAATGGAACAGCTCAGACGTTACGCCATCTTCGCCGCCGTGGTGGAAGCGGGCAGTATGACAGGGGCGGCCAAATCCCTTGGCATGACCCCCTCCGCCGTCAGTCAGCATATCAGTCAGCTCGAAAGCCTGCTCGGACTGCCCCTGCTCCATCGCTCCACCCGTCGTCTCAGTCTGACCGAGGCGGGAGAGGTGGTGTGGCAAGGGTGTCGGGCGTTGCAGCAGACTCTGAGCGAAACCGAGCTGCGCCTCTCGGAGGTGCGCGACGCCCTGCTCGGGGAAGTGCGGATCACCGCCCCGGTGGGGATGGCGGGCCAGCCGCTGGCGCTGGCCCTCTCACCGCTGCTGCAGGCCCACCCCGGCCTCACCATCCAGATCATCGCCGACGACGAGAAACGGGATCTCATTGCCGAGCGGATCGACGTGGCGCTGCGGGTCGGCACCTTGCCTGACTCGACCCTGGTGGCCCGCAAGCTGGGCCAGACCCGGATGCTGCTCTGCGCCGCCCCCGCCTATCTGGCGCGCAAGGGGACGCCGCGCATGCCCGACGATCTGGCCACCCACGACTGGCTCTGCGGCGACATGCTGGGCAACGGTTTGCTGCTGCAGGATGAAAAGGGTGGCGAACACAGGGTGAGGTTCAAGGCCAAGGTGCTCTGCAACAACGTGTTGCCCCTGCGCCAGTTTGCGCTGGCAGGGCAGGGGATCTCGCTGCAACCGGAGGGAGAAATTGGCGAGGATCTGGCGCAGGGGCGTCTGCTCGAACTGCTGCCCGGTTTTCGGGTGCAGCCGATGGAGATCCACGCCATCACGCCGCAGCGGGAGATCCCGGAGAAGGTGCGACGGGTGGTGGAGGCGCTGCGCAGCTACTTCGGCACGACGATGTCGTCATGAGCTGCGCCTTAATGGTTGAGAAAAAGCGCCCGATTATCCTGAAGGGGGATTATCCATAAGGCGGTTTGTCGACAAGATCGATAGCCCGGATGAGGAGATGGGCATGCTTGACTGTTAAGCATACTTAAAACGAACTGACGGCCCGCACCTGATCTTTGAGCCAATTAAGCCCGGTATCCTGACCGGAGCTCTTGTGCCAACTCATGTAGACGGGGCAATCCTCCGAGAGCCAGGGGAGGGGATAGCTGGCCAGATCCAGCGCCTGCCCCAGCTTCTCCATGTGCCACTGGCTGGCGACGCAGAGCCAGTCGGTACGACTCACCAGATGAAGAGCGGTGAGCAGGGAGTCGCTCTCGTAGGCAATCTGGCGCGGCGGCAGCGGCGCCTTGGTCAGGGTGTTGAGCAGCAAGCTGTCGAGCCGCCTGGTTTGCAATACCACGTGCTTTTCGTTGAAGAAGGTGGCCATGTCGGGGGCTTGGCGGATCCTGGGGTGATCCTTGCGGCAGGCGATGCGCAGGGCCTGGGACATGATCTGCTCGTTTTCGATCCCCTGCTCCGCCATAGGCTTGGTGGCCAGCACCAGATCCACGCTGTGCAGATAGAGGCTGTTCTGGCGCAGGGCTTCGTCCTGCACCTGGGTGTTCCACTCCAGCTGACAGTTGGGGGCTTGGGTCTGCAGCAGGTTGTTGAGCTCCGGCAGGAAGAAGATATCGATATCGGGCACCCCCGCGATGCGAAAAGTGCGCCGACTGGTCTGGGGATCAAAGAGATCGGTGCGCTGCAGGCTGCGCTCCATGTCGTGCAGCGGCACCATGATCTCGTGGTGCAGACTGAGCGCTCGCGCCGTGGGGGTGATGCCGCGTCCCTGGCGGACAAACAGCGGCTCGCCCACCAGGCTGGTCAGGCGGCTGATGGCCTGGCTGATGGCCGAGGGGGTCATCTCCATCATCTCGGCGGCCGTGGTGACACCACCATAGCGGATCACCGCATCGAGGACGCGAAAGAGATTGAGATCGACTTGAGACATGGCAGCCACCGTTAAGCAATATTAAACAGTTAACATACTGAACAGCCTCTTGTCCGGCCAGCATTCCCTGCGATAACTGTGATGTTTCCCTCTCTATTCGTCATCTTCCATCTTGCTGCGAATGCGATCGAGCCTGTTTTGCAGTCATGCTTGAGCCCGGCAGGTGGCCCGCGGCATAGAGCAGCGCGACCAGCAGCAAGCCGCCCAGAAAGAGCCAGCGAGCGCTTCCCCAATGGCCGCTGTCCGTCATCAGGGCCGCCAGCAACAGGGGGCCAAGCAGCTGACCAAGGTTGGCGAGCTGGACAAAAAAGCCCTGCACGATGGCCAGTTGCACCGGCCCCTGACTCACTCCCTGCGCAGACGAGAGGATCGCCGGCGGCGCCATGCCACCCGAAAGGGAGAGGACGAGGCACAATCCATAGGCCCACCACGGCGACAGGCCGGGCCAGAAGGCGAGCATGCCGCACAGCGCCATCAGGCCCAGTGCCCAGCTGATGAGCCGATCTCGTGCCACGCCCCGGCGCAGCAGCCATGCCCCCATCAGGTTGCCGGGAATATTGGCGACCACCGCCAGCGCCGAAAGCAGGGCAATCTGGCTTTGGCCAATCCCGGGGCTGCCTTGCAACATGGTTGGCAGCCAGACAAAGAGCGCCCAGAGCATCAGGCTGTAGAGCGTGAACGCCAACCCGTAGCGCCAGAGCGCCTTCTGCCGGAACACCGTGAGCTGGCGCAGCGGGTGGCCCGAGTTGATCGAGTTTTGGGGTGCCCAGACCCGCAGTTTATCTGCCGAGCGACTGGCGAGCAGAAGCAGCAGGGCAGAGAGTTGCGGGATCATCAGGATCAGCCAGGCCAGTCGCCAGCCACCTTGCGCCGTGAGCCAGGGGGTGAGCAGCATACCCGCCGCCGCCCCGAGAGGCAGGTTGACCGCCCACAGGCTCAAGGCCAGCCGTTTATCCTCCTCCCGGGTCACCGCCACGATAAAGGCGGGCATGGCCACCGAGACCAGCAAAAAGCCAATCCCCTCGACAATGCGCGACAGCAGCATCATGGCCAGCCCGGTGGCGGGCAGTGCCAACGCCCCGCCTGTGACGATAACCAGTAGCCCGACAACCCCGGTTTGCCGCCCACTCCAGCGGGTCAGCAACAGGCCGAGAAAGAGGCTGAAGAGGATCGCCAGCGTATTGAAAGCTGAGGCGAGATAGCTGGCTTCGACCAGTGTCAGCCCCAGCTCGCTGCGCAGTATGCCGAGTACGGCGGGCACTTTGCCAAGGCAGAGGGCGCCGCTGGCACCGGCAAAAATGGCGAGGAAGACCAGAGGCCAGCGCGTGCTTTGTGGCTGGTGGCCAGCGAGCGTGCTCATGGCCGATATTGGCCGTTGCGCAGCCAGTCATCGTTGAGCTGACCAAATTCGCCGCGCTGATAGGCATGCAGCCGATCTGCAATGGCGTCGTGGCTGTTCATGACGAAGGGGCCATGTTTGACCAGGGGTTCATTGAGCGCCTGGCCTGAGAGCAGCACGAAGTGGCAGGGCTCGGTGGCCTCAAGCTGCAGAGCCACCGCCTCGCCGCCATCGGCAGGCAGGCTGACACCCATCCCGTGACCTGCCGGGATGAGGTGCCGCTCTCCCTCCGCCAGCAGGGTCAGCGATCCGGTCAGGGGATAGATCATGGCATTCCAGCCTGCCGCCAGCAGATGGGTGAAGCGGCTGCCGGGCGCGCAATGGCCATCGAGCAGGGTAAAGGGTTGGGGTAGTTCTACCGAGTGTGGTGCCGTTATCCCGTTGCTGTGGCCTGCGACCACCCGTACTCGCACCCCTTCGCCATGAAACTCGGGGATGGTGGCTGCGGCTGCGTGGACGGCAAAAGGCGACGCCATCTTCTGACGGGCAGGCAGGTTGACGAAGATTTGCAGGGCGTGGACATAGGGCGATGCCCCTTCCGGCTGCTCGGTATGTACGGCCCCGCGCCCGGCCGCCAGCCAGTGGAGCGCCCCCGGTTCGATGGGGCCCTGATTGCCGAGGGAGTCGTAGTTGACGTGGGGGCTCGTCGAGTCCTCGAACAGATAGGTGACGGCAGAGATCCCGGCGTGGGGATGGGGCTCGAAGGTGGGGGCGGTCATCTGGAAGTGATCCACCATCACCACGGGGTCTATCAGACCGTTGAAAAAGTGTTCGCCAAAATGGTTGGCTGCAAAGCCGCTGCCAATGCGCAGCGGTTGGCCCTTGACGGGGGCGGAGAGAGTCAGGCGTCTGGTCATCAATGGATCCTCCAGAAGATAAAAGATGCCTTCGGTCATCTGACCGAAGGCGGGCGAGTTACGACTTCTTGGCACCTTCTTGCATCTGCCACACCAGGGTAGCGAAAGGCATGTCGAGGGCGCTGTAGACATCGTTCGCCTTGGGGTCGACGTTGCTGCGCAGCATCTCGACCGCGGCAGAGGCGTAATCGGTGACCGGGATACCGGCCCCCAGCAAGCGTTGCAGCCCAGTGGTGCGCTTGGCTTCGTTGAAGGTGCCGGAAGCATCGAGCACCACCCGGGCATCATAGCCGGCAGCCTTGGCAGAGAGGGCCGGGAAGCTGGCGCAGATCTCGAGGGATACCCCGGCGATGATCAGCTGTTTGCGGCCGGTCTTCTCAATGGCGGCGCGCACGGCAGGATCGTCCCAGGCGTTGATGACGGTGCGGTTGATCACCTTCACATCCGGCAGGGAGCTGGTCAGTTCGGGCATAGTGGGGCCCCACATGCCATCGGGCATGGTAGCGGTCACGATCACCGGCACGCCGAGGGCGCGGGCGGCGTTGGCCAGTGCCACCACGTTGTGCTTGAGCTCGCCCACCGTGGTGTCGCGCACGCCGCTCAGCAAGCCGACCTGATGGTCGACCAGCAGCAGTACCGCATTGTCTCGGGAGAGCATCTCCAGATAGCGGTTGGGTGATACGGTCGGATGGCTGGCAGCCTCGGCGGCCATGGCCGGTGTCGCTGTGGTGCCCAGCGTGGCGGTCAGGGTCGCCAGACCGAGCAGGGTGGCAGAGCAGATTTGTCGCAGTTTCATGGTGAACTCCTTGTGATATCGGAACAGTCAAACGGCCCTTGCTGGTGGGGCGGATTGCCCGCGCAGCAACCGTTTGATGGGGACAGGGCCATTATGATGGCTGCAAAAACGGCGACAATCTGGTGAAATAGGTTCTTATCGTTCCATCAATGGAACGATGTGAATGCACCTCACCCTGACCAAGGCTGCCCGATGACACCACTGGAACTTGATTTGAATGATCTCTATCTCTTCACCCATGTGGTGCAGCGACAGGGATTCACTGCCGCCGCGCGGGCGCTCGGCGTGCCCAAGTCGCGGATCTCGCGCCGGATCCGGCTGCTGGAGGAGCGGTTGGATACCCGGCTGCTGCAACGTACCTCGCGCCAACTCAGCCTGACCGATGCCGGTGAGGTGCTCTATCGCCACTGTCAGGCGATGCTGGCCGAGGCGCAGGCCGGAGAGGCGGCTGTGCGGCAACGGCAGCAGGAGCCGAGCGGTCTGGTGCGCATCAGCGTGCCCATTACCATTGCCGATGCGCTGCTTGCCCGTTTGCTGCCCGCGTTTATGGTGCAATACCCCAAGGTGAGGCTCGCCGTGCAAGCCAGCAATCGGCAGGTGGATCTGCTGGAGGAGGGGCTGGATGTAGTGATCCGCGGGGTGGCCTTCGAGCAGCCCCCCTCCAGTCTGGTGCAGGTACCGCTCTGTACGGTGCAGTGGGGCGTGCTGGCGACCCCGGCGTGGCTCTCCCGCCACAATGCGCTGGCGCACCCTAGCCAGCTGGAGGGAGAGGATGCCCTGCTTTTCAGCTCGCTGGAGCGTCAGGCCGATCTGTTGCGGCTGCGGCACGATAGCGGGGAGAGTGTGGAGGTGGCGATCAATGTGCTGCTGCGCAGCGACAATGTGCAAACCCTCAAACAGGCGGCGCTGGCGGGGCTAGGAATGGTGGGCTTGCCACTTTACGCCTGCGTGAATGAGCTGGCGGATGGGCGGCTGCAACAACTGTTGCCCGAGTGGCGTCCCAAAGATGGCAAGCTGGTGATGCTCTATCCCGCGCGGCGCGGTCTGTCACCGGCGGTCAGGGCCCTCATCGACTTTATCAAGGCGCAGTTGCCTGCACTGCTGGCAGAGGTCGGTCAGCCACGCTGAGGAGGGCTATCCCTCCATCTTGCGGCGAATGCGCTCGAACAGGCTCTGCAGGCAGGCTTGATCCCGGTCGGCGGCCCGCACCGCGCCATACATATGGCGACGAATACCGCTCCCTAGGGGACGGGCGCAGAGCATCCCCTGTCTGACAAATTCGTCGCTGGCCCAGCGCGGCAAGGCGGCGACGCCGAGGCCGGCGGCGGCCATCTGCAGCATCACAGAAGTGTTGTCCACCGGCTTGCAGCGGGCGGGCTCCACCCCGGCGGGTTGCAAAAAGCGGCTGAAGATATCCATGCGGCTGCGCTCCACCGGATAGACCAGCAGCACCTCCGCCCCCAGATCGCCCGGCTCGATGTGGCTCCGGTGGCAGAGGGGATGATCCGGCGCCATCACCAGAGTCAGATCAAAGGCAAACAGCGGCTCGAAGTGGAGATCGCCGCGGGCCTGCACATCGGAGGTGAGCAGCAGATCGAGCTGGCCGCAGAGCAGGGCATTGATGGCATCAAAGCCCGGCACTGACTCCACCTCCAGATCCACCCCAGGCCACTGGCGGCGAAAATCGGGCAATAGCGGCAGCAGCCACTGGATGCAGCTGTGGCAATCGAGCGCCAGATGTAGCCTGCCCGCATCGCCGCTCTGCAGGGCCTGCAACTGTTTCTCGGTCTGGGCCAGAGCGGGCAGTACCTGACGGGCGAGGGCGAGCAGCTGGCTGCCTGCCGCGGTCAGCACCAGCGGGCGGCTTTTGCGCAGGTAGAGCTCCAGATTGAGGCGAGTCTCCAGCTCTTTGAGCTGGTGGGAGAGGGCGGACTGGGTGAGGTTGAGGGTCAGCGCCGCACCGGCCAGCGAGCCCTGCTCGGCCAGCGCGGTCAATGTTTTCAAGTGTTTGATCTCTATCCCTGCATTGCTTGGCACTGCCATAAGATGGCTCCTTGTGAGATTGCGTATGGTGCTGAGGTTGCGGCCGGCGGTTACCCTGCTGCGCCTCTTGACTCCGGCACCTCTTGCACCTGTAAAAATCGGCCTCTGTATCCTCGCGGTGAACCTTACCGGCGGTCAGTTGAGGATTATTTGAGAGCCACTTGAAGAGGATTCAATAGCCAGCGTCACCTTATCTTGTCATTTTGGATGTGTAAACATCTGGATGGCTAAATCATCCAGTTTCCCATCAGATGAATGAGCATAAGGAAATGAACCTATGACACGAGCACACACCCTGGGCTTCCCCCGTATCGGCGCCAAGCGCGAGCTGAAATTTGCCCTCGAATCCTACTGGCGTGGCGAGACCACTCAGGCCGAACTCGTTGCCGTGGGCAAGACGCTGCGTGAGCGCCACTGGCAGGCCCAGCACGGCGCTGGGGTCAATCTGCTGCCGGTGGGCGACTTTGCCTGGTACGATCAGGTGCTCGGTACCAGCCTGCTGGTGGATGCTGTGCCTACCCGCCACCGTCATGGCGAGACCGATCTCGACACCCTGTTCCGGGTGGCCCGCGGCCGTGCGCCGACCGGCCCGGCGGCGGCCGCCGCCGAGATGACCAAATGGTTCAACACCAACTATCACTATCTGGTGCCGGAATTCAGCCGTGACCAGCGCTTCAAGCTGGGCTGGAGCCAGCTGTTTGACGAGGTGGAAGAGGCCAAGGCGCTGGGGCTGCCGGTCAAGGCGGTGCTGCTGGGACCGGTCTCTTATCTGTGGCTCGGCAAGGAGAAAGAGAGCGGCTTCTCTCGCCTTGAACTGCTCGATCGCCTGCTGATTGTCTATCAGGAGATCCTGGCCAAGTTGGCCGCCCAAGGGGTGGAGTGGGTACAGATCGATGAACCTGCGCTGACGCTGGACCTGTCGGATGAGTGGCGGCTGGCCTACCTCAACGCCTACGAGCGCCTCGCGGGCCCCTGCAAGCTGCTGCTCACCACCTATTTCGGTTCGGTGGCTCATCAGCGCGACATTATCACCAGCCTGAAAGTGGATGGCCTGCATCTGGATCTGGTTGCCGCCCCCGAGCAGCTGGAAACCCTGGTGCCGCATCTGCCCGCCCAGTGGGTCATCTCCGCCGGGGTGATCAACGGCCGTAACGTCTGGCGTGCCAATTTGGCCAAGCTGGCGCCGACCCTGAAGGCACTGAAAGCCAAACTCGGCGAGCGGCTCTGGGTGGCCTCATCCTGCTCATTGCTGCACAGCCCGGTGGATTTGACCCTGGAGCAGGAGCTGGATCCCCAGACCCGCAGCTGGTTCGCCTTCGCCTTGCAAAAATGTTTCGAGTTGGGGCTGCTCAGAGAGTATCTGGATGGGGGCGAGCTCGACAAAATCACCGCCTACAGCCAGCCCATCGTCGATCGGGAGTCCGACAGCCGGGTGCACAAAAAAGCGGTGCAGTCACGGCTCGCCAGCCTCACCAACAGCGATTTTGATCGCCACAACCCCTATCCGGTCAGGGCCGAGCTGCAGCGCTCGGATCTCAAACTGCCGCTGCTGCCCACCACCACCATTGGCTCCTTCCCGCAGACCTCGCAGATCCGGGTATTGCGGCAGGATTGGCGCGCCGGTCGCATCGATGACAGCGCCTACGAGGCGGGCATTAAGGCGGAGATCCGCGATGCCATCGCGCGTCAGGAGGCCATCGGGCTGGATGTGCTGGTACATGGCGAAGCCGAGCGCAACGACATGGTGGAGTATTTTGGTGAGCTGCTGGATGGCTTTGCCATCACCCGCTTCGGTTGGGTACAGAGCTATGGCTCCCGCTGCGTCAAGCCGCCGGTGATCACCCGTGACATCGACCGCCCGACCCCCATGACCCTGGCGTGGACAAAGTTTGCCCAGAGCCTGACCGACAAGCCGGTGAAGGGGATGCTGACTGGCCCTGTGACCATCCTCTGCTGGTCCTTCCCGCGAGAAGATGTGAGTCGCGAGCAATCCGCCCTGCAAATCGGGCTGGCCATTCGCGACGAGGTGGCAGATTTGGAAGCCGCTGGCATCAAGATCATCCAGATCGACGAACCGGCGATCCGCGAAGGCTTGCCCCTGCGCAAGCAAGATCATCAGGCTTATCTCGATTGGGCGGTGCGGGCCTTCCGTCTGAGTGCAAGCCCGGTGGCGGACAGCACCCAGATCCACACTCACATGTGTTACAGCGATTTCAACCTCATCATCGAGGCGGTAGCGGCGCTGGATGCGGATGTGATCACCATCGAGACCAGCCGCAGCCAGATGCAGCTGCTCGAAGCGTTCGAACGCTTCAACTACCCCAACGAGATTGGCCCGGGCGTCTACGACATCCATTCGCCGAACGTGCCGAGCCAGAGCTGGATTGAGGGGTTGCTGCGCAAAGCCGCCAAGCAGATCCCGGTCGAGCGGCTCTGGGTCAACCCGGATTGCGGCCTCAAGACCCGCGGCTGGGAAGAGACTGAGGCCGCCCTCAAGGTGATGGTCGATGCCACCAGGGCGCTGCGGGCCGAGCTGGCGTAACCGGTAAGCCGTGACCGCCATCGGTAAGGTGGCGTGCTGAAAAACGAACGAGAGAGGGGAAGCCATTGCTTCCTCTCTCTTTTTTCGTTGGCCACTTTTCCACTGAATCCTGAACCTTGCCGCAGCCCGCTTTGCACTAGGCTCAGAGTTGGCAGAAGTGGATGGAGTCGCGGCCATGGGTGTTGGTATGAGGATCGCAATCCTTTGGGGATTGCTGATGTGGCAGAGTGCATGGGCGGCGCCAGCGGCCGAGTTGAAGATGGTCTACTTTGACGACTTTGCCCCATATTCGTGGCGTGACGAACAGGGTAGGATGCGCGGGCTGATGATCGACGTGATGGATCGGGTAGCGGCGCAGATGGGGCTGCGGGTGCGCCATGAAGGTTATCCGTGGCAACGGGCGCAAAAACTGGTGCGGATGGCGCAGGCCGATGGTTTTGTCACTATCGCTACCCGGGAGCGGCGCAGCTATACCCTGGTTGTGGAAGAGCCGGTCACTACCACTGTGCTAACCATTTTTACCCAGCGTGCCCATCCCCGGATGGCGGAGTTTCAGCGAGCCAGCCGCTTGAGCGACTTCAAATCGCTTACCTTTCTCGACTATTTCGGTAACGGCTGGGGCAAGGAGAACCTGGCGGGCTTCACCGTTCATCACACCATCAATGTCGATAATGTCTTCAAAATGCTGGCGGCGGGTCGGGGGGACCTGATGGTGACCGACCCACTTGTGGCACGCTTCAAACTCAACCAGCTGGGTCTCTCCGGGTTGGTGGTCGAGGTGCCGCTGCAGCTTGACGCTACCCCGTTCAATCTCTGCATCGGCAAGCACTCCCGCTTCAATACCCGGATAACCGAGTTCAACAGTGCCCTGCAACAGCTGCGACAAAGCGGCGAGTTGGCGCGTATCGTCGAACGCTATCGTTGATGCGCGGCTGCCATCTGCTGTTTGCCAACGGCGTGTCTATCTTGGCGTCATATCGGCGATGGTTGCCCAGAAGGCATCGATCAAGGGCCCCTTGCTGTGGGGCGGACGGATAAGGCCAATGGTCCAGCAGGCTTCCCCATCTCTAAGGGACAGGGTGAGCACATCCGGGTGTTCTATGGTGGTGGAGGAGGGGACCAGGGTCCAGGCGATCTCTGCCGCCGCGGTGGCGACGCCAGCGGCGAAGTCGTTGACGTACTGGATATCGCGAAAACGCAGCCCGCTCTGGGCCAGATAGTTCATCAGGTGATCGTAAAACGACGGCGCCTTGTCCCGACGCAGGATCGCCAGCGGCTTGTCCACCAGATCCGCCAACTCCCTCACATCGCGGTAGCTGGCGGGTAGTACGGCGACAAAGTGGGCTTCGACCACCGGCAGGGCGTGCCACCCCTTGGGGGCGGGCAGGCGGCAAAAACCGAGATCCAGCTTGCCTTCACTGAGCGCCAGCAGCTGGTGGTGGGTGGAGAGATCGTTGAGCTCGATAGTCACCTGCGGCCGCTCGGCGCGAAAACGGGCAATGGCGGCGGGCACCAGGATTTTGGTGGCCACGCCAAAGCCGATGCGCAGGGTGCCGACATTGCCCGCCAGCACGTCGCGGGCGGTGCGCGAGAGCTGCTCGCTCTGGATGACCACAGCGCGGGCATCCTCATACAGCGCCCTGCCCAGTCCGGTGAGGCGAGTGGTGCTGGCGTTGCGCTCGAACAGCTCACCGCCAAGCTCATCCTCCAGCCGCTTTATCTGTTTGCTCAGGGCCGACTGGGTAACGTGCTGACGTACCGCCGCTTGGCCGAAGTGCAGCACCTCCCCCAGAGTGACGAAGGCTTTCAGATCCCGTAGCTCCATCAGGGCTCCTTTCATTCCTGTTGGGAATGTTGAGTGGTCAAATTTGTCATTGGACGGAATTTTAGAAGTGATGGATGCTTATGCCAATTCATTTCGGGTGCCCAGACAGGGGGCGCCGAGTTATCAGAGATGGCTGACACCATCAGCGCAGAAGGAGCAACACCAGATGCATCATCACAAGTTCAACGACTTCCCGAGCGATTTTCTGTGGGGCGCCGCCTCCGCCGCCTATCAGGTGGAGGGAGGCTGGAATGCCGATGGCAAGGGGCCCTCGGTGTGGGATCTCTTCACCAAGCTGCCGGGCAAGACCTTTGAGGGGAGCAACGGCGATGTGGCGGTGGATCATTACCACCGTATGGAAGAGGACGTGGCGCTGATGGCCGAGATGGGGCTCAAGGCTTACCGCTTCTCGGTGAGCTGGCCGCGCATTTATCCCACCGGTCGGGGGGAGGTGAACGAGGCGGGTCTGGCTTTCTACGAGAAGCTGATCGACACCCTCTTGGCCCACCAGATCGAACCGGTGCTGACCCTTTATCACTGGGATCTGCCGCAGGCGCTGCAAGATGAGTACGGTGGCTGGGAAGACCGACGCATTATCGAGGATTTCGAGCGCTACTGCGTGACCCTCTATCAGCGTTTTGCCGGCAAGGTGAAGTACTGGGTGTCGCTTAACGAGCAGAACTACAACCTGACCAACGCCTATCAGCTCGGCACCCATCCGCCGGCCGTGCAGGATCGTAAGCGCTTCTTTGCCGCCAACCACATCGCGTTTCTGGCCAATGCCCGAGTGATCAAGGCGTTTCGCCAGCATGTGCCAAATGGCCTCATCGGCCCGAGCTTTGCCTACTCCCCTGCCTATCCGGCGTCGTGCGATCCGAAAGATATGCTGGCCTATGAGAACGCCGAGGAGTTCAACAACCTCTGGTGGCTGGATGCCTACTGCTTTGGCCGCTATCCGCAGGCGGCGCTCGCTTACTTGCGAGAAAACGGCGAGGCGCCGGAGATCCTGCCGGGCGATATGGAGTTGCTGCGCGAGGGGACGCCCGACTACATCGGCGTCAACTACTACTACACCCTGACCTACACAGATAACCCCTTGGGCGGTCAGACCCTGCAGCGGATCAACACCACCGGCAAGAAGGGTACTACGCCATCGAGCGGCATCCCCGGCCTCTACAAGACGGCGCCCAATCCGCACCTTGAGACCAGTAACTGGGACTGGGCCATCGATCCGACCGGTATGCGCATCGCCCTGCGTCGCCTCTCTTCCCGCTATGGCCTGCCGCTGATGATCACCGAGAACGGTCTTGGCGAGTTCGACAAGCTGGAGGCGGGCGACAAGGTGAACGATGAGTACCGCATCGATTACCTGCGCAGTCACGTCAAGGCGTGCCAGGAGGCGATGCAGGATGGGGTGGAATTGCTCGGCTACTGCGCCTGGTCGTTCACCGACATCCTGAGCTGGCTCAACGGCTATCAGAAGCGCTACGGCTTCGTCTATGTGGAGCGTGACGAGCAGGGGGGCTCCCTTCGCCGGATCAAGAAAGCTAGCTTCCACTGGTACAGCCAGGTGATTGCGAGCCAGGGCAAGCAGCTCTGACGGTTTATCGCGTCGCGTAACCAGCGGGCCCGGGCAATCCCCGGGCCCGCACTGTTTTTGGCGGGGGAGCGGGGATAAGCCGGTTTCTCACCGTGCGACTCATCCCTGTTTACTGATTTTTGTCCTGCCAAAGCCGCCGACCCCTGCTATTATCTGCGGCCGAACATGAGCCAATAAAAATCAGGATATCGTGATGACTGACCACACTTTTATTCCCGGCAAGGACGCGGCGCTGGAAGACTCCATCGAACGCTTCCAGACCAAGCTGCAAGCCTTGGGCTTTGATATTGAAGAGGCCTCCTGGCTCAACCCCGTGCCGAACGTCTGGTCGGTGCATATTCGGGACAAAGAGTGCGCCCTCTGCTTTACCAACGGCAAGGGTGCCAGCAAGAAGGCGGCCCTCGCGTCTGCCCTTGGCGAATATTTCGAGCGTCTCTCCACCAACTACTTCTTCGCCGACTTCTATCTGGGCGAGCAGGTCGCCAACGGCGATTTCGTTCACTACCCGAACGAGAGGTGGTTCCCCATCGAGGGTGACCAGTTCCCGGCCGGTCTGCTCGACAGCTTCACCCGCAAGTTCTACAACCCGGACGGTGAAGTGACCGCCGACATGCTGGTGGATCTGCAGTCAAACAACGAGGAGCGCGGTATCGTCGCCCTGCCGTTCGAGCGTCAGTCCGATCACGAGACCGTATACATCCCGATGAACATCATCGGCAACCTCTATGTCTCCAACGGCATGAGCGCTGGCAACACCAAGACCGAAGCGCGCACCCAGGCGCTCTCCGAGGTGTTCGAGCGCCACGTGAAGAACAAGATCATCGCCGAGGCCATCAGCTTGCCGCAGATCCCGGACGAGGTGATTGCCCGTTATCCGGGGATTGCCGCCTCCATCGCGGCGCTCGAAGCGGAAGGCTTCCCCATTTACAGCTTCGATGCTTCCCTCGGTGGCCGCTATCCGGTCATCTGTGTGGTGCTGCTCAACCCGAGCAACGGTACCTGCTTTGCCTCCTTCGGCGCCCACCCGCGCTTCGAAGTGGCCTTCGAGCGGACCGTCACCGAGCTGCTGCAGGGCCGTGGTCTCAAGGATCTCGACGTATTCGTGCCACCGTCATTCGATAACGAGCAGGTGGCGGATCACCACAACCTCGAGACCCACTTCATCGACTCCTCGGGCCTTATCAGCTGGGATCTGTTCAAGCAGGATGCGGACTTCGAGTTTGCCGATTGGGACTTCCGTGGCACCTCGCAGGAGGAGTTCGACCACCTGATCGGTATCTTCCATGAGCTGGAGCAGCCGGTCTATATCGCCGACTACGAGCATCTAGGTGTCTACGCCTGCCGCATTCTGGTGCCGGGCATGTCCGACATCTATCCGGCCGAAGATCTGCTGCTGGCCAACAACAACATGGGCGCCAACCTGCGCGAAGTGATCCTGGCGCTGCCATCACTTGATTGGGATGCCGAGCAGTACATGGCGTTGTTTGATCAACTGGATGAAGAGGGGCACGACGAGCGTACCCGTGTACGCGAGCTGCTGGGCATCGCCGCTGCCAAGGGTACCGCGCTGCACACCCTGCGCGTTGGTGAGCTGAAAGCCATGCTGGCGCTGGCCGTCGGTGAGCTGGAGACGGCGCTGGATCTCATCGACTGGACCATGGAGTTCAACCAGTCAGTGTTCACTGCCGAGCGTGCCAGCTACTACCGCGCCCTGCGTGCCTGCGTCGAGTTGTTCCTCGATGAGGAGCGGGATCCGGAGCAGTATCGCGCCGTCTTCACTCGCATGTATGGCGAAGAGACGCTGGCACAGGCATGGGCTAACGCCACTGGCGAAGCACGCTTCCACGGGCTGGAGGCGGCCGATCTGTCGCTCTCCCAGTTCCCGCTGCACCAGAAGCTGCTGGCGGCCTACGAGAAGCTGCAGAAGGCCAAGCGAGCCCATCACTGGGCGTGATCGTTGCTGTAAAGGAAGGGGCCGTGTGGCCCCTTCTGTTTATCGTGCGGCAAGGCACGGGATTGTTATTCAAAGATGAAATAAAAAACAAAAAATACCCCTAAGGGGGTTGATGGCAGGGCAGGGGATGTGCTGGCGATCTGCAAAGATATCTTGCCAATGCCACATTTCCATGCTCTGGAATAAATTCTTTAAAATCATTGCATTAAAAATGTGATATTTCTGTTTCAGCTGATACCTGGTGTAAAGTGGTGTAGCCATCGCACTAAAATATTTGTAGTAAAATTACATTCGCACTCTGATAAACTTGATCAATGTCAATTTTGGCTATTTGGCCCTTTGTTATGATTTCAACAGGCAAAACATTCAGGTAGAAAATAATTGAAAGCTGAATCTCCATTCGATTGTCTCAAGCCCGAAGCCATCGCTGCACTGGCTGAAGACATCACCTATGCCAAGGCTACCAAGCCGGCATACAAGGTCATTCCACTGGCCATCACCGCAGGCGCTTTCATCGCCATCGCATTTATCTTCTACATCACAGTGACGACCGGAACCGGCTCCATGCCTTGGGGTATGGCCAAGTTGGTGGGCGGTCTCTGCTTCTCTCTCGGACTTATTCTCTGTGTGCTGCTCGGTGCCGAGTTGTTCACCTCCACCACCCTGACGCTGGTGGCCAAGGCTGCCAATCGCATCAGCTGGGCTCAGCTGCTCAAGAACTGGGGTCTGGTTTACTTCGGCAACCTGATTGGTGGTCTGTTGATGGTGGCGCTGATCATCGTTTCTGCAGAGTACACGGCAGCAGACGGTCAGTGGGGCCTTAACGCCCTCAAAGTGGCCCAACACAAAATTCACCACACCTTCTTCGAAGCGGTGGCGCTGGGTATCCTCTGTAACCTGATGGTATGTCTTGCTGCCTGGATGGCCTTTGGTGCCCGCAGCGCGACTGACAAGGTAGTGGTTATGCTGCTGCCGGTTGCCATGTTCGTTGCCTCAGGTTTCGAGCACAGCATCGCAAACATGTTTATGATTCCGGTTGGTATCGCTATCCACAGCGTGGCTAGTCCGGAATTTTGGCAGGCCATCGGCCAGGATCCGGCAACCTTTGCTGACCTGACCGTATCCAACTTCGTCCTACACAACCTCATCCCCGTGACCATCGGCAATATCATCGGTGGTGGCGTGATGGTTGGTCTGACTTACTGGTTTATCTTCCGTCGTCATCATTAAGGATGATTGCGGGATACTACATCAATACCGTGTGAGGTAATGAAAAATGGCAGAACTTAACGAACAGTTCCAAAAAGCATGGGAAGGCTTCGCGGCCGGTGAATGGCAGACCTCTGTCAACACCCGTGACTTCATCCAGAAGAACTACACCCCGTATGAAGGTGACGAGTCCTTCCTGGCTGGCGCGACCGAAGCGACCACCAAGCTGTGGGACAAGGTCATGGAAGGGATCAAAATCGAGAACCGCACTCATGCGCCGGTCGATTTTGATACTGACCTGCCCTCCACCATTACCGCACACGATGCCGGTTATATCGATCAGAGCCTGGAGCAGATCGTTGGTCTGCAGACTGACAAGCCGCTGAAGCGCGCCATCATCGCCAACGGCGGTATCAAGATGGTTAAAACTTCTTGCGAAGTGTACGGTCGTCAACTGGACCCGATGGTCGAGAAGATCTTCACCGAATACCGCAAGACTCACAACCAGGGCGTGTTTGACGTTTACACCAAAGACATCCTGAACTGCCGTAAGTCTGGTGTTATCACCGGTCTGCCGGATGCCTACGGCCGTGGCCGTATCATCGGTGACTACCGTCGTGTTGCTCTGTACGGTGTTGACTTCCTGATGGCCGACAAACTGGCCCAGTTCAAGTCCCTGCAAGCTGACCTGGAAAACGGCGTCAACCTGGAAGCCACCATCCGTCTGCGCGAAGAGATCTCCGAGCAGCACCGTGCCCTGGCACAGATGAAGGTGATGGCTGCCAAGTACGGTTGCGATATCTCCGTACCGGCCAAGAACGCTAAAGAAGCCGTACAGTGGACCTACTTCGCCTACCTGGCGGCAGTCAAGTCCCAGAACGGTGCTGCCATGTCCTTCGGTCGTACCTCCAGCTTCCTGGATATCTACATCGAGCGTGACCTGCAAAAAGGCCTGATCACCGAGCAAGAAGCCCAGGAGCTGATGGACCACATGGTCATGAAGCTGCGTATGGTTCGCTTCCTGCGTACTCCGGAATACGATTCACTGTTCTCCGGCGACCCGATGTGGGCGACCGAGACCCTGGCTGGTATGGGCGTTGATGGCCGTACTCTGGTCACCAAGAACAGCTTCCGTATGCTGAACACCCTGTACACCATGGGCCCGTCCCCTGAGCCGAACCTGACCATCCTGTGGTCCGAGAAGCTGCCGGTCGGTTTCAAAAAGTACTGTGCCAAGGTATCCATCGAGACCTCTTCCGTTCAGTACGAGAACGACGATCTGATGCGTCCGGATTTCAACAACGATGACTACGCCATCGCTTGCTGTGTATCCCCGATGATCGTTGGTAAGCAGATGCAGTTCTTCGGTGCTCGTGCCAACCTGGCCAAGACCATGCTGTATGCAATCAACGGTGGTATGGACGAGAAGCTCAAGATCCAGGTCGGTCCGAAAACCGAGATGGTCAAGTCCGAGTACCTCGACTACAACGACGTAATGGATCGTCTGGACCACTTCATGGATTGGCTGGCCAAGCAATACGTTGCTGCGCTGAACATCATCCACTACATGCACGACAAGTACAGCTACGAAGCCTCTCTGATGGCGCTGCACGACCGTGACGTATATCGCACCATGGCGTGTGGTATCGCTGGTCTGTCCGTAGCCGCTGACTCTCTGTCAGCCATCAAGTACGCCAAGGTCAAGCCGATTCGTGACGAAGATGGCGTTGCCATCGACTTCGAAATCGAAGGCGAATACCCGCAGTTCGGTAACAACGACGCTCGCGTCGATGATATCGCCTGTGACCTGGTTGAGCGCTTCATGAAGAAGATTCAGAAGCTGAACACCTACCGTGGTGCTGTTGCTACCCAGTCTGTTCTGACCATCACTTCCAACGTGGTATATGGCAAGAAGACCGGTAACACCCCGGATGGCCGTCGTGCCGGTGCTCCGTTCGGCCCGGGTGCAAACCCGATGCACGGTCGTGACCAGAAAGGTGCTGTTGCTTCCCTGACTTCCGTAGCCAAGCTGCCGTTCGCTTACGCTAAAGATGGTATCTCCTATACCTTCTCCATCGTTCCGAACGCACTGGGTAAAGATATGGAAGCCCAGAAAGCCAACCTGGCTGGCCTGATGGACGGTTACTTCCACCACGAATCCAACGTAGAGGGTGGTCAGCACCTGAACGTTAACGTGATGAACCGTGAAATGCTGCTGGACGCCATGGAAAACCCGGAGAAATATCCGCAGTTGACCATCCGCGTATCCGGTTATGCCGTTCGCTTCAACTCTTTGACCAAAGAGCAACAGCAAGACGTCATCACCCGTACCTTCACTGCTTCTCTGTAATCGAGAGATAGTGAGCAAAAACCGGCGCCAAGGCGCCGGTTTTTTTATGTTTGGTTTTTATTGCTAAAGAACTCCGTGGGCCATGCCAACCTTGAAATTCAGGGTAACAATAGGTATAACCACGCGTTTGAGAAGGCATATTAAGTGAACGGTATGATGCAATCCTCCTTTTGGCAGACCAAGAGTCTGCAGCAGATGACTGAATCCGAGTGGGAATCCCTCTGCGATGGTTGCGGTAAATGTTGCCTTAACAAGCTCATTGATGAAGATACAGATGAACTGGTTTTCACCAATGTGGCTTGTAACCTGCTCAATACCAAGACCTGCCAGTGTTCCGATTATCTTAATCGCTTTAAAAAAGAGCCTGACTGTCTGCAGATAACTCACGACAAGATTGCCGAATATGATTGGCTCCCCTCTACTTGTGCCTATCGTTTACTGGCTGACGGGGATACTCTGCCAGAGTGGCATCCGCTGCTGACCGGCAGTCGCTCTGCCATGCATCAGGCAGGTCAATCTGTACGTGGCAAAGTGGTTCACGAGGAGCAGGCTGGTGAGTGGATTGATCACATAATCACTTGGGCCAGTTGAGCCAAGCGATCAAGTGCAATGTGGCCTTATCTAGAAGCTGAAAACGTCACCCATTTTTAGCTTGTGTTTTCTACCTCAAAACCCCCGATATAGCGTATCGGAGGTTTTGTCGTTGAGAAGGCGGTTCTGGCGTTCGCTTGTTGTAGATATCAGCGGTCCAACTCAGATTACCTGTGCTTGAAGCTGCCTCTCTTGACCATCACTACAACAAAGGTCAGCAAGTCTGGTTGATCTGTTCAGTCAGTGTCTATTGGGCAACCAGATAGAGCTCCTTGCTGTAGACCACATCCTGCGGGTTAAGGTGGGGGTAGCCTTTCACGAAAGGCTTGAGCAACCTGGATTTGACCGAGAAATAGATGGGGGCGATGGGGGCATCCGCATCAATGAGTGCCTCTGCCTGTTGATACAGGGCATTGCGTTCAGCGGGATCCAGCGAGTCGTGGGCCTTGGCCAGCAGGGCGTCGTACTCCTTGTTGAACCACTTGCCGCTGTTGGCACTGCTGCTGGAGGTCATGATGTCGAGGAAGGTGGAGGCATCGTTATAATCCCCGTTCCAGCCATAGCGGCTAACCCCGAAATCCCCCTCGTTGAGTGCCGAGACCATGGTCTTCCACTCCATGTTGTTGAGGGTGGCAGTGACCCCCAGGTTGTGTTTCCACATGGAGGAGACGGCCAGCGCAATCTTTTTGTGGCTCTCGTTGGTGTTGTAGAGAATGTCCACTGTGAGTGGCTTGTCCGGGCCATATCCCGCTTCGGCCAACAGGGCTTTGGCTTGCTTGATCCGCTCCTCTTTGCTCTGCAGCTGGCTGGCCGGTTTTTTCAATTCAAAACCGTCCACAATGGGGGGCGTGAAGCTATATGCGGCAATTTGTCCCTGTCCCAGGATCTTGTCGGTGATGGTCTCCCGGTCGATGGCGAGCGAGAGCGCCTTGCGTACTTTCGGGTCATCGAACGGTTTGCGCTGGGTATTGAAGACATAGTAATAGCTGGCCAGCGTGGGGACGCTGACCAGTTCTTCCGGGCTCTTGCTCCTGAGCTGTTTGTACTGCTCCAGCGGATAAGTGGTGTAGTGCAGTTCACCGGTGCGATAGCGGTTGTAGGCGGCGGTTTCGGAGACGATCTCCAGATAGATCACCTTGTTCAGGACGGTGTGTTGGTTGTTCCAGTAGTGGGTATTGCGCTCGGCACTCAGCCGCTCGTTGGGAGTCCACTCCTTGAGTACAAAGGCACCGTTGGAGACGATATTGCCCGGTTTGACCCAATCCTTGCCGAATTTTTCAATGGTGGCCTTGGGGGCCGGGAACGTGGTGTAGTGGGCCAGCGTCTTCAGGAAGAAGGGGACCGGATTTTTCAGGGTGACCTGCAGGGTGTGGTCATCGAGCGCCTTGATCCCGAGCTCTGACGGGCTCTTCTTGCCCTGTGTCACCTCGCTTGCATTGACCACTCCGGTCAACTCGATAAACCAGGCGTAGTTGGAGGCCGTCTTGGGATCGGCCGCCCGTTGCCAGCCGTAGACATAATCGGCGGCAGTGACCGGTTCACCGTTTGACCACTTGGCCTCGGGCCTCAGTTTGAAGGTGTAGACGGTACCTGTCTTGTCGACCTCGTAGCTGACGGCGCCTGCTGGTTTGATCTTGCCGGTATTATCCAGCTCATAGAGCCCTTCAAACAGATCGTTGACGATGGCACTACCGGCGGTCTCTTCTACCAGCTGGGGGTCGATGGTGGTGGGTTCGGTGCCGATATTGGTCACGTAGATTTGTTGGGCATCCGGCAGCAGCTTGGTACCGGCAGGCACCTGGGCAGCCCAGGCGGGAAGGGCAAACAGTCCGGCTACCATGCCGGCAATGAGAGTCTTGTTCATTGATAATCCTTGAGTTTTATTTGCTTCCAAAGCGAAATCAGTGTGCTGGATTGGCGATCGGATCTCAAGAGGTAATGGCTGAGGGAACTGCAGGCCCATCAGACTCCATTTTTAATGGCCAAAGGCCAGTCAGCTCATGGCTTGCCGCAGGTTATTGCCACGAATTAAGAGGCGAAAAGTTATCGATTGAAACCGAATAAAAAGCGCCTTTTACCATAACGTGAGGCGAAATAGCCTATTTAATAGGCCGCTTAATTCGCTGCAAAAACAAAAAACAGGCGTTACATTAGGTTACAAATCAAGGCCGCCGGTGATCGGCATTTTTTTTGCCGATGCCTGCAAACGTTTTCAATGCCAACGGATGCGATCTAAAGGAACAAAAATGCGAAACATGATCACCATGGGTGAGTTCATCGTCAAAAAGCAGGCGGATTATCCTACCGCGACCGGCGAGCTGACCTCGTTGCTGAGCTCGATCCGCCTTGCTGCCAAGGTGGTGAACCGGGAGATCAACAAGGCGGGACTGGCGGATATCATCGGTTCCATGGGCGCTGAAAACGTACAGGGCGAGGTGCAGCAGAAGTTGGATGTTTATGCCAACGAACGCTTCAAGGCGGCGCTCGAAGCGCGCGGCGAGGTGTGCGGCATGGCTTCGGAAGAGGAAGAGGACTTCGTCGCCTTTGACTCACCGCTCTCCAAAAACTCCAAGTATGTGGTGCTGATCGACCCGCTCGATGGCTCCTCCAATATCGACGTCAACGTCTCGGTCGGGACCATCTTCTCCATCTACCGCCGTTTGAGCCCGCAGGGTTCGCCGGTGACCCTGGAGGACTTCCTGCAACCGGGCAACCGTCAGGTCGCCGCCGGTTATGTGGTCTACGGCTCCTCCACCATGCTGGTCTACACTACCGGCTTTGGCGTCAACGGCTTTACCTACGACCCCTCCATCGGTTGCTTCTGCCTCTCCCACGAGAACATCCGCATTCCGGAAGAGGGCAAGATCTACTCCATCAACGAGGGCAACTACATCAAGTTCCCGGACGGGGTGAAGAAGTACCTCAAATATTGCCAGGAGCGGGACGAGGCGACCCACAGACCTTACACCTCCCGTTATATCGGTTCCCTGGTTTCCGATTTCCATCGCAACCTGCTCAAGGGTGGCATCTACATCTATCCGTCCGGCACCAACTCCCCGAACGGCAAGCTGCGTCTGCTCTATGAGTGCAACCCGATGGCGTTTCTGGTGGAGCAGGCTGGTGGCAAGGCCTCCGATGGCTTTGGCCGCATCATGGATATCCAGCCCACCGCACTGCACCAGCGTACCCCTTACTTTGTTGGCTCGACCAAGATGGTGGAGCGGGCAGAGGCCTTTATGCGAGAGTTCTCCGCCCATGAGGATCCAGCCAACCAGTGCTGATCGTCAGAGGTGTAGGTTGGTGCTGAGCACAGCGAAGCCCGACATTTACCGGTGCGATTCCCTCTCCCCCCTGGGATAGGGCAGGGTGAGAGGAATGGTTTTCACTGCCCCCCTCATCCCCGACCCTTCTCCCACAAGGGGAGAAGGGAGACGCTAGTCACCAGCCAACGTAAACAAAACGGGAGCCGATATGGCTCCCGTTTTAGTTGGCATTATCTCTCTGGCTCGACGCCAGCGTTGCAGAGACTCACAGGCTGTTGTTGGCCAGATCAGCCAGCAAACCATCCACCAGTTTCAGGCGCATGGCTCTGTCCTGAGTCGGCACCTGGAAACGCAATCGGGTCGGCCCGTCCATCTTGTAGACCCGTGGCTGGCTGGAGAGCAGTTTGACCAGATAGGCCGGATTGACCTTGGTCTCCTGGGTGAAGTCGAGATAGCCGCCGCGCTCGCTCATCTCCACCCGGCGAATGCCAAGGGCGGTGGCACGCTGGCGGAAAGCGGCCAGCTCCAGCAGGGTTTTGGTTGCCTCCGGCAAGAGGCCAAAGCGGTCGATCAGTTCCACTTTCAGCTCCCGCAGCTCCTGCTCGTCCGCCGCGCTGGCGATCCGCTTGTACATGGAGAGGCGCATATTGACGTCCGGAATATAGTCATCCGGCAACAGCGCAGGCAGGCGCAGCTCCACCTCGGTGTGCTGGCTCATTAGTTGCTCCAGCGACGGCTCCTTGCCATTTTTCAGCGCCTCGACCGCCTGCTCCAGCATCTCCATATAGAGGGTGAAGCCGACCGATTCAATCTGGCCGCTCTGATCGTCGCCGAGCAGTTCGCCCGCGCCACGGATCTCCAGATCGTGGGTCGCCAGCGCAAACCCGGCGCCGAGATCTTCGAGCGAGGCGATCGCCTCCAGCCGCTTGGCCGCATCCTTGGTCATCAGCTTGGGATGGGGGGTGAGCAGGTAGGCATAGGCCTGATGGTGAGAGCGGCCAACCCGACCCCGCAGCTGGTGCAGTTGGGCCAATCCCAGGTGATCCGCCCGATCCATGATGATAGTGTTGGCGCTCGGTACGTCGATACCTGTCTCGATAATGGTGGTGCAAACCAGCAGGTTGAAGCGCTGGTGGTAGAAGTCAGACATGATCCGCTCAAGGTCGCGCTCGCGCATCTGGCCGTGGGCGATGCCGATGCGGGCCTCTGGCACTAATTCGGCAAGATCGGCGGCGCACTTCTCGATGCTCTCGACATCGTTGTGCAGGTAGTAAACCTGACCGCCACGCTTCAATTCCCGCAGTACCGCCTCGCGTACCACCGCCGGTTCGTGCTGGCGTACGAAGGTCTTGATGGCGAGTCGCTTGGCGGGCGGGGTGGCGATGATGGAGAGATCCCGCATGCCGGACATCGCCATGTTGAGGGTGCGCGGAATAGGGGTGGCGGTGAGAGTGAGGATATCCACATCGGCCCGCAGCGCCTTGATCTTCTCCTTCTGGCGCACCCCGAATCTGTGCTCCTCATCGACGATGAGCAGTCCCAGATCCTTGAAAGTGAGTTCGGAGCCGAGCAGCTTGTGGGTGCCGATGATGATGTCCACCTTGCCTTCGGCCAATTCTTTCATCACAGCGCTCTGCTCCTTGGCGGAGCGGAAGCGGCTCAGCACCTCGACCCGCACCGGCCAGTTGGCGAAGCGGTCGCGGAAGTTGTCGTAGTGCTGTTGCGCCAGCAGGGTGGTGGGCACCAGCACGGCAACCTGCTTGCCGCCGTGCACCGCCACAAACGCCGCCCGCATCGCCACTTCGGTTTTGCCAAAACCCACGTCGCCGCACACCAGTCGGTCCATGCTCTTGGCCTGACACATGTCCCCCAGCACCGCATTGATGGCGTTGAGCTGATCGTCGGTCTCCTCGAACGGGAAGCTGGCGGCAAACTGGCGATAGGCCTCTTTGTCGTGCTTGAAGGCAAAACCGGCGCGAGCGGCGCGATGAGCGTAGACATCCAGCAACTCGGCTGCCACGTCGCGCACCTTCTCCGCCGCCTTGCGCCGCGCCTTGCTCCAGGCTTCACCGCCGAGCTTGTGGCTGGGCGGGTTATCAGAGCCTGTATAGCGGCTGATAAGGTGCAAACTGGTAACCGGCACGAACAGCTTGTCGCCGCCGGCATATTCAAGGGTCAAAAACTCGGTGGGCAGGCCACCGGCGTCGATGGTTTCCAGTCCCAGATAGCGGCCGACCCCGTGATCCAGATGGACCACTGGCTGACCCTGGGTCAGCTCGCCCAGGTTTCTGATCACCGCATCGGAGCTCAGGTTCTTGCTCTTCTCCCGCGCTCGTTTGCTGCGCACCTTGCCGCCCAGCAGTTCGGTCTCGGTGATCAGCGCCAGTGGATCCTGACCGACCTCCTGCCACAGGAAGCCACGCTCAAGCGGTGCAACCAGCAGGCCGTGGCGATCCGGGCTCGCCATAAAGGCGTCGAGAGAGGGGAATTCCTTGGGGTGCAGCGAGATACGCGCCAGCAGATCGCCGAGCACCTCCCGCCGCCCCTCGGATTCCACCGCAAACAGGGTGCGCCCGGCAAAACCTTGCAGGAACTGGTTGAGCGCCAGCAGGGGTTGCTCCTTGCTGTGATCGAGTTGCAGATCCGGCAGCGCCGAGATGGGCAGATCATGCTGACCGACATCACCGGCGGTAGCGGCCTCTTGCAGCCGCACCGCGCCATATCTGCCCAGAGAGGCAAAGATCTGCTCCACCGGCAGATAGAGCTGGGCCGGTGGCAGCAGGGGGCGGGTGTTGTCCCAGCGTCTGTCTTCATAGCGCTGGCCGATGTCGTTCCAGAAACGCTGGGCGGCGGGGTAGATGTCCCCCACAGTGAGCAGCAGGGTCTCTTCCGGCAGATAGTCAAACAGGCTGGCGGTTTGGTTGAAGAAGAGCGGCAGATAGTACTCGATGCCGGCGGGCCAGCGTCCCTTGCTCACCTCCTGATAGACGGAACCCTCGGCCCGCGACAGCTCGAACTGCTCGCGGAACTGGCCGCGAAACAGTTCGATGGCTGCCTCGTCGGTGGGGTATTCCCGGGCGGGCAGCAGGCTGACCGTCTTGACCGGTTCGCTGGATCGCTGGGTCTCGGGATCGAACGGGCGGATGGAGTCCACTTCATCGTCGAAGAAGTCGATGCGATAGGGGCTGCTGCTGCCCATGGGGAAGAGATCGAGCAGGGAGCCGCGGGCGGCAAATTCGCCATGTTCCAGCACCTGATCCACCGCCACGTAACCCGCCTCGGCCAGCCGCCCGCGCAGCTGTTGCAGGTTGAGGCGCTGACCGGCCTTCACCATCAGGCTGTATTTGTCGAGATAGACCCGGGGGGCGCAGCGCAACATCAGGGTGGAGATGGGGACAATCAATACCCCCTTGCTCATTTGCGGCAGCTTGTAGAGAGTCTCTAGCCGCTGGGAAATGATGTCCTGATGAGGAGAGAAGGTGTCGTAGGGCAGGGTCTCCCAATCGGGGAACAGCAATACGGGGGCGGACTGATCGTCCAGTTGCTTGCCTGCCAGCAAATACTGTAGCTCCTGCTCCAGGCGCAGGGCGCTCGGGGTATCTGCGGTGATAAGCAGTACCGGCCCCTTGGCTTCACTGGTGAGACGGGCTGCAATCAGCGAGAGGCTGCTGCCGACCAGCTGGCCGAGCGTGATCTTTTGGCCCGCTTTGGCGGGCAAGGCGGGGAGTGTCATTGGCATGATTCGATTCTTTTAACGTTGACGTTATCTATCGCGACGTTCGCTCTGGTTAGCGCTGACGCTCTTGGGAGCGCAGTTTGAGCTGTTTCGATTGCACGTGGAGGCTGGCACGAACCAGCAGTTCGCGGTCATCTTCGCGGATCCGCACATAGTCGAGCTGCACATGGGTGCCATGTTCACCGCCGTCGAGCTGTTTGACCTGGCCATAGCAGTAGATCGCTGCCGCCTCTTCCCGCAGGAAGATCTTGAGGCGCACTATCTGGTGCAGGTGCGGCGCAGCCCCGTGATCATGATAGGGGTGCAGGTAGGTGA
Organism: Aeromonas sp. 25-AL00135; assembly: GCF_054052385.1. Classification (NCBI taxonomy): domain Bacteria; kingdom Pseudomonadati; phylum Pseudomonadota; class Gammaproteobacteria; order Aeromonadales; family Aeromonadaceae; genus Aeromonas; species Aeromonas sp. 25-AL00135. The sequence continues at coordinate 3,753 of NZ_JBSTYQ010000008.1, read as the reverse complement.
GCTGCCCAGCTCCGAAGCGCAGGGTGTGAAAGCGCTGCTCCGGATGGTCCTGCAGGGAGAGCACATAGCCCATGATCATGTCGATCTTGCGGGACTGCTGATTGACGATCTCGATCAGGTCGTGCATCGACTCGTTCTGGTTGCGCAGCAGGCGAGTGGTCACCAGATCGATGGAGGTAATGGCCGAAGAGATCCGAAAGGGCTCCGGCAGCTCAGCGTCCAGCTCCTCCAGAGAGGGGAGGTGGAAGTCGGCCGGCATGGGGATCACATTGACCGGCGTGGCATGAGTGACGCTGAAGAACTGTTCCTGCATGGAGGCTATCCCTTGTTGTCATGGACGGTTTCCCTTTATTATCCGGTATCTTATTTTGTTGGCAACGTACATATCCTTGAAGACCGGACTTTTTCAGCCCCTTTCGCTGGCCATCGGCCTGCGTTATGCAGGCTCGAAGCGCAGCAATCGCTTCGTCTCATTTATCTCCCTGTTCTCTACCTTTGGCATTGCCATCGGGGTCGCCGCCCTGATGGTGGTCATTTCGGTGATGAACGGTTTCGAAGGGCAGCTCAAAGGGCGCATCCTCGGGGTGATCCCCCATGTGGTGGTGACCAATCAGGCTGGCCGTATTGATGCCGACCCGCAAGGCTTGCCGGATCTGGCCAAATTACCCCATGTGGTTGCCTCGGCCCCCATGCTCGACAGCGAAGGAATGCTGCAAAGCCCCGGCCAGCTGACCGGGGTGAGCGTGCAGGGGATCGACCCTGCAAAGTGGCCCAAGGATGACATCCTCCATAGCCAGATGTTGGGGGGGCGCCTCGATACCCTGCAGGCGGGTCACTACCGCATCGTGCTGGGGCAGGGGGTGGCACGCCGCCTTAATGTCTCCATCGGCGATCAGGTTCGTCTGATCCTGACCGAAGGGACCCGCTTCACCCCGTTTGGCCGGGTACCGGCCCAGCGCCTCTTTACCGTCTCCGGTATCTTCGGGGTCGGCGCAGATGTGGATAACCAGATTGCGCTGATCGCGCTTGGGGATGCCCAGCGACTGCTGCGCCTGCCGACAGAAACCGTCGGTGGCATTCGCCTCTGGCTCGATGATCCCTTTGCCGCTGACGAGGTGATCAAGACGCCGTTGCCTGATGGCTTGCTGTGGCAGGATTGGCGCCGCGAGCGGGGCGAGCTGTTCCAGGCGGTCGCTATGGAAAAACGGATGATGGGGCTGATGCTGGTGCTGATCATCGCCGTCGCTACCTTCAACATCCTCTCCGCGCTGGTGATGGTGGTGACGGACAAGGAGGGCGAAGTGGCCATCCTGCGCACCATGGGCATGAGTGAATCGGGGATCGTCAAAATCTTCATGGTGCTCGGCGCCTCCAGCGGGGTGATTGGCGCCCTGTTTGGCGGACTGGCGGGCCTGGCGCTCTCCTTGGGTCTCAACCCCCTGCTCAATGCGGTGGGGCTCAACCTCTATATGGCGGCGGGCGGCAGTGGCCTGCCGGTGATTGTCGAGCCGGCTCAGGTCATCACCATTTTGCTGGGCGCCGTGCTGCTGAGCTTCAGTGCCACCCTCTACCCGGCGGCCCGCGCTGCGCGGGTGAAACCGGCCGAGGCGCTGCGTTATGAGTAATGCCGTGAATAATACATCTTCTGTTGTTACCTCCGGTGCGAGTACCGGCGTTGTTACTGGTGCCTCTGTGGTCACTGGCGTAAGTGGAGCCCCTGTTATGAATGAAGCCGTATCCCGTGAACCTCTGCTGCACTGCCAGGCGCTCAATCATGTCTATAAAGAGGGGGAGCTGGAGACTCAGGTGCTCAAGGGGATCGATCTCTGCGTTGCGCCCGGTGAAATGCTGGCGGTAGTGGGGAGCTCCGGCTCCGGCAAGACCACTCTGCTGCATCTGATGGGGGCGCTGGACAACCCCTCCAGCGGCGCCGTGCTGTTCAAGGGTGAGGATATCCACCACTGGGACAGCCGTACCCAGGCTCGCTTTCGCAACCGCGAGCTGGGCTTTGTCTACCAGTTCCACCACCTGCTCTCCGAGTTCAGTGCGCTGGAAAATGCGGCCATGCCGCTGCTGATCGCCGGTGAGTCGGTGGCGGTTGCCACCGAAAAGGCGACCAAAATGTTGGGTAGAGTGGGGCTCTCCCATCGCTTGAATCACCGTCCCTCCGAGCTCTCCGGTGGCGAACGTCAGCGGGTGGCGATCGCCCGGGCGCTGGTCAACGAACCGAGTCTGGTGCTGGCGGATGAACCTACCGGCAATCTGGATCACGCCAGTGCCACCGCGGTGTACGAACTGCTGTGTGAACTGAACCGTGAACTGGGCACTGCGTTTGTGGTGGTGACCCACGACTTGAGCCTGGCGGCCAAGCTCCATCGCCGGGTGACCCTGGTGAGCGGCGTGATGGCGGAGGTTGCCTGATGTTCAAACCGCTGCCCCTCTTTCTGGGCCTGCGTTACAGCCGCTCCCGCCGTCGCAACGGGTTTATCGCCTTTATCTCTGCCTCTTCCCTCATCGGTATTGCCCTCGGGGTGATGGCGCTGATCCTGGGCCTCTCCGCCATGAATGGTTTCGAGCGGGAGCTTAAAGATCGAGTGCTCTCCGTGGTGCCGCAAGGTGAGCTGGACGCCGTCGAGCGGCCGCTGCCGGACTGGCCACGTCTGCGTGACTACCTGCTGGCCCAGCCGGGCGTTGAGGCGGCCGCGCCGGTCATTCGCCTCAATGGCCTGCTGGAGCACGGCTCCGCCCTCAAGGGGGTGCAACTGCGCGCCGTGCTGCCCGATCTGGAAGCCAATCTGTCGGATGCGGGCAAATACATGACGGGCCGCGGCCTGCGTGAGCTGCAACCGGGTGAACGTGGGGTGATCCTCGGCAAGACCATCGCTGACAAGCTGGGCGTCAAGGTGGGGGACTCGGTCGCCCTGCTGCTGCCGCAAGGGGGTGATCAGGCGGGGATCAAGAATCCTCGGCGCGAAGCCCTGACCGTGGTGGGGCTGCTGGAAATTGGCGGTCAGCTCGACGGCCTGCTCGGCTTTATGCATCTGGCCGATGCGCAAGCGATCACCGGTATGGGCAGCGATGTGGAGGGCTTCAGCCTGCGGGTGAGCGATGTGCTCAAGGCGCAATCCATCACCGTAGCCGCCGCGCAGCAGTTCCCCCATCACGTCTATATCCGCAGCTGGATGAACAGCCAGGGTTATCTCTATCAGGACATCCAGATGGTGCGTACCGTCATGTATGTGGTGATGCTGATGGTGGTGGCCGTCGCCTGCTTCAACATCGTCTCCACCTTGGTGATGGCGGTGAACGAGAAGCGCAGCGAGATCGCCATCCTGAAGACCATGGGGGCGAGCCCCGGTCAGATCCGGCTTACCTTCGTTATTCAGGGGATGGTCAACGGCGTGGCCGGTGCCCTGCTCGGTGCCCTGCTGGGCGGGCTGCTTTCGAGCAAGCTGACCCAGATCTTGAGCGTTGTCGAAAAGCTCATCGGCCACCGCTTCCTCAATCCGGATATCTACTTTATCGACTTCTTGCCGACCGAGTTGCATATGCAGGATCTGCTTATCGTGACGGGCGCCGCCATCCTGATGAGTCTGGTGGCGACCCTCTATCCCGCCTGGCGGGCGAGCGGTCTGGTACCTTCCCGCGAGCTGGGTCACTGATGCGCCGCATCTAATGCGCCATAAATAACGAAGGGCCCCCCCGGGGCAACCCGGCGGGCCCGGGGGTGTTGGGGGGTGTTTGCAGGGGTTT